>DKKT01000001.1:18302-18464 GCA_002455425.1 Chthonomonas sp. UBA6659 | reverse complement strand
TGAGGTGGTCCCCATCCCATTACACAAAAGCTCCGGCCTCCTCAACCGGTTCGGGCTACGCCCTCACCGACTTCTCCTCCATTGGAGGAGAAGTTCTTGGGCCGAATCACCTCTCCGCCTCTGGGGGAGAGGTCGGTGAGCGCAGCGAACCGGGTGAGGTGG
>DKKT01000001.1:0-18285 GCA_002455425.1 Chthonomonas sp. UBA6659 | reverse complement strand
GGGGAGGAGAAGTTCTTGGGCCGAATCACCTCTCCGCCTCCGGGGGAGAGGTCGGTGAGCGCAGCGAACCGGGTGAGGTGGTCGCGTTCGAACGAAGGAGAAGGAATTACACTAGCCCCTCCCGAAACTTGCGGGCATGCCTCGAACATCACTGCTCCTCCTCGGCTTGCTCGCGGTTCTCGGTGGTTGCACGGGATCGGGTTCGGCACCCGACGTGGCCGCCGTCAAGTTCCCCCGGGGGACGACTTTGGAGCGATCGATCGGCTTGGCCGGCACTCCAAGACAGGGTCTCAAAGGGAGCTATTCGAGACTCGGCTACCTCCCCGGTTGGCCCTTGGTTGTCCGCGAAGAGCTTGCGAAGGCCAACAGCAAGCGGCTCGCCAATCGTAAGACCCTGGTCGCGTTCGTCCACTTGACCGACATGCACATGATCGACGCCCAGAGCCCGGCCCGGGCCCCGTATCTGCGCAAGTTCTCGAGTCCGGCGTTCGACATCGCCGACGCGTTTCGATGTCAGGAGGCGTTCACAAACTGGGTTGCCGAAGCGATGGTCCTTCGCGTCAACAGTCTGCCCGCGTCGCCGGTGACGGGTGCGGCCTTCAGCTTCGCGATCTCGACCGGAGACAACGGCGACGGCAAACAGACGAACGAGCTGCAGAACTACATCAACGTCCTCGATGGCGGCCCGATGATCTCCGATAGCTCCGGTCGGGGCTACGTGGGCTGCCAAGACGACGTTCTCTATGCCGAGAACGACCCGAACGTGACCGACGCGGAGCGTCAGGCGATCTACTCGCAGTACTACCACCCGAATCCCGTGCCTGCGCAGTGGGCAGGGCGGATCCAACCGGATTCTTTCAAGGTCGACTACGGCTATCCGGATTATCCGAATGTCTTGCTCGCCGCGGGCCGCGACTTTCGCGCCACCGGGCTCGACATGCCCTGGTATTCGGGCAACGGCAACCACGATGGCCTCGTCCAAGGGAACTTCAACCTTGAGGGCGGAACCCTTGAGTTCATGAATCGTCTGGCTGAGGGCACCAAGATGCTCATGGACCTCGCTCCGGGCACGTCGCCTCTGGATTTCTTGCTCTGCATCGAAGCCGGCAACATCGAGTGCCTCGATCGGCTCGAAGCCGAATCGCCGCTGCGCCAAGTACCGGCGAACCCGGCTCGCAAGATCCATGAGACTCGCGACTTCGTTCAGGCTCATTTGTCTTCCCCTGCAGTGCCGGGCCCGGTCGGTCACGGCTTCACGGTCGAGAACCTGCAATCCGGCAAGCTCTACTACGCATTCGAGATGGCCCCGACCGTTCGCGGAATCATGATGGACACCGTCAACCATGGGGGCTTGGCGGATGGGACCCTCGGCACGATCCAGGCCGCTTGGATCGAGGAGGAGCTCCGCAAAGTCAGCAGTCGCTACTACGACGAGGCGGGCCGCGAAGTCCTGACCGGCAACCCGGACAAGCTCGTGGTCCTCTTCTCCCACCACAACCTGCTGACGATGGGGAACAGCACGGCCAACCCGCCCGATCCGGTCCTCCTCACGCCAACTCAAATCGAGGCGTTGTTCCACCGCTATCCGAACGTCGTGCTTTGGGTCAACGGCCACAGCCACGTGAACCGCGTGTGGCCGCACGCCGACCCCCTCAAGCGATCGCAGGGATTCTGGGAAGTGAACACGGCGTCACACATCGACTTCCCGCAGCAGTCTCGCACGGTGGAAATCGTCGACAACCAGGACGGCACGTTGTCGTTCTTCGGCATCCTCATCGACCATTTGGCTCCTCCTGCATCGACCGCGGGCGACATCGGCGCCCTCGGCCTCGCATCGATCAGTCGCGAGCTTTCGGCAAACGACCCCGCGTTGTCGATACCGTTCCAGATCGGAGCCCCGACCGATCGGAACGTCGAGCTCCTGCTCAAGAAGCCGTTCTGACGCAGCGGGCTCAACGCGCACGGACTTCTCCTTGACGTGAGGAGAAGTCCGTGAGGGTCTTTCCGCTGGTGAGCGTTAGTTGTCGCCGGTGTCGCCAAAGTTCTTGACGAGGATGTCGAAGTCATCGGAGTCGGCCGTGCCGCTCCCATCCACGTCGGCTTCGGGACCGGCGCTTCCAAACTGAGCGACGAGGATGTCGAAGTCATCCGAGTCGATGCGGTTGTCGTTGTTGATGTCCCCGTTGACCATCGTCGAGTTGAAGGTGACGCCCCCGTCGACATAAACGGAAGCCAGCGTTCGGCGGAGCCAGTGGCTGGCCTTGAACGAGACATCGTAGCGCCCGCGCAGAAAGGTGCCCACGTGGGTCGTGGACAGGTTCTCCATCCGCATTTTCCGCTTTTCGACGGCGATCGAGCTGCCCGGGTGGCGGAACTCGACCTCAAGCATGATCGTCTTGGGGTCGCCGACAAAGTCCTGGGGATTCGCGTTGAGAGTGAACTGTTCGCCAATGGTGGCAAGGGATCCGGCCTGGGGACCGCCAGGCCCGTTGACGAACGTGCCCGTCATCGGTTCGATGGTCTGCCAGATGCCGGTGGCGCTGATGCCCACGGTGACGCCATCGAGATAGCCGGCCATCTTGGAGGGACCCGTGTTGAGTCCGGCGAAAGTCGTTCCAGTCGAGGTGGTCGGATCGAATCGGCTCATGCCGGGCGTGACCACGCCGAGATCCCAGGAGAGAAACGTCCCAGCCGGATGTCGGACCAAGGCCGTAGCTTCGCCGGGATAAGCGAAGACGTCGAAGAAGGAGTCGGTCAGGAAGTCATAGCGTGTCAAGCGATCCGTACCGGACTGGATGAATAGCAGTTCGCCGTCATGCCAGACCAAGCCGGCAGGATTCGACAGGACGCCGATGGGGCCGAAGTCGGTGCAGACGCCGTTCGCGACGTCCACGCGCACGAGCCGGTCGGTGCCGAGTGCGACGCTGCCATAGGTGTAGCCATCGTCGCCGAATCCCATACCGGTGAGTTGCACGGAGGCGTTCCAACCGATGTTCGTCATCGTGCCGAGGCGATCGGTGACCAAACGACCGGTGAACGGGCTTCCCAAGGTCGTTGAAATCATGCGGGCATTATCCGTGATCAGGCCTGCACCGCCGACCATTCCGGTCCACGGTCCACCGCGGATCGAAAATGCGCCCGTCGATGGGTTGATGACGTACACCTTGTCACCGAAACCGAGGAGCGTGCCGTCGGGTAGAGGCTCGAGGTCTTCGATGCCCAAGGTTCCGGGAATCGCGGCGTTGACGTCGGCGGCGGCACCGGTCCCTTTGTTGACGAGGAGCAGTCCTTGGACCGTATCCCAGGCGTACATCGAGGTTCCGAGTGCGGCGAGACCGGTGATGTTTGCGAATCCCGTGGGCCCCACGACGGAGGTTGCCGCCGTGTCCTTGTCGATTTGGTGGAGCTGATTGGTGATGACTCCGTAGAGCTGGGTGCCGTCCCAGGCCAGGTCGCGACAGAGCGCCGGCAGGAGACCGACGGCGGTGGTCGACGCGTTGCCGGCGTCCATCCGGAAGAGGGTGATCCCGCTCAAGTGGTAGATGTCGGCGTTCGGCAGCCCAACGAAGCCGGCGGTCGCACCGGCGCTGCCAAACACATTGGTGATCTCCATCGTGGCGGTGTCCAGGACGAACCGCTGGCCGCTACCACCACTCGCCGCCCCCATCATGAGTCGATAGCTGCGGGGAAGCAAGGTAGCGCCGCGCGAATCGCCGAGGTCGATCCCAGTGTCCCTTTGGACCCCGGTGGTTCGATCGATTTCGTAGACGCCGGAGCCTGCGACGCCGAAGAGTCGACCATCGCGCTCAAATGCCATCCCCTGGATTGCCGTTCCCAGGACGCCCGGATTGACGTCGGTCGCGAGTCCCGTACCGGTGTTGATGGTCACGAGACCCACGTTGAGCGACCAACCATAGAGAACTCCGTTCGGCAGCGCTGCGAGCGCCTGCATGGACGCATCGCCCAGTGAACCGACGACGGTGGTCGCCCCCGTCGTCGTGTTGATCGTCACAAGCTGGTCGGGAGACCCGTTGAGGATGCCGTACAGGGTGGATCCCACGAACGCCATGTCACGAATGTCGCCGAAAGTGGTCGTGATCGTCTGGACCGACGAGGCGTTCGACCAGTCGACTCGCGAGAGCGTTCGTGGCCCCGAGAAGCCGCCGACGTAAAGAATGCCCTCTGGGCTCATCGCCATCGCGTTCGGGCCCGGGACGGAAACGGTGCCGATGACCGAGCTCTCGCCCGTCGTCGGGTTGAGTCGGATCAGTTGACCGTCGAAGTTCACGGTCAGCATCGTGCTCGAGGCGGCAAGGCTCGCCCCAAGGAGCGCGAGGGAAAGTGCGCTCGACAACAGTGCTCGAAGAGTTGATCGCATGGTTCCTCCAGTTCGGGTCGAAGCCCAAATCTCTGGCAGGATTCTGTCCGTGCGCACCCTTCGCTGTTCCCTAACTTTGGTTAGGGCACTGTCTCCACGTGCCGTCGGAACGTCTACTCACTGCCGACGCTGTGGTGCGTTCGGAACACGTTGTCCGGATCGTACTTACGCTTGACGGCGAGCAGCTTGGGGTAGTGCGTCCCCCAGAACTGGTTCTGCCAGTTCGGCTCGAAGTAGTCGGCTTCGTTCACGTAAGTGCCCATGTTCGGGGTCGCCTCCCGGATGAGCTTCATCGCCTCTCCAACCTGCTTGGCCTTCGCTCTGGCCTCGGCCAGATCGGGCGTGTGTCCCGGAACAGTTGTAAACGCATTCTGGGCTCCGGCCGAGAGAATGACGAGCGCGGCGGCATCGAACACGTTGGGATTCGTAGCCGTTTCCTTCGTCCGTCGCACGGCGTCGGCGGACGCTCCCGCGAGGCCCTTGTTGATGTGGAACGAAACGGGCCAGATTCGCGAGGCATGGAACAGAGTCGACGCGAACTCTTTGCGCTTCGAGGGCCGACAGAGCGACTCGGGAACCCATCGCGACTGGTACGTATACCAAAACTTCGACACTTCCCCCGAGTTGGAGGTCCACCAAAACTCTCCCTCATGGCCCGGTCGGGGATCTCGGGTGATGAAGTCGGGGTGATTCTTGCTCAGATACTCGAGATCCCACATGTGCCGAGCCGGAATGGTGATGACCTCGAACTGAGCATCCCAGTGACCGGGATTCTGCAGCTTGGCGAACTTCGCCTCGACCTGGCTCTTCGTGAGTCCCTGGAACGTGAGGTACACGCTGACCGAGTTGTCGCGGCCGATCTCGAACTGCTCACCCCAATGTTCGTTGTTCAGGTCCTCTTCGTAAAACTGGAGCATTCTCTCGATCAGCGACCGGAACGCAGCCTCCGACGAAGCCGTGATCTTGCCCTTGACGAGCCCGAACTCGCTCGGCAAGGGATGGGCAAGGAGGGTCATTCGGGTGACCACGCCGAACGTGCCGCCGCCCCCGCCGCGTAGCGCCCAAAAAAGGTCGGCGTTACGATACTTGTTCGCGATCCGGATCTTGCCATCCGCCGTGACGATCTCGACTTCGAGCAAGCCTGCGGCACCGGTTCCGTGCTTCTTGGAGAAACTTCCGAACCCGCCTCCCAACACGAAGCCACCGCACGCTCCGACGGAGCAGCACCCTCCCCCTTGGACATACCGCCCATGCTTGGTCGTCGCCTCCCCGTACGCTTCGAGCCAGCGGGCACCGGCATGCACCTCCAGGGCTTCGACCGGCTTGACCGAAGCCGGCGCGCCGACTGGGACAAAGCGCTCATGAAAAGCGACGCGGCGCATCTTATGGGTCCATACGAGCAGCGAATCCGGGGCACAGGACCGTCCGAGATAGTCATGGCCGGTGCCCTTGATGACGAGTTGCACGCCATGCTTTCGGGCGAAGTTGACGGCGGCGGCGACGTCTTGGGGCGTCTCAGCGGCCACACAATAGCTGCTCGGGGTCGAGTTCCACGCCCCGAGCCACCCGGTCGATTGCGTTGCCCCAGGGTGATCCTCGAGGAAGAACGGGTTCCCGGCGTGCTTCAGCGCTTCAGCGCACGCTGGGCTCCCCGGTGCGGCGATGCACGGCTGCATGTGGCTCGTAGGTTTGAGAAGTCGTCCATGGACTTCGGAGCCAAGGCGGGCCCAGTCGTCGGGCCCAGGTTGTTCGAGGCTCGGGGAGATCAGGTCGCTCCAGCGAATGAACGGAGTGACCAACGCCCCTGCGAACATGCCCAGAACACGTCGACGTTCGGTCGATTCGGGTTGCTCGGGAGTCTCGGCGGGCACGTTGTCGGGGAGCATTCGCCGAGGATATCACGGAGAGACCGCCGCGTCGCCACTCGTCGGACGAACGTGGACACCGGCGAAGCAAAAGCAGCGGACCCCGGTCGATCCCGACCGGGGTCCGTACAGGGTTAGGGTATCGAACTTAGCGGCGGCGGCGACGAAGAGCGACCGCTCCGAGTCCGCCGAGCAAGGCCAAGAGCGTGGCCGGTTCGGGCACCATCCGGAGCTGGCCGCGAATCTCGCCGCCGGGGAACAGGCCCGTGTGGATGTTCACATACGTTCCACCCGAGATCAGCGCGAACTCATTGGCTTGCGCCATCGCGTAGTTGCCGTTGCTGCTCCAGGCGTTTCCGCCGACCGTGTTCGTCAGGCCCTGGATCACAGGTCCGTTCGAGCCGGCGGGCGCGCGGTGGACATGGGCTGCCGACGGAGGGCCGGTGAAGCCGGTGGCCGTGACCGTCAGGGCGAGAATGTTGGTCGCGTCATCGTACGTCCCGAAGGCGGTTCCGGTTGCGGTCGCCCCATTCGGCGGGACCTCTTCCGAGCCGCTGAGGGTGACGTTGAACGTCCAGATGACGGCATGGGCGGCGACGGTGGCCGCGCCGAGGGCTAGAACAAAACTCGCACGAAGCAAATTCATGAGCATTCCTCTCTTACACAAGGATGGCGAGTCCATGCAGACTCCCCTCCAATATACATCAGGTTTCAGAAAGGCCGGCGACCTAGTATCCGGGGATCTCCTGCGATCGGTCGGCGGTAAGGGGGCGTCGGTAGAGCAGTTCGATCTCGCCCGAGCCTGCCCAACCCTTGCTGTAGAGTCGGTACGTTCCTTCGCGAACCTCGTACTGGAACGCCTGCCCGGTGATCGGATCCACAAGATCGGCTTTGACGACGGCATCGGAAAGGAGTGCCGGAAGTCGGTCGTGCTCCCATCGGTAACGCAGAACGAGAGCGTGGAGCCGCAGGAGGCGAAGCTGAGTTCGACGGAGGGCCGCGGATTTGGCCACCGACGCACTGAGCGGAATCACGCTGGACGAGATCTCATCCGCGATCTTCCCGACGCTGTCGTCACCGATCGGGGGCTCCGGCTCTTCGTCCGGGAGGGAGATCCAGTTCGCCTCGGAGAGGCGAAGGAACCGCAGTTGCTCCTGGATCGAACGCTCGATCTGCGACTGAGCGATCTTGCCGACGCTTCTCAGGTCTCGTTCACTCAGCTTCAGCAAACGATCGGAGATCGTCTTCTCGTCGCCAAAAGTCGCGCTGAACGCGTCGATGATCTCCGCCCGCGTTCCCGTGAAGATCTGCTCGACCGCCCGCACCGACCCTCGGAGCTCGCTTTCGACCGCACCCAGGAACGTAGGTGGTGCCCCAAGTCGCCCTTCCACCCAGGTGCCGACCTTGGCAAGGTCGGAAACCGAGAGGCGGTCGATATGCCGGGCGTAAACCGCGGTGACGATCGCCTCGCAGGCGATGCCGACAAGAAACGAGATGAGATTGCCTCCGGAAATCCCGTTCGCGAACTGAAGAAGGTCGAGGAGAAGGTCGTTGGCAACGCTTGCGCGACCGTGGGCGAAGTCGGAGTAGGCCACGCCAGTCCCGAGCCGCGCGATGGACTTGAAGTCCGCCAAGTGGTCGAACAACGTCGTGAAATCGGCTTCCGTGGAAGGATCGAAGATCGGCTTGGCATTCCCAGCCCTCACGAGATCGAGTGCCTTGCCGAACCGGCTACGAAGTGCGTCCCTCGCGTCGAGAATCGAGGCATCGGCCTTCATCCCCGCCGGCACCGACTTCGGCGTCTCGCCGCCCTGGAGCTCGACCATCCACCGGGCGTACGCCTTGTACGATTCGGAGGCGACGATCTTGCCGGCTCGCAGATACTCTTCGTAGCCGTTCCGGCCGGTAGGCCGCGCAAGCCCGGCCTCGTAGATGCTCTTCGGTGCCTTGTCCTGGTGAACGCTGGGGAGAGCGGCCAAACACAGAGCGAGCGTGAGGGCGATCATGTCCCGTTCTACCGCGCAGGCCACAACGACGTTGCGTCATGCTTGAGGGCATGCATGGGCTGCTCGCGCTCACTCTCGCCGCTTCGCTCGCACCAGGTTCGCTGATCCCAAGAGGTAAGCACGAAGCCGTGATCGCGGCTTGGAACATCGCCCCCGATCCGATCGAGGACAAGCTCGATCGTCTCGTACGCTCGATTCGGGCGATGGACCCCGCCGTGATCGCGCTGGTGGAGGTGACGCCGCTTTCGGGAGCGGATGTCCTCTTGAAGGGACTCGCCAAACAGGGAGCGTCCTACACCAAGTCTTATGCGGAGAAGCGAGAGCGACAGAACATTGTGCTCCTCGCCAAGAAAGGCGTGACGGTCACGAACGTCCGCGGAATCCCTGGCAGCAATCTCGGGATCGACCGCCTGCGGATGGCCTACTGTGCGGATGTGCGGGTCGGGAAGTTCGATTTCATTCTGGTCGCCGTGCACCTGAAGTCGAAGCTCACCGATGCGGAGTTCCCGAACACCGTCGCCACCCGCAATCGGCAGGCGGCGGCGATCAGCGACTATCTGCGGAAGCGGACGGCGGGCAAGGAGAAGGACGTCCTGATCGTGGGCGACTACAACATGGTGCCCGGGGAGGATGACGTGACCTTCCGGACGCTGAACGTCTACGGCGAGTTGCGGTTCATCGCCCAGCCGAGCCAAACCAATCCGTTCACGTTCATTTTCAAGGATGGGAAGCGTACGAGCTTCATCGACAACTTCGCGATCTCGCGCCGGTTCACGACCGAGTGGGTGCCGAACAGCTTCGTGGTACCCCGACTCGATAAGATGTTCGGCGAGGGAATGCTCTGGTATCGCGACCTGGTGAGCGATCACCTTCCGGTCGCCGCCCGCTTCCGGACCGACCGGGACGACGACTAGCGCCCGTCGCGGCGGCCCAGAGGCCGCGCCCTCGGTCGGATGACGCCGCGTCCGCCTGCGGCGTCCGCAACGGAATCCGACCCTTTGCCCCGCCGCTACGACTGCCGGGCACCGGGCCGGTCCCGACCCCTCGCCATACGATGCCAAGTAGAATCCTGGCTCTATGTCCGAAGAGCGATCCGTAGCCGATATTCGCCTCGAGAAGGTCCGACGCATGCGCGAGCTGGGTCATGACCCCTATGGCGTCGAGCGCTTCGAGCGCAGTCATGCCGTGAAGAGTGTTCTCGACGAGTTCGAAGCGCTTGAGGGTCAGGGCGTTCGGCTCTCCGGTCGCCTCCACTCGATGCGGCAGATGGGTAAGGCATCGTTTGCTCACCTCTCGGACGGGGAGGAGAAGGTCCAACTTTACTTTCGGAAGGATGACCTCGGCGAGGTCGGTTGGGAGCTGAGCGAACTGCTCGACATCGGCGACCACGTCGGGGTCGAGGGCGAGATGTTCCGGACCAAGACCGGGGAGAAGTCGGTCCACGTGCGCCGCGTCGTCCCGATGTCGAAGGCCCTCCAGGTCTTGCCGCTCGGCAAGGAGAAGGAAGGCCACCACTGGTACGGGCTCAGCGACGTCGAGACCCGTTATCGCCACCGGCATCTCGACCTTATCTGCAACCCGGAAGCGCGCAAGCGACTCCTCGACCGGATGCGCCTTACCGCCGCGGTGCGCCGATTCTTCGACGATCTCGGCTATCTCGAAGTGGAGACGCCGATGCTCCAGATCGAAGCCGGTGGCGCAGCCGCACGGGCCTTTGTCACGCACTACAACGCCTACGACATGGACGTCAAGCTCCGGATTTCACTCGAGCTCTACTTGAAGCGATTGATCTGCGGCGACTTGCCAAAGGTGTACGAGATCGGGCGCGTGTTCCGGAACGAAGGGGTTTCGAACCGGCATAGTCCCGAGTTCACGATGCTCGAGTTCTACGAGGCCTACGCCAATCTCGAGGACATGATGACCCGCGTCGAGGACTTGTTCCGCACGGTCTCGATGGCGGTGTTCGGATCGACCGAGGTGGCGATCGGCGATCGGCGGCTCGACTTTGCCCGGCCCTGGCATCGCGTCCACCTCCTCGAAGAGGTCGAGCGCCACACCGGTCTGACCCCCCACGACCTGAGTTCACTGGAGACCGCCGTGGTCGAGGCTCGCCGCTTGGGTGTCGAGGACCTCGCGACGAAGGCCGGTGGCCATATCGACCTTGCCAAGGAGAAAAACCTTGGCGGGTTTATCGAAAAGCTGCTGGAGGTGTTCGTGGAGCCGACCCTGCAGGACCCCACGTTTGTGATCGGCTACCCGATCGAGACGTCTCCCCTGGCCAAGAAGGTGCCGGGCGACCCGTCGATGACGCGCCGCTTCGAGGGCTACGTCGTCGGGCGTGAGATCTGCAACGCGTTCAGTGAAATCAACGATCCGGTCGACCAGCGGGCTCGCTTCGAGCAACAGGTCGCCGAGCGAGCGCGGGGGGACGACGAAGCCCATCCGATGGACGAGGAGTTTCTCTTCGCCCTTGAATGTGGGATGCCCCCGACCGGAGGCTGCGGCATCGGCATCGATCGACTCGCGATGATCCTCACCGGTGCCGATCACATCCGGGAGACGATTCTCTTCCCGACGATGAAGCCCGAACACTAGGGAACTTCGGTGCCGCGGTGTCGCGTTATCGCGGGTAATGGAGCCATGCGTGAGGAGGAGGAGCGGGAGACCGCATCCAGGGACCCTCGTTGGACCGAACCTCGCTCCTGCTGCGCACCGGCTGTATTGAGGTAGATATGCGCATCTTGCTTGTCGCTTTGCCTTTGGCCCTGATTGGGGCCGCTGCGACCCAGCCTGGGAGCGAGTCGGCTCGCTCGCAGATCGTCGAGGAGATCCACACCAAGCTCCAAGACCAGTTCAACGACCTCACGGACCTTGACCGAGGGTTCGGAGTCACGCGCATCGAGACCAACCAAATCACTCGTCATCCCGTCGGCAACGCCGGCGGCTATCAGGTCGATGGCTGGACGACGGGAATCCAAATCTTCGGAAATGACGGGAAACGGCTCGATGCCGCCAAGATCAAGTCGAAGTTCGTGCGGTTCGGAGGAGGTTCGGCGGCCAAGGTGGTCGCGAACCCTGCAACGGAGGCTTTGAAGAAGCTCGCAAAGGGGGAGAAAGAGCCGTTTGTCTGGCGTCGGGGCGACGCCGTCGTGGAAGCCCGGTTCTTCCGGCTGACCGAGAAAAAGTGCCTGGGCTGCCATGCCGACATGAAGCTTGGCGACCCGGTCGCGATCGGGATCTACCGCTCGGTCCGGATGCCCGACAAAGTCAAGCCATAGCGCGACTTGCCAACGTCCTTTCCTGCGATGATGCGGGACATTGCCGAGCTCGAACAGGCGATGGAGGCACCCTCCGCGTTGCCCGATGGTCCGCTCGGCCGCGCGTGGATTCGGGTTCAGCTCCTCCTGACTCAGTCCGATCGCTCGGTTCTCCATGAGTTCATCCGCCATCGATTTGCGGGGACCCTCGAGCTGATCGCATCGAACAGTGCGGCCCCGCCGAACCTCAAGCAACATCTCGCGATGCTCAACAAGCGCCTGGCCGAGTCGACCCACTCGGGCGGTGACCTGGAGATGCAGGCACTTCTCGATGACGTCGATCTGCGAACGGCTCAAGTCCAGGCGGAGACCCGCGCGATCGCGAACGGCGCGATCGAGGCGATCGCGGCTCAACCCGGAGTCCTCCGCGCTCGGTACGAGAGCCTGTGGCAAGCTGCGACGCAGGCGGCCTCGTCGTCCAACCAAGATCGAACGGAGCCTCTCCACGAAGCGATCCTGATCGGGGCTGAGCTGAGCGACGGCGTGGACGCGATCCCCAACCCGTTCGTGTGGCTTCTGTACGGTTGGGCCCAGGTCGGAAGTGGTCAGAGCGGCGACGGCGCGTGGATGCGCGGGGTCCTTCAGGGTGTGCGGGAGCCGGGCTTCGAGGCCCGACTGTGCGCGGAGCTTCTCGCGGTCTCCAAAGCCCAAGCTGAACGATGGGATGAGGCGACCCAAGCGGTCGGTCGGGCGATGGCTGCGGGTGCCGATCCCGAGTTGCTCGCGCTTGCCGGAGCGGTGGCACTTCGGGCCGGGAAGCGGAACGAAGCGGAAGCGAGCCTTCGCGAGGCGTTCGCGACGCGTCCCGTCCTCGTTCTCGATTGGCTCGCGCATGAGGCGGAGCCTCACAGCGTCGGCCTCGTTCTTGGATGGGCGGAAGAAGCGGCCCGGACCGGTGCCGACATCGCTTGGGGACAGTTCGCCGATCAGGCGGCAAGGATACGCGCTGCCGAGGTTCAGTCCGGGTTGACGCTGATCTCGGGTGAGGAGGGACTCCCGGAGCTCGGCGGAGCCGACATCGTGACGCTCCTGGCGGCCCAAGCCCGGGCGGAAGCAGCGGTGTCCCGACTCGACGATGAAGCCCAAAGGGCACTTCACCAAGCCAAGCTGGAAGCGAAAACGTCACGCAAGCGCGTGCAAGCGGAACTGGACGTGCTTCAACGCAACCGGAATGGCGCGATCGAGGCGAGCGCCGCCGAAAAGGCGGCTCTCGAACAACAGGCGCGGGAGCAATGGACCAAGGCGATCGCCGGGCAAGGCGCGCTCGGTCGGGGTTGCACGCTCAGCGTCGGTGCGGGTTGCGGCGGGTTGGTCCTCTACGCGATCCTGGCCGTCGTGCTCGGGGCCACCGGTACCAAGGCCGGGCTCGACACACCGATCGGCCTGGTCGCGATGATCCTGATCGGATCCTCCCTTCTCTTCGGCGCGGGGTCCCAGGTGGCCTACGGGATGAAGCGTGCGGCGTGGGAGGCAGACCTGAACCGACGGCTGGACGAGGCGAGGAAGCGCCACGACGCGATCCTCGAGGAAGCGAACCGCCAGTTCAGGACGACCGGCCCAGACCTCGAGAAGAAACTCGGCGAGTTCACCGAACGACTCCGGACCCTTGACGCGGTCCATTGGTAGGACTCCGAGAAGGAGCATGATTCGCTGGCGGCGAACTATCCGCCCTTGGGTTTCGTTTCGGCGAACCCCTTGCTATGTCTTGGTTCACACGCTTCAAAAGGGTCTTGGTCGGCAAGCCGATCCACGCCAAGCACGCCCACCATGAGCGCCTGCCAAAGGTGTTCGGGCTCCCGGTGTTCGCCTCGGACGCTCTCTCCTCGGTCGCCTACGCGAGCGAGGAGATCCTCCTGGTACTCGTCCTCGCGTCGTCTGCCGCGCTGCACTTCCTGTTCCCGGTCTCGCTTTGGCTCGGCGTCCTGATGATCATCGTGGCGTTCAGCTACTACCAGACCATCCATGCGTATCCGAAAGGCGGGGGCACCTACCTCGTTTCGACCGAGAATCTCGGGTCGATGGCGGGCCGGACGGCGGGAGCCGCGCTCCTCATCGACTATGTCTTGACGGTTGCGGTGTCGGTGTCTTCGGGTGCGGCGGCGATCGCTTCCTATTACGCGCCCGCCCGTCCCTACATGGTCTTCATCGCGGTCGGCGCCATCGCCCTGATCACGATCGCCAATCTGCGTGGAGCCAAGGAGAGCGGCGTCCTCTTTGCCGTACCCACGTACACGTTCGTCGCCCTCGTTCTCGGGCTGATCACGACCGCCCTCATCGGGGGCCTCTCGCACGGGCACCTCAAGCCCGCCGACGTCACTCCGCCGCCGGAGGGCTTCCATGCGGTGAACGCCTTTCTCCTCCTCCGAGCTTTCGCCGCCTCGTGTACGGCCCTAACCGGTACGGAGGCTATTGCCGACGGCGTCCAGGCATTCCGCCCTCCGGAGGCCAAGAACGCGTCTCAGACCCTCGTCATGATGGTCGTGCTGCTGCTCATGATGTTCATCGGCGTCAGCTACGTGGCGATGCACGAGGGGATCGTTCCGATTCCGACTGAAGCCGCCAACTACCGGACGGTCCTTGCCCAGATCGGACAGCGGTTCTTTCCCGATTGGCTGTTCCTTACGCTCCAGATCGCAACCGCCGCGATCCTGTTCCTCGCCGCTAACACGGCCTTCGCCGACTTTCCGCGTCTTTGCAGCTTCGTGGCCAAGGACGGCTATCTGCCCCGGCAGCTCACTTCGCTCGGTGATCGCCTCGTCTTCCAGAACGGAATCCTCTTGCTCGCCGGCACGGCGATCGTCCTGGTCATCGTGTACGCCGCCGACACCCACTCCCTGGTCCCGCTCTACGCGATGGGCGTGTTCGTTTCCTTCACCCTCAGCCAGGCGGGAATGACCGCGAAGTGGTACCGCGAAATCGCTCGGCCGTTCCGGAACTGGAAGCTCTATGTCAGCGGATTCGGGGCGCTCGTGACGCTGATCGTGACCGGCATCCTGCTGCTCACGAAGTTCGAAGAAGGAGCGTGGCTGATCGTCGTCGCGCTCGCGGTCATGCTGGGGATCTTCGCGCTGATCAAACGCCACTACCTGTACCTGGCCAAGGAACTCAGCGTGACCCCCGCCGACCGCTTGGCCGAAGTCAAGACCACGGCGCTCCTGCTCGTGCCCCGGATGCACCGGGGCATCCTCCAGGCGATCGCGTACGCCCGCTCGCTCTCCACCGATGTCCGCGCGGTGCACGTCACGCTGGACCCGGACGGCACCGGACAGATCAAGGAGGACTGGAACCGGTTCGGCGCAGACATGCCCCTCGTGATCCTCGCCTCCCCCTACCGCTCTCTGATCGAGCCGCTGATCGAGTACATCGACGAGGCGTTGCGAGAAGATCCCGAAGCCGTCATCACCGTCATCGTGCCTCAAGCCGTACCCAAGCGCTGGTACCACGGCATTCTCCACAACAATATCGCCGTGACCCTCAAACTCGCCCTGGCGAGCCGTAAGAACGTGGTTGTGACGAACGTGCGATACTTCCTGAAATGATCGTCGAGTCGTACGAGGACGTCATCACGCTTTCCGGGGCCTTGCGCTCCAACTTCTGGGACACCGTCCACACCGCGATCGCGCTCACCCTCAAGCGCCACCCCACCGGCGTGGTCGTCGACTGCCACGGCATCACCGAATGCACCGCCGATGGCGCGGAGACGTTCCGCGACATGATGGACTTCATCCAGGACCACGACGCCCGGATCATCGTCGCCAGGGTCTCGGATCCCCTGATGGACGTGCTCAAATCCGTCCCCGAGGTTCGCTCCCAGCTCCCGATCGCCGACTCGGTCGAAGACGCCCGGAAGTCGCTCGATCTCCTCGTCTCCGACGAGCCGGAGAAGAAGACCAAAAAGAAACCTCCGGTCGCAGGGCTCAAGGCCGTACTGGTGTGCATCTCCGGGCGTGCGAGCGACGACGACGTCCTTCGGATGATCCAGCGGCTAGACAACAGCCACGAACTTCGGGCCTATCTCGTCTACCCGCTCGTGGTGCCGCGGGAGTTGCCTCTGAAGTCCCCGTTGCCCGAGCTGGAAGCGAGCGCCGCCGATGCCCTCAAGCGTGCGAGAGCGATTCTGGAAGAATCCCAAGTTCACTGCGACGTCTCGGTGGGACGGGGCCGCGATGTCGCGTCGACGATCGTCGAAGCGCTCGAGGCATCGAAGGCTACGGAAGTGATCGTGGGGCTTGGCCCCGATGCGGATTCCGAGAGTGAGATGAAGCTCATGAAGCTCATCCTCACCCGAGTCACCGTACCGCTTCTCTTCGTTCGCGGTCGAGGTTAGGCCGATGGAAAAGCCGATCCAGGAACCGTACAAGCTGGGCGTCCTGATCGAGGGCGAGCTGACGCCTCACGTTTTTCCCAACGCTTACCGGTCCGAAGTGATCGAGGGCGGCACCCCCCGCCTCCAGGTGACGACGGACGGCAGCTACATCGACGTCATGGTCGGGCTGGCCGGCGTCCTTCCCGAGCCGTTCTCCCTCCTTTACGTCCTCGTGGTGCCCCGAAAGGGGCAGGAGGCCGGGCGTTACCGAGGTCCGATGATGACGCGGACCCAAATCGAGTTCTTTCTCCGGCGGTATCAGGACGCGCTTGAGCGCGATGCCCGGCATCACCTATGGCTCGCTGCGATCGACGATGATGGCCACCCCCGGGGCATGATCGTCTACGATCTCCACAACGTACTCTTCGGCTACGGGCCGCTCGATGCGTTCGAGACGTACCTCGAAGGTGCCGGGTTCCCCCGGGTCGAAACGATCGAGCTTCCATTCCCCCACACCCATCACTACAACGAGCGGTTCGACTCGGATGTCGACGCCATCCTCGCCGCCTACGCTTGGGAACGATCACCTCTGACCGAACAGGACGAATGAGCCGAAGGTATCTTTGAGGATATGCCGGAAGACCCCGAAGAGGATTCTGAAGGTCTCGACAAGCCGCCGGCTTTCTTTCCTTACGACGGCGAAGAGACTGAGCGCGAACCGGGCACTCTCGGCGAACCCGTCGAGGTGAATGTCGAGGGTGTCTTCGGCTACGAGTCCAACGGCAAGGTCGAGCACTTCGTGCTGTTAAGCGATGGCGATCGGAAGGTGCCGATCCTGATCGGTCCGTTCGAGGCCCAGGCGATCACGCTTCCACTGGACGGTGCCCAGCCGGATCGGCCCATGACGCATGACCTCATTCGGACGATCATCGACCGACTCGGATGGAGTCTCGCGCGGGTAATCATCGACGACCTGTGGAGCGCAACCTACTACGCGAAGCTCCACCTTCACCAGGGCAACAATGAAATCGAGATCGACTGCCGACCTTCGGACGCGATCGCCTTGGCCGTTCGGTTTGATGCTCCGATCCTCGTCGCCGAGGGGATCCTCGATGCCGCCGGCGAGTAGCTACGCCGGCGGCTCGCAGACCTACTTCCGGATTCCGTAGGACCCGTGGATCAGTTCGCGGTCCTCGGCCGACTTCGCCGAGCTCGGCACCTGAGTCTTCTCCTGGCCGATGATGCGGTCGTGATCGACGCTGAGGAGGGTCGGGTCATTCGCGGCACGTGCGGCCATACCGGCGTCACGACTCTTCGCGGCAACTTCGCGACGCGATCGGAAGACCTCGGCCAGGAATCGCTTTGCTTCCTCGATCGGCACCGGCGGCTTGTCGACGATCGGTGCCGCCGCGGCATCGGCGAGCGCCCCTTTCAGCAGGCCCTCAGCGCTGGATCGAAAGAGCGACGGGCCGCCGAAGAGCTCCATGCCGGAGATTTCGCCGTTCACGCACACGACGAATCCGATCACGCGTTTGTCGTTCGCGAGGGCATCACGCAAAACCGAATAGCCCTCATCGACCGCCGCCTTGGCTTTGTCGGAGTTGAGTCCGCCTTGGATCGTGGTTCCATCCCGCGGGGCTTCCGTCTGGGCGTTATACTCGGCGACGTCGTTCCACACCTCCTGCTGGCCTCGGAACATCGCCGAGCGCTTGACGTCGCCCGGGACCTGCGTGCCTCCGTACTCGAAGTGCTCGCTCGATCCGGACCATCGCCCGTGCTCGACGCAGTAGACGGGGACGTCCACCAGCTCGCCGGCCGGGACGACGGTGTCCTTACCGACAATGCGGTCCTGCTTACCCCCGATCAGGAGCTGACCGGCCAGAAGGAGCAGCGGTCGGGGACCGGTGTTTCGAACCTGGAGGCGGTTCACTTCCTCGTTCCCGGGGAGTTCGACGATCTCCACCCACCCGTTCTTCCTCGCCTCTTCGAGGCTGACGTAATCGAACTTGTCGTCGGGGACTTCCTTGGTCGAAACGACCGGGATGAGGGTCAAGTTCCGGTAGGTGACAGGCCTTGCGAGAGCATAGTCGGTGACGCCCTCGACGGCGGTGTCCTGGGCCGGGCCAGTCTTGCCGCCCCCGGCAAGCGGATGGGTCGCGCGCTGGGGTCCACAAC
Organism: Chthonomonas sp. UBA6659; assembly: GCA_002455425.1. Classification (GTDB taxonomy): domain Bacteria; phylum Armatimonadota; class Fimbriimonadia; order Fimbriimonadales; family Fimbriimonadaceae; genus UBA6659. The sequence goes on along the minus strand of DKKT01000001.1, from coordinate 238 downwards.
CGACGAGCGCCAAACCGATGAGTCCAAAGAGGAATGCGATTCTCATGAGAACCTCCTGGCCATGAGTGTCTTCCGCGGGCCTTGGGGTTCAGAGATCCCACCCCACCCGGTTCGCCGCTCACCGACCTCCCCGATGCCAGGCACGAGGCACCCCGGAATCAGGGAGGTATCTCCGCTCCAAAGTAACAGGCGAGCCTTCCGCAGGATTGAATCCTTCCGGAAGATCCTCCCCTGATTC
>DKKT01000009.1 GCA_002455425.1 Chthonomonas sp. UBA6659 | reverse complement strand
GTCCCAGGGCGTGGCCTCTGGGCCGGCGCGGGTACGACCGCTTAGCGGTGGCGAACACACCGGGCAAGGTATCACGGTCCCTTCGAAGGGGATGACCATGGAAGCTTCGTAGATTTGTAAGCGCCTCATGGGGAGTTAGTCTCGATTGGTCGTAAAGCCAGTTGATGCTCCGCGAGCAGACGAGCTCGACGCGCCGGCCTGCGAGACCGAGTGGAGGTGCTTTGCGGGTGAGGAAGGGGGAGAGGTAGCCTCAAGGCATGCCCGTGATCGCCTTCGACCGCTACTACCGCTACCACGATCTCACAGCCCTCTTGAGGGCTTATGTGAGCGAGTACCCCGATCTTGTGTCCCTCGAGTCGATCGGGACGTCGCATGAGGGCCGGGACATCTGGCTCGTGACCGTGACCCAGAGCCAGACCGGGCCCAGCCAAGAGAAGCCGGCGTTTTGGTGCGACGGGAACATCCACGCCAGCGAGGTCAGCGCCTCGACCGCGATCCTCCACCTCATCCATAAGCTCTGCACTCGGTACGGTCAGGACGAAGCGATCACCCGCGCCCTCGACACCCGAGCCTTCTATCTGGTGCCGAGGCTGAATCCCGACGGCGCCGAGTGGGCCCTCGAGGACGTTCCCCGGATCGTCCGCTCGTCGACCCGGCCCTATCCGTACGACGAAGACGACTTCTACGGGATCGAGCGTCAGGACCTGGACGGGGACGGCCGAATCCTCTCAATGCGGATTCCCGATCCCAACGGGCCGTGGAAGATCGCCGAGGAGGAGCCTCGGATGCTCAAGCGTCGCGAGCCGGGCGAAAGCGGGGGCCAGTACTATCGCCTTCTCCCCGAGGGCCTCTTCCACCATTTCGACGGCCTGACGATGCGCGGACGCAAGATCAAGGAAGGGCTCGATATGAACCGGAACTTCCCGTCGGCATGGCGGCTGGAATCCGAGCAGCATGGGGCGGGCCCGTTCCCGACGAGCGAACCCGAGATCCGCGCCTGTGTCGACGCGGTCTGTAAACGGCCGAACATCTGCGGTGCGGTCACGTTCCACACGTTCAGCGGCGTCCACTTGCGGCCGCCGAGTCGGATGCCGGACGACGACATCCCGGCCGAAGACCTCTGGGCGTACAAGGCGATCGGAGAAAAGGGCCACACGATGACCGGCTATCCGGCGATCAGCAACTACCACGAGTTCCGCTATCACCCGAAGGAGGTCATCACCGGCGTCTTCGACGACTGGATGTACGAGCACCGGGGCGTCTTCGCGTGGACGACGGAGATTTGGTCGCCGCAGCGTCAGGCCGGGATCACGGACTACAAGTACATCGATTGGTTCCGCGACCATCCTTTCGAAGATGATCTGAAGATGCTCGCGTGGTCGGATGAGAAGCTGGACGGCAAGGGGTATGTGGACTGGTATGCGTTCGAGCATCCCCAACTGGGGCCGGTCGAGCTGGGCGGCTGGGATCCGCACCTCGCGTTTCGCAATCCGCCGCCGCAGTACCTCGAGGCCGAGGTCGATCCGCTGGGAGATTGGGTCATCTGGCAAGCCCTCGCGTCACCGAAGCTCGAGCTGCGGGAGCTGGAGGCGGAGAAGCTTGGGGAGGGGGCGTGGCGGATCCGTTTCGCCGTGCAGAACACGGGCTGGCTCCCGACGAACGTCAGCAAGATGGCGGAGCAAAAGAAGCTGTGCCGGGGGGTCGTCGGCGAGATCAGCCGCGCCGGAGAGCCTCTCGATCCCACATCGACCCGCGGGCGGTCGGCTCCCGCGTGGCTGCGGGGCGGCAAGCTTCGCGAGACAGGCCCGCAGCTGGTGGGTTGGAGCCACGTCTCGGTGAGCGGCTTCGGCTGGCATGCTGACCCGACCGACGACATCGCGGTGTTCGAATGGGTCGTGACTCAGCCGGGGGCGTACGAGGTGATCGCCAAGCACGATCGCGCCGGCGTCGTGCGCCAGTCGGTAACGCTCTAGTTGGGGGTCTTGAAACCACGCTAATGCCGCGGCCGCTGAAATGGATTCTCTGGGTTGTTGGTACCTTTGTGTCCTTAGCAATTGGTACAGTGCTGCTGATGACTTGGGGTATCTATATGCTGGCAGGTGAGCCGAGTGAAGACGAAGTTGCCCGTGTCGTATCGCCGTCTGGAAAGATCGATGCCGTTCTTTTCGAGATCAACGGCGGAGCTACAACTTCATTCGGGTATGAGATTTACGTCGTAGAGCACGGCGCTAAACCCTCAGGCTCGCCAGCGGTTGCGCTATACGGTGCCGTTCGAAATGAACACGCATACGGCGCAAACCTCATCTGGTTATCGCCCGATTCACTGTCCGTCGAATATCTGAGGGCAAAGTCCGCCAAGGTCCATGCGCATACTCAGTCAATCGGTTCGCAAACCATCCATATTGCTCTTCGAGAGGGCGCAATCGATAATGCTGCTCCGCCAGGAGGCATGCTTTACAACCTTCGGGGGCGCCAATGACAGGCTACCCAACCCTTCATTTCACCGGACCTGCGCGAAAAGCCGCGCAGTCCGGTGAATCAAACGTTCGCCGGTCTCGCGCGGTTCCCATCCCAGCTCACGGACCTGTCAGACGCGAACGAAGCGCTCCCTGCCTCTCTCGGAGAGGCAGGGAGCGCTTGGCTTCGTTGTGCTTCCGGACTCTTAGTAGTCCATGTCGCCCATGCCGCCGCCGGGCATGGCCGGTGCGGCCTTCTTGGGCTCGGGCTTCTCGACGACGAGGGCTTCGGTCGTCAGGACAAGACCCGCGATCGAGGCGGCGTTCTGGATCGTCGAGCGGGTGACTTTGGCCGGATCGACGATGCCCGCCTTGACGAGGTCGACGATTTCGCCGGTCGCGGCATTGAGGCCGAAGCCCGGCTTGGTGTCGCGCACCTTCTCGACGATGACCGAGCCTTCGAGGCCGGCGTTCTCCGCGATCTGGCGGAGCGGCTCTTCGAGGGCGCGGCGCACGATAAGGACGCCGGTCGCCTCATCACCGGTTACCTTGAGGCTCTCAAGGGCGGCAGCGGCTCGGAGCAGCGTGGTGCCGCCGCCGGGAACGATGCCTTCTTCGACCGCAGCTCGGGTTGCGGAGAGCGCATCCTCGTACCGGTGCTTCTTCTCCTTGAGCTCGGTTTCGGTGCTGGCTCCGACCTTGATGACGGCGACGCCGCCGCTGAGCTTGGCCAGGCGCTCCTGGAGCTTCTCGCGGTCGTAGTTGCTGTCGGTCTTCTCGATCTGGCTCTTGATCTGCTCGATTCGGCCCTTGACGTCACCGGTGCTTCCCGCGCCTTCGATGATCGTGGTCTCTTCCTTGGTGATCACGACCTTTTTGGCGGTGCCGAGGTCGGTCACGGCGACGTTCTCAAGCTTGACGCCGAGGTCCTCGCTGATGAACTTGCCCTTCGTGAGAACGGCAATGTCCTCGAGCATCGCCTTGCGGCGATCGCCGAAGCCGGGGGCCTTCACCGCGGCAACCTGAAGGACGCCGCGAATCTTGTTGAGAACGAGCGTCGCAAGGGCGTCGCCCTCGAGGTCCTCAGCGATGATCAGGAGCGGTCGCCGGGTGGCCGCGATCTTCTCGAGGAACGGGAGGAGGTCCTGGGCGCTGCCGATCTTCTTCTCGTGGAGGAGGATCAGCGGGTTCTCCATGATCGCTTCCATCCGCTCCGGATCGGTCACGAAGTACGGGGACACGTAGCCGCGATCGAACTGCATGCCCTCGACGATCTCGAGGCTGGTCTCGCGACCCTTGCTCTCCTCGACCGTGATGACGCCGTCCTTGCCGACCTTGTCCATCGCCTCGGCGACCTGCTTGCCGATCTCTTCGTCGTTGCCCGCAATCGTGGCGACGAAAGCGACCTCATCCTTGCCCTTGGTGGGCTTGCTGATCTTCTTGATCTCGGCCACGATCGCGTCGACGGCCTTGTCGATGCCGCGCTTCACCGCGATTGGGTTGCCACCGGCGGCGACGTAGCGCAGGCCCTCGTTCACGATCGCCTGGGCGAGGACGGTCGCGGTCGTCGTGCCGTCACCGGCCACGTCGTTCGTCTTGCTCGCGACTTCCTTGCATAGCTGGGCACCCATGTTCTCGTAAGGATCTTCGAGTTCGATCTCCTTGGCCACGGTGACGCCGTCCTTGGTGATCGTGGGGCTACCCCACTTCTTGTCGAGGACGACATTGCGGCCCTTCGGACCGAGGGTGACTTTGACCGCGTCGGCGACTTTGTTGACGCCGCGCTCCAAGGCGCGTCGCGCATTCTCATCGTAAAGCAGAGTTTTCGCAGGCATAGGTTTGTGTCTCCTTGATGGACCCGATTGGCACTCGGGCCGCTTGTCTGCCAATTATGGGGCACAGCGGGGCTTCCTGTCAACGGTTTCTGGCAGTCCGATGAGATGAGTGCCAGCTTCTACGCCGCCTGCTCGGCCGGCCTGGCGTCCGCCACGAACGCATCGTCGCCCCGCGTGAGCTGGGGAATCGCGCGTCGCAACACCTGCATCGTCCTGTGGTAGGCCTTCGCATCCCATCCATCCTCCCGAAGGAGGTCCCACGCCTCCGCCCGCGTGTTTGCGGCGAACGCGCGCTCCGAGATATGGAAGCCCGACGCGGAGACTCTGTCGGGTCGGAGGGCGTTGATTCGGACCGCAAAGGCTTCGGCGTCGATGATCGGCAGCATCGGGCTGATGCAGACCCCGACCGCGATGCCGGCTTCCTTCAAGTCCCGGAGCGCTTCGAATCGGCGGGCGATCGAAGCGCAACAAGGCTCGTATCGCTTCCTGACCGTGTCGCAATCGGTCGTGATCGACATGTTCACGCGAACGACCGGGAAGCGCCGCAGCACATCGATGTCGCGGGCGACGAGCGGACCCCGGGTTTGGATCACGATCCGAGGCGGGACCGACAGCGAGGCGAGATGCTCAAGGATCGCGCGGGTCAGTTCGGTCTTGGCTTCGAGGGGTTGATACGGGTCCGTCACCGAGCCGATGTAGAGACTCTTGCCCGCCACGTCCGGTCGGCGGCGGAGCAACTCGACCGCGTTCTCTTTGACCTCCACCCATTGGCCCCATGCGTCGGCCTTGTCGGCGCTGGGCACGAAAGCGGCCGCGTAGCAGTAGGCACACCCGAACTGACACCCGGTGTACGGATTCAGAGAGAAGTCGAACCCGCTCAGCGACCCGGTGCCCGGGTTCAAAATCGACGCCGCACGGCGATACGTGACATCCACCGAACCGAGACGATCGACCCGACCGCAGGTTTCCGGAAAGGCGAAAAGCGCCGGCTGGAGCGTGCTCATGAAACCAGTATACACATGAATACTATTCATGCGTCTACTAGTGCGTGCGGTTTTTTGCAGAGCCCCGGAGTTTTCCGATCGCGGTCACCGCGAGCACGATCACGATTCCGACGGCGAGCCCGAACAGGCCCTGCAGCAATGCCTCCCACAAGCCGCTGACCGGGAGTCCGTGAACAAGGCTGTGAATGCCCTCGTAGACCGGCGGGATCCCGTGGGCCACGATGCCGCCGCCGACGAGGAACATCGCCGCCGTTCCCAAGATCGAGAGCCCCCTCATGAGCCAAGGGGCGCCGGCAAGGATCGCGCGGGACATCGCGCGGCCGAAGCCGCCTTTCGACCGGGCGAGGCGGACCCCGAGGTCGTCGAGCTTGACGATCCCCGCCACAAGTCCGTACACGCCGACGGTCATGACGAGCCCGATCGCGATCAGAACGCCGATCCGGGTGGCGAGCGGCTTGTCTGCGACCGTCCCGAGCGAGATCACGATGATCTCGGCCGAGAGGATGAAATCGGTGCGGATCGCCCCCGCGATCTTCGTCTTCTCGACCGCGACCAAGTCGACCGCTTCGTTCGCGACCGCCTTCTTGTGCTCTTCCTCGTGCCGGTCCTTCGGGTGGAGCAGTTTGTGGACCAGCTTTTCCGTCCCTTCGAAGCAGAGGAACGCACCCCCCAACATGAGGAGCGGCATCACCGCCCACGGCGCGAGGGCGCTGATGAGGAGCGCGGCGGGGATGAGAAAGACCTTGTTCTTGGCCGAGCCCTTCGCGACCGCCCAGACGACCGGCAGCTCGCGGTCCGCTCGCACGCCCGTGACCTGTTCGGCATTGAGGGCGAGATCGTCGCCCAGGACCCCGGCGGTCTTTTTCGTCGCGACCTTGGTCATCGTCGCGACATCGTCGAGCAAGCTCGCGATGTCGTCGAAGAGGGCAAAGAAGCTCGAACCCGGCATAGCGCTAGATCATAGCCCAGGAAATCGGTCGGTCATGCGACGAGCACAAGCCGGAAGATCCGCTCTGGTTCGGATCCGCAGCGCTCGGCGACGTCGCCGGCGACTTCGATCAATGTCGCACGGTCTTCGGGCTCGAGCCGATCCGGGTGGCGAAGGAGGCAAAGGGTCTTCGCGGCGGGAAGGTCGGACCAGCAGTCTGTCAGGGCGTCCCAGTTGTAGCCGAAGTAGCTCGGAAACTCGTACACCTTGGCTAGCGTTTCGAAGAGGCTCTCGCGGCTGCCTTCGAGGGGAACCGCCACTGTTCGTACGTCGAAGCCGGCCTTCTCGGCAAGTTCCCGCAGGTCGTGGAGGTCTTGGCGGTCGAGTTCGGCGGTAATCGCGCCGGGAGCGTCGGGGGCAAGCAGGCCCACGAAGAACGCGCCGATCGTGCTCATGGGTTGACCCGCACAAACGACTTGTAGTGGTCGCCGGTGTAGAAGACCGCTCCATTCTTGCCGATCACGATCCGTTGCGGACCGGGAAACGGCATGTTCTTCATCGCGTGCACGAATTCGCGGTAAAAGTCGCGGTCGTCGCGGAGGGGAAGGAGCTTCTCGCGGTTGCGGAAGATCGATCCGTCGTTGCGGTGCTTGAGCTTCTCGCCTTTGCGGATGCGGTTGAGGGTCGGGTTGACGTCCATCCGGCCCTCATAGATGACCTTGCCGAAGTCCACGACCTTGACCGAGTCGAGCACGGGCACCTTGCCCGAAACCGCCCCGATCTGCGGTTGTCCGAAGTCGTTCTCGATGAGCGGCTGGAGCCCGGCGAGGGCGACAACCAATGCCGTGCCGAGGGCAAGCAAGTGCTTCATTCCGACTCCGCGAAGGCCCCTTTGAGCGCCTCGAGTCCAAGATTCGGGCGTTCGCCGTCGAACCCATACCAGAGCATGCCAATCGTGCCGTCCGGCTTCACGAGGACCCAAAACGGGGCCCCCGGGACGCCGATCGCGCGCTCGAGGCTCCCGGATTTGTCCCAAGCGCCGGCGGCAGGGGCGGTCGAGCCGAGCCGGATCTCGAACGTGGTGCCCTTCTGGGCGCGCACGAGCTCGATGGCGGCATCGAGGGTCTTCCGGTACTTGGGCGAGGCGGCCGCGTCGTCGAGGGCGAGCAGGGCCCACCGGCCCGAGGGCGGGCGAACGTCGCGTCCGGTGCGGGCATCGGTCCAAGAGACGGTCGGGAGTTTCCGCCCGATCTCGAGCGGGTAGGTGGGGGCGGGCAGGCGCGAGGGCACGAAGCCGTTCGGGATCGCGCTTTCCAGCGTGCCCAGCTTCGGGGCCGCGGACGTGAAGGCGATGCCTTCGAGAAGCGCGTGGCGGACGCCGTCGGCGCCAGTCGTGGTCAAGTCGTACTTGCGAAGCGCGCCGTCGGCCCCGATCCAGACTGAGCCCTCGAGACTCATGCGCGGATCGGCGAGCCGGATGTTGACGCGGTCACCCTCGTCGTCCTTGCCTGCCCAGGTGTATTGTGTCTCCGTCGGGAGCGTCTTGGTGATCGAGCCGGCGAGGAGCGAAAAAGGGAAGACGGCGTCGGCAATCTCAGAGACGTCGAGGGGCGGGGGCTCGAGGCCGGCGATGCCGGCGTAGATGACGTAGGTGCGCTGATCGCGGCTCATCTCGAGCACGCCCTCACGGTTCTGGGCGAAGAGGTAGTCGCCGAGGCCCCACTTGAGGTTGTAGACTTGCAGCCCGGGCCGCGCGACCGAGTAGGTCGCTTGGCCGACCGCAGGGGTCATCTTCGACTTCACGGTCATCGTCGCGGTGAATGTCGGCCGCGCCTTCATATACGCCTCGAATCGCCCCAGGACCTCTTGGGCATCGCCCTGGGGCAAATGGAGCACGGCGAGTGCGAGAAGGGGTGTCAACATGAGCCTCCGGCCGATGTTCCGGATGCCGATCCCCCGCGCGCGCATGCCGCTTCGGCGGCGTCCACGCAGTTGCCGAGGAGGCTGGCGACCGTCATCGGCCCGACGCCGCCGGGTACGGGCGTGATCCAGGAAGCGACCGTGGCGCAGCTCTCGAAGTCGCAATCGCCGACGTCGTGGGTGCGGCCGTCGACCCGGTTGTAACCGGCGTCGACGACGACGGCACCCGGTTTGAGCCAGTCACCACGCACCATTTCCGGCCGGCCGACCGCGGCAACGACGATGTCGGCCTCTCGGACGAGGTCGGGAAGATCGACCGTCTTGGAGTGGGCGATGGTGACGGTCGCGTTGGCCTGGAGGAGCATGAGAGCGGCCGGCTTGCCCAGGATGACGCTTCTGCCGATGACGACCGCGCGCTTCCCGGCGAGGGGGATCTCGTGGTGCGTGAGGAGTCGCATGATGCCGAGAGGGGTTGCGCACCGAAATCCGGGGAGATCGGCGGTCAACCGTCCCAGACTCTCGGGGGTGATCCCGTCGACGTCCTTGGTCGAGCCGAGCGCGAGCAGAGCGGCGTCTTCGTCGAGTTGCTTCGGAAGCGGATGTTGGAGAAGGACGCCATGAACCTCAGGATCGGCGTTGAGCCGGGCGATCCGGTCGAGGAGCTCGGTTTGGGTGGTGCGGTCATCGACTTCCGTGGCCTCACCGGCCATCCCGATCTCCTCGGCCCACTTGCGTTTCATCTTCACGTACGCGACGCTCGCCGGGTCCTGGGCGGCGACGATCACGTCGAGTCGCGGCACGATGCCTTGCTCGCGCAGGGCGTCCACTCGGACGCGGAGGGCGTCCCGTGTTTGGCGGCTCAGCGCCTTTCCATCCAGAATCTGTGCGCTCACGCGTCCTCCTTCACTTGGGTCCGCCAGGATGACTTGAACATCAGGGCGTCGTGCTCGACCGTGCCCTCTTGCACTTCGCCCTCGTCGATCACCTCGATCTCGGGCTCGGGCTCGGGGTCCGGCTCGAACGCTTCCGCATGGGACGGGTCCCAGTCCGCCTTCGGACTCTTCTCCAGCATCGAGCCGAGGAGTCCGTTCACAAATCGTCCGCTCTCCTCGGTTCCATACCGTTTCGCGAGCGAGATCGCCTGATCGATGGTGACCTTCGGAGGGATCTTCGGCATGTGGAACAGCTCGTAGCAGGCCATCCGCAAGACCGCCCGATCCGTTGCCGCGAGCCGATCAAGCGTCCAACCGGACGCAAGGAGCGGCGCTATCTGCGCGTCCAGCTCTCGGCGTCGGGCACAGGTGCCTCCGACCAGCTCGCTGATGAATGCGGCCGTGTGAACTTCGAACGGCTCTTCGGCAAGAAGATCGAGAAGCACGTCGAGCGGCTCGAACCCCCCGATCTCGACCTGGTATAGCGCCTTCAGCGCCGCTTCGCGGGCTGCACGCCGGGATTGGATGAGCTTCGGCTCTGCTTCCATCAGACGCCGACCGCTTCCTCCGGGGCGAGGAATCTCGGGACGAAGCCGGTGTCGACGTCTCCGCTCATGTACTCGGGCGAGGCGACGAGGCGCCTCAGGAACGGAATGTTCGTTTGGACGCCTTCGACATGGAATTCGTGGAGTGCCGTCTGAAGTTTTGCGACCGCCGCCTCGCGGGTTTCGGCGTGGACGATCAGCTTCGCGATCATGGGGTCATAGAACGGGGAGATCACGAATCCGGCGTAGACGTGCGTATCGAGGCGAACCCCTCGGCCGCCCGGGGTATCCCATCGGGTGATCTTGCCCGTGCACGGAGCGAAGTCGAGGTCAGGGTCTTGGGCCGTGATCCGAGCCTCGATCGCGTGGCCGTTGAGTCGGACCTGCTCCTGGGTCAGGGGCAGCTTCTCGCCCGCGGCGATCGCAATCTGAAGATGGACGAGATCGAGGCCGGTGACCTCTTCCGTCACCGGATGCTCGACCTGGAGACGGGTGTTCATCTCAAGGAAGTAGAAGTGCCCGTCGGCGTCGAGCAGGAATTCGACCGTTCCTGCGTTCGCGTAGCCGACGCTCTTTGCGACCCGGACGGCGGCGCTCCCGATGCGTTCGCGTTGCTCCCAGGTGAGGATGCCGCAGGGTGCTTCCTCGATGATCTTCTGGTGGCGCAGGTTTTGGACCGAACATTCGCGCTCACCCAGATGGATGACGTTTCCATGCTCATCGCCGAGGATCTGCACCTCGACATGGCGGGGCTCGACGACGTACCTTTCGACGATGAGCGCCCCGTTGCCGAAACTCGCCTGGGCCTCTGCCTGGGCCATCTTCCATTGGCGCGAGAGATCTTCGGGATCGTCCACGCGCCGAATGCCCCGTCCTCCACCGCCCGCAACGGCCTTGAGGAGAACGGGAAACCCGATGTCCTCCGCGAGCTTGAGTGCCTCTGCTTCGGTTGCGACCTCTCCTTCGCTTCCCGGGACAACGGGGCAGTCGGAGGCGATGGCGGCCTGCTTGGCGCGTGCCTTATCGCCCATCGCTTCGATCGCCTTGACCGGCGGGCCGATGAACTTCACACCAAGGGTCGACTCCAGCGCTTCTGCAAAGCGGGCGTTCTCGCTGAAGTACCCGTAACCGGGGTGGACTGCGTCGGCTCCGCTGATCTCGACCGCCATCAAGAGGTTGGACAGGTTGAGATAGCTGTCCGTGTTCGTCGCCTCGCCGACGCAGAAAGCTTGGTCCGCGATGCGGACATGGGTGCTGTCCTCATCCGCGCGGGAGTAGACGGCGACCGAAGGGATCCCGAGCTCGCGGCAAGCCCGGATGACGCGGCAGGCGATCTCTCCTCGGTTGGCGACCAGTATCTTCTTGAACATCAGTACTTCTCGTGTCCGGGATGCGGGCAAGAGACCTTGCCGGAGTTCGAATCGTAGGCGTAGTCTTCGCCCCCGATCGGGCACTTGAGCATATCTTTCGGCAACTTGAGTTCGCTCAGAGTGGCGGGCTTCATGTCCTCGTCCACCGTATCCTGCACCGCGATCGATTGTCGGATCTGGGAGAGATTGTTCTCGCACACCATATCCTTCGCTCGGGCCTTCGTCTGGCCCACGATCGTCTCGCCAACCTGGTCTTTGCGGAGGTTCTCGGCCTTGCCACCAAAGCCGCCGAAGACGAAGACGAGAACAAGACCGACGACCAGCACGATCGCGACCAAGGTGCCGATCAGACTGGACGAGCCCCGGCGCGTTCGCATGTCAATCTCCCTTCACGCGAGCAATCGCTTGGCCGTACTCGACGGCCTGACCGTTCGCGACGAGCAATTCGACGACTTCGCCGGTCACCGGAGACTCGACATCGTTCGCCAACCCAAGGGCGGCGATGATGGCGACGACATCCCCCTTTTCGATGCGCTTGCCGATCTCGAGTGGGGGGGTGGCTTCGCGGTAGTAGCCCACAAGCGGGGCGGTCAAATCTCGAAGCGCTTGGGTCTCGAAAACCGCGCTTGTCGGTGCATCGTCGCCGACTGCCGCATCGTCGTAGGCGGCCGGGAGCGCGTCATCGAGGCGGGCATGGAACTTCGCGTCCCCCGCTTTAAGTTTGACTTCGCGGAAGCCGTACTCCCGCGCGGTCCGCAGGGCATGACGGATGACGTCAGCATTCAGATCGGCCACGTCAGCAGTGTACCGCTGCTGTTCTTCCGGTCATCGTCGGCGGAGACAGTTCCCGATCATCGCTCCGCCCCCACCTGTTGCGGAAACGTACTGACGGTGTCCTCGCGGCGGCGACCCTGATCATCGACACGATTCCGGCCCACGCTGTACACGTGGACGGTGCCGCCGTCGACCCTGAGGCGGTAGGGTTTGCCATCGAACGGGTCCGTCTCGGTGAAACCAGCCTCGTCCAACGTCTTCGGCGGACGGCCTTTCTGGGTGCGAAATCGGAGCGCCGAGACCAATCCTCGGAACGACCCCGCCAGTGCCTCCCGCTGCCGGAGCGCGTTGTTGAAGTCTTCGATCTCAGGGAATGCGAGGCGATTGAGAGCGGTCGTCGGGTCGTTTTTTTGCGAATGCCGTGTGATTGCATCCCTGAGGGCTTCGAGGAAACGGAGGCTATCCTTATGGCCGGATTCCTCGGCATAGGCCATGTTCCAGACCTGAAGCACGCGCGCACGGTAGGCCTTGGCGACCAACTCGCGCGGGACCCCGCTGGGGAGAAGATCGGCCCGGGAGATCGGGCCCTCCCCCTGGGATTCGGTGAGTGCAGAGATGACCTGATCGGGGTCTTTGGCGGCCGCAAGCCCGTACATGACTTCGAACCGGCTTACCGCATAGAGATTCGGCGAGCGTGCGGAAGCTTGGGCGGCAAGCTGGAGCAGTGCGCGATGAAACTGAGTGTCCTTCGGTCGGGCTGTCAGTGCGGCGGTCATGCCACGGGTTAGGATCGCCTCGGTCGCGATCTGAACGAGGACCGCGAGAAAGTAAGGATCTGAGCCGATGATCCTTCCGAGTGCCAATCCAGTCCGGAAGTCCCTCACCGCACCCGCCGTATCTCCCCGGCTGGCCCGAATGAGTGCCCGCACGGAAATCGCTCGGCTGAGGTCCTTAACCTGGGCGAGCTCCGGAAACTCAAGAGCCCAGGGAGCGGTGTCGGTCCAATCCCGGTCAAACCGAACCGCGGGCTTGGCCGCAGCCTCCGTCGCCAACGCGAGGGCGGGTGCGAGTGCCTTCAGGATCTCGTCACCGCGCTCCCGGGTGCTCGCCGACGGGGAGTCGACGGCCGCCTCGAGGCGCTCTCTCCAGGCGTTGCCTTTGGGCACGGCCCGCTCGAAGGCCGCCAACGCCTTGGACAGGGGGACGACGGCGTTGTCCGCTGCCGACGGTGCCGGCTTAAGAAAAATGTCTGCGGCGCTCAACGGCACCCCGAGGCGCTTGGCTTCGGCTTCCACCTGTGGCAACTCGGCCGCGACGCTCTCGAACTTGCTTCGGGTTGTGTTGCGCCCGCAACCGCTGATGACTGCGATCAGCAAAACAAGTTGTGTTCCCCATCGCACGAACCTCATGGATTGCATTGTACACACAACTCGGTCCAAAGCCCAACCACTCGAAGGTGATCCGAGAGTGATCCGAGANNTGATCCGAGAGTGATCCGTGAGTCATGGCTCTTGCATGGGGAGTGGATCGTTTGCCCATTGCTGCCGGTGTGGCGACCGTAACCACAGGCACTTCCCAGAAAGCCTGGAATTGGGATGTGCGCGCACTCGCCCGTTCTCAAGGCGTGATCGTGAACGACCCGCCCGTCGGATTTCCGTTCCTGCCGAAAACCTTGAAGCTGAGCTGGATTCGCAATGACGTGCTCTCGACTTCGCTCTGGAGGAGCCAGCGCTTTCCGCTCTCGGCGTCCGCAAAGCCGTTCTGCTTCGCATCGCTCTCCATCCACCAGTCGAAGTGCTTTCTNNGGGAGCTCCGAGAAGCCCGATCTTGGCTCAGGAAGTTTGACTCCTGCCTTCGTGAACAGCTCCCCGGCCAAGTCCCAAAAGGTCGCTTGTAGCGTACTCGCTTCCTTTTCGCGATGCTGGAGGAAAGCCGTCATCAGTTGCGTGCGAAGGACGATCCCGGAACGGGCAGGGAAGGAGTAGAACGAGTCATTAAGGACCTCCGGGGGTTGCTCACGCGGGACACCTTCCGGATTCTCGCTCGTTTTCCAGCCTCTCACGGTCGGAACCGAGTTATCGGGTGCTTCGATCTTCCGCGTTACGAGCGGTGCGAGGGTCGAGACCTGTTTTCCTCCGCCGGAGAGCGTGATGATGGCATGCCCCTCGATGGTGAAGGGTACGGACTTCTTGTCAGCAATCCCAGCGAGCCAGTCGCCCGTTCGGCCCATTTCGTCCAGTTTCTCCCCGAGATACTCTTGCGCCCGTAGCGAAAGGTCGCCGATTCGGAGGGTGCCAGTCTGCGACTTGAGAATCTGCTCCAGAATCTCGACCCGTGGGCGACGTCCTTCCACTCCGAGAGGATCGCCATAGGCGAAGATGACGCCCTCCGGGAACTCGAATCGAAGATATCCTTCAGGGGTCGGCATCTTGAGCGCTTCTGCTCGCGAGAGGCGGGTCAGACGTACGCAATCAGGCGGGCGGNNGGACCCCGGCTCGCGACCATGACGAAGTCGCGAGCCGAGCCATCCTGAACTCCAGCAGTGAGGAGAAGTGAGGTCAACATTAGCCTGGATTGCCCCCTTCACCGACATCCCAAGTATGCAGATACTGCTGTTGAACGAAGTCGTATCGAATCAGGTTCCGCGTGCAAACGTCCGGGGATTGGCTCCAGGTTTCGGCACCCTCATCCACTTCGAGCTTGTCATAGACGTGCCCGCCCTTGCGAGCCCCCAGTGACTTCGAGTAGTTTTGCATGATCGTGTGGTTGTTGTCGTAGAGCTCGTCAAAGTCCGCCGTCCAAGGTGGTGCACTGTTGGTGCTGCCGGTGACGCGATCCCACCAAGTATAGGAGTAAGAGCCCGTGATGGTTATCGTGCTCTCCGAGTTGTTAATGTGGTCGGGTCCCTTGGCACTGTTCATCGCCTCCCGAGGGCTGGTCCGCCAATTCCACGGATGGCCACTCGGCGACCTGGTCCAACGTTCCGTGAGCGGCACAAACGCCGAGCGACAGGAGAACCACTAGGCAAAAAGTGTTTCAAAACACGCGCAGTTTAGCCCCCCTCCCCGAAATCTCCCACCAATGTGTCTGCACTTTCCCACAAGTCTCCCACATGGCCAGAATTGCGCCTAGGAGCCCACCGTGGGATGCCTGAGATGAGCACGAAATAGCCGCTTCACGCCCACAGAAAACGAGCGCGGAACCGGGGTGTGAGCTCAACGTGGCCCGGCGACGGCGACGCCGCCTCGAGCGACGGGAATCCTGGAGCGGATCGGCATTCCGGATGCCTTGTGCTTCAGGCCGGCGGGCGCAAACTGGAGGACGAGCGCCCTCCGAACCGCATCGGAAGTGTTGGGTCCACTCTTATGGAGGGTCGTCGACCAGAAGACGATCGCGGTGCGGGCCGCGACCGGCACCAGGACCCCCTGATCGGGATCGTCGAGCCGATGGCCCGCCAGCCCGAAATCGCTTTCGACATGGGGAACCAGACCCCGATGATGGCTCCGGGGAAGCACGGAGATGCACCCGTTCGCTTCGGTCGCGTCATCGAGTGCGATCCAGACCGTTAGATAGGGTGAGGGCTCGACGGGACTGTAGGCATCGTCCTGGTGCCATGAAAATGCCGTCGTTCCGCCGGGGTACTTGATGACCGCCTGGTTGAAGTAGAGATCGACGTCCGGCCCGAGGAGCGAGGTCGCGAGTTCGGTGAAGCCGGGGCTCTGGGCGAGAGCCTGAACTCGTGAATCCCGCTCGGCCAGCTTCTGGAGGAACAGCACCCGGCCCGTGGGGTCGCCGTTCGCGATCCGCGGCTCCGCGATCTCCGCGAGCATCGCGCGCAGGCGTTCGGCGGTGTCGACGTCGATCGCCTCGGGGAGGACGACATAGCCGACGTCGTCCATCGCCGATCGTTGATCGTCGGTGAGTCGCACTACTTGCCGCCCACGTCTTCGACCCACGCCCGAAGGACTTCCGCGACGCTCCACGCTTGCCACGGGCAGCCGCCAGGCTTGCGCGGCTCGTCTCCGTCGTAGACTTCGGCGATCCCCCCGATGCCGTCTTCGATCAGCCAATCGCGGGCGGGTTTGAGAATCCGCTTCGCTTCCGCCCGGTCGCCGGTCAGCTTGACCAGCGCGGTGACGTAGGGGCCGAGGAGCCACGGCCATACGGTGCCCTGGTGATACGCCGCATCGAGATCGGGCAGCGGTCCCCGATAGCGTCCGCGATAGGCGGGCTCGCTCGGGCTGAGGGTCCGAAGGCCGTGGGGGGTCAGCAGTTCGCGGGTGATCTTCTGGAGCGCGGCGACCGCATTCGGTCCCTTGGCGGGCCCGAACGGAAGTGCCATGGCGATCAGCTGATTCGGTCGCAGAGACGCGTCGTCCGGATCGGCGGTGTCGAGGTAGTGCCCGACCAGCTCGCGCCAGAAGGCCGCATCGAAGTTCGACTCCGCCTTTTCGGCCGCCACGGCGAAGACCGAGGCGTCCTCGCCGAGCTTCTTCGCGAGCCACTCAGCGACCCGAAGAGCGTTGATCCAGAGTCCGTTGATTTCGACCGGCTTCCCATGTCGGGGTGTGACGACCCAGTCGCCGACTTTGGCATCCATCCACGTGAGCTGCACGCCCGGCTCACCCTGGCGCAGGAGCCCGTCTGCGGGGTCCACACCGATGCCGTAGAGCGTGCCGCGCAGGTGCCAGTCGACGGTATCGCGTAGCGCGGTGAGGGCCTTCCGAGCGAAGGCCTCATGCCACTCGGCTTCCAGCGTTTTGTAGATGGCGTTGGCAAACCAAAGGGTGGCGTCGACGGTGTTGTATTCCGGCTCTTCGCCGCTCTCGACGAATCGGTTCGGAATCAGACCCTGCTTCATCTGCCCCGCGAAGTCCAGGATGATCTTGCGGGCGTCGGCGACCCGACCCGTGTGGAGACAGAGCCCGGGCAGCGCGATCATCGTGTCGCGGCCCCAATCCGTGAACCAGGGGTAGCCGGCAATGATCGTGGTGCGCTGCTTGGTGGCGACGAAGAACACACTCGCGGCCTCGGAGAGCATCCCGCCGAGCGACGTCGCGCGCGCTCCGGGAACGATCTCCAACGGCACGAGCTTCCGCTCGACGGAAGCATCCAGAACCGCCTGTTCGCCGGGCATCAACTCGTAGCGAAGTTCGCAAGGGCAGTAGAGATCCTCGCGCCCGTCGAGTCCACGTTCGACCTCGCGCGTGTATTCGAACCGGTAGTACCAGCCCGCCGCGGGGAAGCGCTGCGCCCCTTCGTGGTGCAAGATCAGGGGGACGTCTGCGTGTTCGATGACGGTGAGGTGTTTGGGAAAGGTGATGGCAGCCGGATAACCTTCATCCGAGCGGAAGTTCTCGTGGTAGCCCCGATGAAGGACGAGTGGCCGTAGCACGAGCCCAATCGGGCGCTCGCCGATGTTGCGGTACCGCATCGTCACCGCGTTTTGTCCGGGCCTCATCGCGAGCAGCTTTTCCAGCGCCATGCCGCCGGCGCGGTAGCGCCAAGTGACCGCCTGCTCGGTTGCTTCGAACGACTCGAGGAAGTGATAGCCCTCCGGGTGGACGGCTCCGGCGTACTGGTTGCACGAGAGCCCGATCGGATTCCCATCACCCTGGACGGTGACTTCGACATTGGCGAGGAGGTTCACCCGGTCTGCCGGCGGATGCACGGCCGCAACGAGGTGGGCATGATACCGCCTCATGTTGGCACCGCTGACCGTGCCCATCGCGAAACCGCCGATGCCATTCGTCAGGAGCCACTCTCGCTGTGAGGAGAGTTCGAAGTGGCGGCAGAACCGAGCATCGAGGCTATAGAGCATCCGACGTTCAGCAGTTTACTTGGACGGCCCGTACGAATCGGGGCGTCGTCTCGTCTTGTTCACCGTGACGGCGCTTTACACGCTCGCCATCTTCGTCAGCGCGACCCTGCTCTTCCTGGTGCAGCCGCTCTTCGCACGCATGCTTCTGCCGATGCTCGGCGGGTCGCCTTCGGTTTGGAACACCGCCCTCCTCTTCTACCAAGGCGTGCTCCTCCTCGGCTATGGCTACGCCCACCTCACGACCCGATACCTTCCGGTGAAACGGCAGATCGCGGTCCACCTCGTCCTCCTTGCTTTGCCGCTCGTGGTCCTGCCGATCCAAGTCCGGCTCGGGGCACCTGCCGGCGACGCAAACCCGATCGGCTGGATCCTTGTCGCGATGTCGGTCTCGGTCGGCCTGCCGTTCCTCGTGGTTTCGACCACGAGCCCCCTGCTTCAACGATGGTACGGGGCGATGGGCTCGGTCCGGTCGACCGACCCCTACTTCATGTACGCCGCGAGCAACATCGGCAGCCTCCTGGCGTTGATCCTCTACCCGACCGTGCTCGAACCGTGGCTTCGGCTCATGGATCAGAGTTGGCTGTGGGCTGGGGGATACCTGATCTACGGCGGTTTGGTCGTGGCTTGTGCGCTTGCACTCCGAAGGGTCCCGGACGTCACGACCTCGGGTGCGCTCGCCGATTTGGAAGCCCCGGCGCAAGGTCGATTGGCCCGCCCCACGTGGCTGCGGCGAGCGAAGTGGGTGCTGTTCGCCTTCATTCCGTCGAGTCTGATGCTCAGCGTTACGACCTACATGACGACGGACATCGCCGTCTTTCCTCTTCTTTGGATCATCCCGCTGACCCTCTATCTCGTCAGCTTCATCATCGTCTTCTCCCGTCGCCCAATCTTGCCTCACAAGGTGATGGTCGCGATCCTCCCAGTGCTCCTGCTGTGTATGCTTCTCGCGCTCGGGCTGCCGATCAAGCGTCCGCTCGACTGGATGTTCGGCTTCCATCTCCTGACGTTCTTCGTCGCCGCAATGGTGTTCCACGGCGAACTCGCCGAGGATCGGCCTTCAGTCGCGCACCTGACCGAGTTCTACTTCCTGATGTCGCTCGGAGGTGTCCTCGGTGGGTTCTTCAATGCCATCGTCGCTCCGACGGTGTTCAGTACCGTCTGGGAGTACCCGGTGACCCTTGTCGCGGCGTGCTTCCTCCTCCCGACGGCCCGCGTGTTTGCGGCGCGGCTCGTGCGCAAGCCACCCCAACCGGAGAGCGAGGAGGAAGCGCCTCCGGTCGTCGATCGCCGCGCTCGGCGGAACGTGGTGTTCAATCTGATCCTGGATGCGGCTGCTCCGCTCGCCGTCCTGTTCTTCACCTACGCGCTCTTTCGCCGAGCCGAACTCGAGGATGGCTTCACCTGGGGGTGGCGGATCTGGCCGCTGATCTATGGTGCCCCGATCTTGCTGTGCCTCGTTTTCTTCAGGAGACCGGTTCGGTTCGGGTTGGCCGCCGTCGCTCTGTTCGGTTTCGCCCTATGGCAGCAAACGGCAACCGAACGGATCGTCCACGAGGAGCGAGGCTTCTTCGGCGTCCTTCGTGTCCGCACCGACAGTGCGTCGATTCCGACCTTCAGCCTGATGCACGGAACGACGGTGCATGGCATCCAGTCGAGCGATCCGATGCTTGCCCGCGAGCCAGTGTCCTACTACGCCAAGAACGGTCCGGTCGGGCAAGTGATGCAGTCGATGGACCTTGAAGGGGCCACGATCGCCGTCGTCGGCCTCGGGGTCGGGACGATGGCGGCCTACAGCCGGCCGGGTCAACGTTGGACCCTTTACGAAATCGATCCTGCCGTAGAGCGAATTGCGCGGAATCCGGCCTGGTTCACCTATCTCCGGGATGCCGCGGGGTCGGTGACGGTGAAACTTGGGGACGCACGGATCCAACTCGACCGTTCGGCCGACAAGTACAAGTTGATCATCCTCGATGCTTACAGCTCCGACGCGGTGCCGATCCATCTGATCACGAGGGAAGCGATGCAGGTGTATCTCGACCACCTCGCTCCCGGCGGCTTGCTCGCTTACCACATCTCGAATCGGCACCTCGATCTTGAGCCTGTACTCGCGAACCTCGCCACGTCTCTGGACTGCGTGGCCTATACGCGCGACCACGACACGACCTTCGAAGATCGCGCCCTCGGCAAGCAATCGTCCCAGTGGGTCGTGGTGGCGCGCGACAAGCACGACCTCCAACCCCTGATCGCGAAGGGCGACTGGTTTCCGTCCAAAACTCGGTCCGACGTCGGCCTCTGGACCGATGACTATTCGAGCGTGCTGAAGGTGATCAAGAGCCTGTAGCGGCCGGCGTGCGGGGGGAGTCCCGACCGCAGCATGTGGCCCGTCCAAGGACCGGAGCTGTCGGAGGTGTCTGGTACCATCGGAGGATCATGGCTACGACCGCATCGCGTCCCATTTGGAAGGGGATGATCAGCTTTGGCCTCGTCAGCATCCCTGTCCGACTCTTCACCGGCGCGGTAAGCAAGGACATCACGTTCAACGAACTCGCCCGTGAGGATCACTCGCGGCTCAAGCGCGTGCGGTGGTCGCCGACGCTCAATCGAGAGATCACGCAAGAGGAGGTCGTCAAGGGCTACGAGTACGCCAAAGGTCAGTATGTCGAACTGACCGAGGAGGACTTCGAGAAGCTCCCGGTGCCGAGCAAGCAGACGATCACGATCACGGCGTTCGTTCGCTCGGAGGAGATCGACCCCGTTTTCTTCGAGACCCCCTACGCTCTCGAGGCCGAAGAAATGGGCCTCAAACCGTTCGCCCTCTTCTTCCGAGCGCTCGAAGAGAAGGGGATGGTCGCCATCGGAAAGATCGCGATTCGCAAGAAGGAGCAGCTCTGCGCGATCCGGGTTTCGGGTGGGAACCTCTTCATGAGCACGCTCTACTATCCCGATGAACTCCGCGTGGACCTCGCCAAGGCCGGGCCGAACGTGGACGTTTCGGAGGCTGAGCTCAAGATGGCGGAGGCGCTCATCGACATGCTCACCACGAGCTTCGATCCGGAACAGTACAAGGACGAGTACCGCGAGCAGCTCATGGGTCTCATCCAAGCGAAGTTGGAAGGGAAGGAGGTCGTCTCCTCGCCCGAAGCCGCTCCACAGGTGATGGACCTCATGGAGGCGCTACGCGCCTCGCTTGCCGAGGCCGAGCGCCAGCGGGAGGCGGGCTAGCGCATGAAGCGTCCGACTCCCCAAGCCGGCTACGCCGGACTCGGCGTCGCGGTGGCTGGGGTGCTCATCGCGGCCTTCGGCGCTTTGACGAGCACGAAGACGTCGAGCCCATGGCTGCCGATGCTCGTGGGCGCGGCACTCTATCTGGTCGGTTCGCTGTTGGCCGTCGCCGCGTTCGGCTATAAGCGGGGGACCAAGCTGTTCCTCACGATCCGGGTCATGCGTCTTGTTTTCGCCGCCGTCGTCATGCTCGGCTTGGTGCGGACGTTCGGGAGCTAGATGAAGCCACTCGAAAGCTGGGAGTCCTCGGCCGAGGCGTGGGCCACGTTCGTCGAGCAGGGAGACCCGAACCGCGACCTTCTGCTCGATCCCGTCATGGTCGCCCGCTGCGGCGACGTGCGGGGACTACGCGTGCTCGACGTGGGGTGCGGCGAAGGCCGCTTCTGCCGGATGCTCGCCAAACGGGGCGCTGACGTTGTCGGCATCGACCCGACGGCGGGACTTCTGGAGGTGGCGCAGTCGAAGGGAGGTGGCCCAAGCTACGAGGAGGCGCACGCCGAGGCGCTCCCCTTCGCCGACGCGAGTTTCGATCTCGTCGTGAGCTATCTGAGCTTGATCGACATCGAGGACTATCGGCTCGGAATCCAGGAGATGGCGCGGGTGCTTCGCCCCGAGGGTCATTTGGTGGTGGCCAACCTCAGTTCGTTCGTAACGACGTCGCCGACCGGTTGGGTCAAGAACGCGGCCGGCGAGCGCCTTTACTTCCCGATCGACAACTACCTTGAGGAGCGCGGCGATCTCGTCGCATGGCGTGGGATCCAGATCATCAACTTCCATCGTCCGTTCGCAGCTTATCTGCAGGCGTTCCTCCAATGCGGCTTCCGACTCCTGAGCTGGGAGGAGCCGGCCCCGAGCGACGAGGTCGTGCGCCTCGCTCCGAACCTGGCCGACCATCAGCGGGTACCGCTGTTCTATGTGGCGGAATGGCGTTTGGACCCTCCGCGGGCACCGTGACCCTCACGCCGTGGCTGCTTCGCCAGGCCTATGCCCAGGGCCTTTTCCCGATGACCGACGACGGCGGCGTCATCCGGTTCTACCGCTCGACCTGCCGAGCGCTCTTCCCCATGACCGGGGCCCATGTCTCGCGGTCCCTCCGAAAGTCGATGCGACAGCCGGGTCTGGCCGTCGTCTTCGACCAAGACTTCGAAGCGACCGTTCGGGCTTGCATTCGACCGGACTGGGAGGGCAACTGGATCAGCGACGACCTGATCCGGCTTTACCTCATGATCTTCCGTGAAGGATGGGCCCATAGCGTCGAAGTTCGTTGGGACGGGCTTCTGGTCGGAGGGCTGTTCGGCGTCGCGATCGGGACGTGCTTCTGTGCCGAGTCGATGTTCCACCGCGAGACGGACATGTCGAAGGTAGCCCTTGTCCACGCGGTCAACCACTGCCGGGAGCTCGGTTTCACGATGTTCGACGCCCAGGTGATGAATCCGCATCTAGCCCGGATGGGCGCGGTCGAGGTCTCGGAGGCCGAATACTCCGTCCGGCTTGGCGAGGCCCTCGCCGGATCGACGCCGTGGAGCTGATCGTGGTGACACCCACGGCAATCTGGGACGTATCGTCCTTGAGACCCATGACGAGACACCCCTTCATCGCTCTGATCGCTTTTGGCCTCGTCGCGGCCGTTGGGGCCCAGCCGGTCGGTGGGCGGATGCCGTTCGAGTCGGGACGTGGGCTCGTTCTGATTCAAGGACGGATCAACGGTTCGCGACCGCTGAGCTTCATCCTCGATACGGGTGCCGGTATCTCGGTGATCGACAACAGCCTGATCGAATCGCTCGGGCTCAAGGAAGTCGGCTCGACGACGGCGATCGGGGCCGGAGGCGCGGCTCGGGCCAAATCCCTGGAAGGGGCAAAACTAGCCCTGGACCCTCTCGGTGAGCCGGTCGAACTTCCATTGATCGGCTTGCCGATCAAAGGCCTTGAGATGCAGATCGGTGCCCCGGTCGACGGAATCCTCGGGCGCGATCTGTTCGACAAGTACGTGATCACGATCGACTATCGTGATCGGTGGGTCGGATTCTCGAAGGAGCCGCCGGCGCCAGGTCGCGGCAAGGTCGTCCCTTTCAAATACGAACGTGGAATTCCGGTGGTCGAGGCCACCGTCGAACTCAGCGATGGCCGGAAGGTCGTGACGACCCTCGGGGTCGACACGGGGTCGACACGGGGCGTGACCCTGTATTCAGGGTTCACGACGGAGAACAAGGTGCTTCCATTTCCGGGCGCGAGCATCGAGACCTTGTCCGGCGGAGTCGGCGGGATGCGGGCGAGCGTCTTGGGCCGCCTCAACGCGGTTGAGTTCGGCGGATTCCGGATCGCACGCCCCATCGCGCAGGTGAACCCGACGGCGGTGAGTGGGTCCGCGGAATCGGCGGATCGTGGTGGGCTCCTCGGTTCAGAGGTGTTCCGCAAGTTTCGCGTGGTCGTAGATTATCCACGGAACCGCTTGATCCTCGAGCCGAACGACGACTTCGACCGTGCGATCGAGACCGACATGGTCGGGCTCGGACTTACCAAGACGGCGACCCATGTTCGCGTCACCCGCGTGAATCCGAAGTCCCCCGCGGGAGAGGGCGGGGTGAAGCCTGGCGATGTCCTCGTCGAGGTCGACGGGAGCTCCGCGCCGACCCTCGGCCTGACCGCACTCGAAGAGCTGTTCCGGACGGAAGGCAAGACCTACTCACTGGTCTTCATGCGCGGCCAAGAGCGCCGCGAACTCAAGGTGACGACACGAAGGTTGCTTTAGGTGCGGCCCGTTCCGGGTCGCGGCGCCATCCCACCCAGCTGCTTTAGCGGTTGAGAGTCTTGTCTCGCCGATCGCAACGGCGGGGATCAGATTAATAACGCAACGGTAACGCCCCCATAACTTTGCCTTAGTAAGCGTCGCTGAGAATCCGTTTGGTCACTTTGTGGACCGAATGACGCTTTTTTGAGGAGTGGAGTGATGAGCAAACGATTCTGTTCGACAGTTGCCGCTGCGTTGGCGGTGACGGGTGGGGCGATGGCCCAGTGGATTACCGAAGCGAGCCCGAATCCCCCGGGAAGCAACGACTGGACGCAGGGACGCCAGTTCATCGAGATCATGGGGACGCCGGGTCACACGATCGCGAACGATGTCTATCTTCTGTGCATCCAAGGTGGACCGCGAGTCGTACCCGATCCCAACAACCCCGGGCTCTTGGAGGTCGTCATTCCGCTCGGAGGTCTCCGATTCGGTTCGAACGGGCTTCTGTTGCTGCGCGACGCCCCCTCCACCACCGTCCTGCTGACGAATCGCAATGGCGTCAGCGTGGGCCCGGACCCGAACACGACCGCGGTCTACAACCTACTTCCGGTGGGTGGCGCGAACGGGAACGACCCTGGCCTCTGGGACATCTTCAACGACGCGGAGACGATCGTCCTCGTGAAGGGAGCCCCTGCGGGTGGCTGGGTCCGCAACACGGACCTCGACGCGGCGCCCGAGGATGGCGTCATCGACGGCAACATCTTCAGCGACCCGAACTATCCGATCGTTACCCTGGACGGCCTGAGCTACCTCGCGAACGGTTCGACCGAAACGAACCCGCAGTGGGAGTACGACCAGTTCAGCGGAATCTTCAAGTACGGCTTCCTGCAGGACGGTGAGGGCTCGGGAACTTGGGAGCCGAACTTCATCTACCGCATCCTGAGCACGCAGGGCGGCCCGGCTATCGGCACTCCGTTCGACAGCCGCGGTTGGTTCTCCGGCGACGACACGGGCGGTACGTTCGGACCCTACCTGTGGCACCCGACGACGATCAACAACTTCAACGGGTTCTCCAACTACGGCTTCGCGAACAACACCGAACTCAACAACCCGGATCCGGCCCTCGGGGCTTCGATCAGTCCGGGCTGGGTGAACCGGCGGATTTCGAACGGCCTGAGCCGAACGTTGACCGCCACGATCGACTTCGGCGCATGTCCGCCGCCGGCGACCGTGACCGTGACTTATCGTCTGGCCGGAGAGGTCGAGTGGCTCACCCAAGTCGTCAACCTGACCGGTAATCAGTTCACCGTGAACTGGCCGATGGGTGTGTATGACGCCACGATTCAGCCGCCACGCTTCTTGCGCCGCAAGTTCGACATCGATACCCGCGCCGCGAACGACACCGTGACGCTCATGCTCATCGGTGGCGACATCGACGGCAACAACATGGTCGACTCGGACGATTTCGACATTCTGGTCGCCGCGTTCGGAACGTCGAACGGCCAGTCCGGCTTCGTCGCCACCGCCGACCTCGACTGCAACGACATGATCGATTCCGACGACTTCGACATCCTTGTCGCGTCGTTCGGCAATTCGGGCGACAACTAAGTCGCCTCCAGGCTTCTCCCCGCCGTCGGCGGGGAGAAGCCATCCTTGATCACTGACCCGCATCTTGTTGGCGGGACCCTTTGGGACTTGGGGATCTTCCGCTCTATACTGAAAGTGGTATGAGGAGGTCTCCACCATGGTGATCATGTTGTCTCTCGCCGCCACACTTCTCGGGGGCGAGCTCCACGAACCGTTCTTAGCCCAGGCGAACGGCAAGCCGATTTCAGCTCCGATCGGGCACCTGGCCCCGATCCTCTACGACTTCGACAACGACGGATTGAAGGACCTGGCTTTGGGCACCTTCAGTCCCGGCGTGATCCGAATCTATCGCAACGTCGGAAGCAAGACCGAACCGAAGTTCGGCGAGTTTCAGACCGTCCAGGCGGGCGGCAAAGAGATCCAAGTCGAATCCGGGTGATGCATCGGCGCGGTTCCACGGTTCGTGGACCTCGATGGCGATAAGATCGATGACCTCATTTCCGGCTCATACACCGGGGGCGTGACGTTCTACAAGGGCCTCGGGCAAGGGAAGTTCGAGACGGCGTCCCAGATTCTCCCCAAGAACGTGAAGTACGACAGCGGAGAACTAGCCCTTTCGCCCTGTGGCGGCGATTGGGATGGCGACGGCGATGCGGACCTGGCTGTCGGGCAGATTTCGGGGCCGGTGAGGCTCCTGATCAACGACGGCAAGGGTAACTTCACCCGTGCCGGCAACTTCACTTCCGGGGGCAAGGAGATTAGCGCCGGCGATGGCGGCCCTTGCCTGACGGACTGGAACAACGACAGCGTGCTCGACCTGTTGCTCGGTGACGACGAGGGCAATGTGCTGCTTTATCCGGGCACCAAGAAAGGCTCGCTCGAGCTCGGGGTGGGTTCGGCGGTACTCACCCAGCAGAAGCAAGGTGACGGCTGGAAGCCCACGAAGCGCGATCCGAAGTCGCCGACAGGGCTGGCGGCGAAGCGCCCGGGAGTCCGGGTGAAGCCCTTTGCCGCCGACTGGAACGGGGACGGGAAGCTCGACTTGCTCGTGGGCGACTTCCTCCAGGTCGCGCCTCCGGCGAAGAAACTGAGCGCGACCGAACAGACCAAGTTGAAGAAGCTCCAGACCGAAATGGCGCAGGTTCAGAAAGTGCTGAGCGCCGCGTATCAGCGAGCTCAGGAGCGGGCGCTCAAGGATGTTGGAGCGAAGAGCGTTCAGGGCCTGACTCCCGATCAGATGAAGAAGTGGCAGGACGCGTACATGAAGCACTACGACGCGGAGATGAAGGCGTTGGAGGCCCAGAATGAGCGTGCCATGGTCTTGCAGCGCGAGATCGGCAAACTCGTGCCGCCGGCTGAAGCGACCGGCTTTGTGTGGGTCTACCTGAGGAAGTAACCTGCTACCGCTCCCCAGGGAGCCATTTGGGTACCCTGGGGAGCCTATGTCCGACACGCTTTCGCGCGTCCCGGGCGGGGCTGAGGCCCCGTCGGACTTCATCCGCGATGCCATCCGCCAAGATCTGCGCGATGGCCGGTTTGACCGTGTCCACACTCGATTTCCGCCGGAGCCGAATGCGTACCTGCATATCGGCCATGCCAAGGCGATCTGGATCGATTACGGGATCGCTCGAGAGTTCGGTGGTCTGTTCAATCTGCGGTTCGACGACACGAACCCTCTGAAGGAGGAACAGGAGTTCGTCGATGCGATCATCGAGGACGTGCGCTGGCTCGGCGCCGACTTCGGCGACCGTCTCTTTTTCGGCTCGGACTACTTCGAGCAGATGTTCACGTGGGCTGTTCAGCTGATCGAAAAGGGAAAGGCGTACGTCTGCGACCTGAGCCCCGAACAGATGCGCGAGACCCGAGGCACTTTGACGTCCCCGGGAACCGACAGCCCGTTTCGGGAGCGAAGCGTCGAAGAGAACCTCGATCTCTTCACCCGCATGCGAGCGGGCGACTTCCCCGATGGGACCCGAACCCTCCGTGCGAAGATCGACATGGCTTCGCCGAACCTGGTGATGCGCGATCCCGTCATGTACCGCATTCGTCATGCATCGCACCACCGAACCGGGGACACGTGGAGCATCTATCCCAGCTACGATTGGGCTCACGGACTGGAAGACTCGATCGAGGGGATTACCCACTCCCTGTGTTCGCTGGAGTACGAGATCCATCGCCCGCTCTACGATTGGTTTCTCGACGAACTGGGCATCTACCATCCTCGCCAGATCGAGTTCGGCCGTTTGGGTCTGAGCTACACGGTGATGAGCAAACGGCGGTTTGTCGAACTCGTCGATGGGGGCTTTGTCCAGGGCTACGACGATCCGCGGATGCCGACCCTCGCCGGGATGCGCCGACGGGGCTACCGGCCCGAGGCGATCTGGGACTTCTGTGAGCGCGCCGGAGTCGGCGGGCGCGCGGACGTCACCATCGACGCGCATGTCCTGGAGGATTGCGTCCGCGTGGACCTGAACAAGGTCTCGCGCCGGCTCTTTGCCGTCCTGAATCCGATCAAGGTCGTGCTGCTGAACGTGCCGGAGGGCGAGACGCGCTGGATCGAGGCGGTCAACAACCCGGAAGATCCGGAAGCCGGGACGCGGAAAGTTCCGTTCACCCGCGAGATCTACATCGAGCGCGACGACTTTCGCAAGGAGCCGCCTCCGAAGTTCCACCGGCTGTATCCGGGCAACGAGGTCCGTCTTCGCTACGCCTGCTTCATAACCTGTGTGGAGGTCATCGAGGACGCCGACGGCGAGATCGTCGAGCTCCATGCGACGATCGACCCCGAGACTTGGAGCGGCGATGCCCCCGACGGCCGCAAGCCGAAGGGCACGATTCACTGGGTGTCGGCCGAGCACGGCGTCGAGTTTGAGGCGCGGCTCTTCGACCACCTGTTCGGTGTGCCCGACCCCGACGACGTACCCGAGGGCGGAAGCTACCTCGACAACCTGAACCCGGATTCGCTCAGGGTCGTGCATGGGATTGCGGAGCCGACGATCCGGGAGCTGACCCCGGAGGATCGAGTTCAATTCGAACGCGTGGGCTACTTCTGCCTCGACCGTGACAGCGCGTCGGGACGGCTCGTGCTCAACCGGACGGTGTCGCTCAAGGACTCGTGGGCCAAGATCGAGAAGGCCCAGGCCTCGGGCCAGAAGGGGTAAACTCCCCCGTCGTTGCCCGATAGCTCAATTGGCAGAGCGCCTGACTCTGGATCAGGAGGTTCCAGGTTCGAGCCCTGGTCGGGCAGCCAATCCCCACGACCTCAGCGCGGGGCGCGCTTGCGCCACACGAGATAGGCGATCCCGCACACGACGGCCAGCGGCGCGAGTACAAGCAACCACTCCAGGGCTCCGGTTCCACCGTCGAGCTCAAGTCCGGTGAGTTTCTCGATCCAATCCATGGCCGCGTTTTACCCGGGCAGCGCGAGGGGGAATCGACGTCGCCGCTGTCGAACTGAGTTGCCAGGATGATAGCCCTCGCTCTCGCGGCGACGTGCGCGCTTCAGAAGCCGCCGATCGTCAACTTGACCGCCATCCCGTTCACCGAAGTCAGCATCGACGACCGATTCTGGGCTCCTCGCCAACGCACGAACCGTAAAGTGTCGATTCCACACACGTTCGATCAGTGCGAAAAGACGGGGCGGCTGGCGAACTTCGACTTGGCCGCGAAAGGGGCCCGGACCGGATTCAAGGGTCTGATCTTCGACGACAGCGACGTCTACAAGTCGCTCGAGGCGGCCGCCTTTGCTCTGGCCGAGAAGAAGGATGTCGCCCTCGAGAATCGCGTCGACGCGATCATCGCCCGGATTGGCGCGGCCCAGCGTCCCGATGGGTACCTGAACACTTGGTACGAGATCAATGCGCCGGACCAGGTGTTCACGAACCTCGCCGACAACCACGAGCTCTACTGCGCGGGGCACCTCTTCGAAGCCGCCTCCGCCCATTTTCAGGCGACCGGCAAGAGGTCCTTGCTGAACATCGCGACCAAGTTCGCCGACCTTCTGTGTCGTACGTTCGGCGACAAGCCCGGGCAGCGCATGGGTTACTGCGGGCATCCGGAGATCGAGCTCGCGCTGATGAAGCTCTGGCGAGCGACCGGTGAGCAACGCTACTACGAACTCGCCGCCTTCTTCCTAAACAATCGAGGCAGCCGCTTCTTCGCCGACGAGCGAAAGGTGTCGAAAGAGAAGTTCGACGGCACGTACTGGCTGGACGACGTCCCGCTTCGAGAGCATAAAGAGATCAAGGGCCACGCCGTGCGGGCCGCCTATCTGTTCTCGGGTGCCGCGGATCTCGCCGCGGCGACCCAGGACGAAGGCTTGCGGACGGCGCTGGATCGCGTCTGGCGCAACACGGTGTTTCGCCGGGCGTTCGTGACCGGCGGGATCGGGCCGAGCGGCAGCAACGAGGGGTTCACGGTCGACTACGACCTGCCGACATACAGCGCATACCAAGAGACCTGCGCCTCGGTCGCGATGGTGCTGTGGAACCACCGCATGGGCCTGATGGAGGGGGACGCGAAGTATTGGGACTGGGTGGAGCGCTCGCTCTACAACGGCTTCCTTGCCGGAGTTTCCCTGGAAGGTTCGCACTTCTTCTACGTCAATCCGTTGGCGAGCCGCGGGAATCATGCCCGGTCCGAGTGGTTTGGATGCGCCTGCTGTCCCCCCAACGTCACCCGGCTCCTCGCGTCGCTCGGCTCCTATGTCTATGCCAAGTCGGCGGACACGCTCTACGTGAATCTGTTCGTCGGCGGTGCTGTCAAGACGAAGCTCGGCAACGATGCGGTGGAGCTCTTGGTCGAGACCGACTATCCGTGGGACGGCAAAGTCGTCCTCAAGCCAAAGTCCGCTTCGGGCAAGGCTTTCAATATCCGCGTCCGCGTCCCCGAATGGGCCGGCGAAACCAAAGTCCGGCGCGCCAACGGAGCGACGGCGAGCGGGTACGCCGACGGCTATCTGATCCTGCCCGCAGAATGGAAACCGGGCGAGGTGTTCACGGTCGAGTTCCCGATGCGGGCTCAACGGGTCGTCGCCCATCCGTCTGCCAAGGATCTCACGCAGCGGGCCGCCGTGCAACGCGGGCCGCTCGTTTACTGCTTCGAGAACAAGGACAATCCTGACGTCGACTTAAGCCGCGTGATCCTCCCGATGGATGCGTTGCTCCAGCCGGAACCGAGCCCCGAACTGGGTGGAATCGTCAAGCTGGGCAGCACCGGCTTCCTGAGCGAGCCGATCGATTGGCGGCGTCGACTCTACGCCCCGATCGACGAAGGGAAAGCAGTTTCCCTAACCGCGATCCCGTACTACGCATGGGACAATCGCGGCAACGCGTCGATGGCGACTTGGCTTCCGACGGTGCGGCTTCCGGAATCTCCGGGTGGGTTGGAGCGGTCGGCGAAGGTCTCGCTGTCGTACACGAGCGGCATCTGCACTCCGGGGGCACTCCAAGACGGCCGCCCGATCGAGGCATCGAACAAGCACCCCGGCGAACTCTGCCACTTCTGGCCGCACAAAGGCACCGAGGAATGGATCGAGTATTCCTGGAACAAGCCGGCGACGATCGATGGTGTCGAAGTCTATTGGTTCGACGACACCGGATTCGGCGAGTGTCGTCCGCCGGCCGAATGGTGGGTCGAGGCAAGGGTCGGTGACGACTGGAAGCGAATCGACGGCACCTACGGCGTTGCCCTGAATTCATGGAATCGAGTGACCTTTCCTACCGTCACGACAAGCGCGCTCCGGCTCAAGCTCAAGTTGCAGAAGGACTGGTCCGTCGGCATCCACGAGTGGAAGATCCTCGAACCGGACGAGAACTGACGATGGCACCGGTCCTCGAAGCGACCGGCATCGTCAAGCGATTCCCTGGCTTGATCGCCCTCGATCAGGTCTCGCTGAGCCTGACCGGAGGCGAGGTTCACGCTCTGATGGGCGAAAACGGGGCGGGGAAGTCGACCCTGATCAAGGCGGTCACCGGAGTGACGTCGCCTGATGCCGGCGAGATCCGGGTGGAAGGGAAGCCCTTCCAGCCCCGTGCCCCTCATGACGCGATGGCGCGCGGCATACGGACCGTCCATCAGGAGCTCAACCTCGTCCCGAACCTCCCCGTCGCCGAGAATCTCGCACTCGGCCGCCTCCCGGCGGGACCGTTCGGCATCCGCTGGCACGAAGTGCGGACACGGGCGGAAGCCGCGCTCGCGCGGATCGGAGTGACGATTCCGGTCAGCCGAACGGTCGGCGCCCTGTCCATCGCCGAACAGCAGCTGGTCGCCATCGCGAGGGCCGTCGACCGTTGGGCGGGCGAGCCCCTGCGTGTGCTGATCCTCGATGAGCCGACCTCGAGCTTGGACCGCGCCGAGGTCGTGCGGCTGTTCGACGTCGTTCGCCGTCTCCGGAACGAAGGGGTCGCGATCCTCTTCGTCAGTCACTTTCTCGACCAGGTGTACGAGATCTCCGATCGGATCACCGTGCTTCGGAACGGCCGGCTCGTCGCGACCGGCACGGTAGCGGAGATTCCTCATCTCGAGCTCGTCCAGCAAATGACCGGCCGGAGCATCGATCTCGAGTCCCGCAGCGGAGCCAGATCCCGCGCGATCCTCGGAGAGAGCACCACGCTCCTCGAAGCCACCTCGTTGGGCAAGCGGCGCTCCGTTTCCGACGTCACGCTCACGATCAGGGCCGGAGACGTCGTCGGGTTTGCCGGCCTTCTCGGTTCGGGCCGGACCGAAGCGATTCGCCTGCTCTACGGCCTCGATCGGGCCGACAGCGGCCGCCTGACCGGACGCGGGCCCGGGATTCGCGGATCGCTCCGAGCCGGATTCGGGCTCTGCCCCGAGGACCGCAAACGGCAAGGGATCTTCCCGCAACTGTCTCTTCGAGAGAACATCCTGATCGCGCTCCAAGCCCAGCGGGGGTGGTGGCGGCCGCTCACGAAGGGAAAGCAGCGCGGCCTCGTCGACGACGCGATCGCTCGGCTCCGCATCGCGGCAACCGACGCCGAGCAGGCGATCGGAACGCTCAGCGGGGGCAACCAACAGAAGGCGATTCTCGCGCGATGGCTGGCTGCCGAGCCCAAGCTTCTTCTCCTCGACGAACCGACCCGCGGCATCGACATCGGTTCAAAGGCGGACCTGATGGGCGAGGTGGAGCGCCTTCGGAGTTCGGGGATGGCGTTCGTCTTTGTCTCCTCCGAAATGCCTGAAGTGGTCGCGGCGTCGACGCAGGTCGCGGTGTTCCGCGACCGAAGGATGGTCTCGGTTTTCGCGGGCGCCTCGGTGGACGAGCCGACGCTCCTCGCAGCGATTGCGGAGGGAGCCCCGAGCCCATGAAATCGAAGCCTCCCTACTTCTGGCCGCTCCTCGCATTGGTCGCGGTCCTACTGATCGACCTGATCCTCGCGCCGAGCTTCTTCGCGTTCACGATCCGCGACGGCCGAATCTACGGAAGCCTGATCGACATCCTCAATCGTGCTGCGCCGATCGCCCTGATCGCCGTCGGGATGACCCTCGTGATCGCGACCGGCGGCGTCGACCTTTCGGTAGGGGCCGTCATGGCGATCGGAGGCGCGGTCGCCGCCTGCGTCATCGCTCGTCCCTCGGACTGCATTCTGAATGGCCTCCAGCTCCCCCCGACGGCATTCTATGCGGTTGCGGCGGGACTCGTGGCGGCTGCCCTCTGCGGCATCTTCAACGGCTTTCTGGTCAGCAGGGTTCGGGTCCAGCCGATCGTTGCGACACTTCTCTTGATGGTGGCGGGTCGGGGCGTTGCCCAACTTCTGACCAACGGCCAGATCGTCACCTTCACGGACAAGACCCTCTCCTCGCTCGGCTCGGGTGGAACCCTGGGCTTGCCCAACCCGCTCTGGATCGCGGCGTTCGTCGCGCTCGCAGTCGGCATCCTCTGCCGGCGAACGGCTCTCGGGCTCTTCGTCGAGGCGACGGGTGAAAACGAGGAGGCGGCCCGCATTGCCGGTCTCAGGACACGGGCGATCATCGGATTCGCCTATGTCCTGTGCGCCGTCTGTGCAGGACTAGCCGGAATTCTCGCCGCCGCCGACATCCGGGCCGCGGACGCGAACAACGCCGGCCTCTATGCCGAACTCGACGCGATCCTCGCGGTCGCGATCGGCGGCACCGCGATGACCGGGGGTCGCTTCAGCCTGGCCGGAACGCTGATCGGGGCGGTGCTCATGCAAACCGTCACGACGACGATTCTCACACGGGGCGTCTCGGCCGAACTGACGTTCGTGCTCAAGGCTCTGATTGTGATCGGCGTCTGCCTCCTCCAGTCGCCCGTCCTCCGATCCCGGCTGAGGAATCCCGCGTGAGAGGGTTCGACTGGCGGCGGCACTCTGCCCTGACGACCCTCGTCGTGGGCGTGCTCATCTACGTCGGTTGCGCGATGAACTTCCGGGGGTTTGCCTCGCTTTCTGTGGCGATGAACCTGATTTCGGAGAATGCCTACCTCGGGGTGATCGGGATCGGTCTCACGTTCGTGATCCTCACCGGCGGTATCGACCTGAGCGTGGGCGCCCTCGCCGGCGCTTCGGGGATAGCGCTTGCGCGTCTCGTCCAGGACGCTCACTGGAACCCATTGCTCGCGGTCGTCGCAATCCTGGTCGGTGGTCTTGCGCTTGGCATGGTTCAGGGGATGCTTGTCGCCCGTTATCGGCTTGCGCCCTTTCTGGTCACGCTGTCGGGGCTCTTCTTCTGCCGGGGCTTGGCCCTGTACATCAGCAAGGAGGCGCGGGGGATCGATCACCCAGTTTTCAAGTCGTGGACGGACTTTGCCGTGCGTTTGCCGGAGGGGGCAAGGCTCCCGATCGGAGCTTGGGTCTTCGTGATCTCGCTCATGATCGCCGCGTTCGTACTGGCCCGAACCCCGTTCGGACGCTCGGTGTATGCGGTCGGGGGAAGCGCTCCGTCCGCTCACCTGATGGGCGTCCCGGTCCAACGGGCGACGATCTCGGTCTACGCGATTTCGGGCTTCTGCGCCGCGTTGGGCGGAATCCTCTATTCGATCGCGCTCGGGAGTGGCAATCCGATTGCGGGGGTCGGGATGGAACTTGATGCGATCGCAGCGGTGGTGATCGGCGGCACCCTCCTTACCGGTGGCTACGGCTCGGTGTGGGGCACGTTGTTGGGAGTGCTCATTCTCGGCATGATCCAGACCGCGATCACGTTTCAGGGAACGCTCAATTCCTGGTGGACGAAGATCGCGATCGGAATCCTGCTGCTCGGCTTCATTCTCGCCCAGAAGGCTATTGGCGCTCGCGCCAGCTCTGGACCTTGAGAGTGAAGTACATCTTGTCGCCCGGCATCGCCGGGGGCATGTTGTAGGGAAGCGCGGGGACCTGGTAGATCTTGGGCACGTTGGTGCCCATGTCATAGAAGTTCGCGACGAAGGTACCCATGATCTCGTTCTGCTTGGCGCTCGTGATTCGACCCTGGGCGTAGAACGCTCCCGCAAGCTTGAGCTGGGCGTCTCCGCTACCGGTGGCCAGGTTCATGTTTCGCTTCGCGATCAGTCCGAGCCGGGCCGTGGTCGGGAACGTCTTGCCGTTCGCCGGGAGCAGACTGCAACTGATCGAGATGTCCTGCTTCGCGAAGACGGTGCCATTGCCGTCGTAGGTGATGAGCTGCTTCGATCCGCCGATCTGAATGCTCCCGTTGATCCGAACAATGCCGTTGACGGTCAGCTTCGCGGGCTTGGTGACGTTGTTCCCTTGTGTGACCTGTGGCGTGAACGCGATGGAGTTCCCGTTCCCGTCCGAGAACGAGAATGCCGCGGTCGTGGCTGTGATGGTCGAGAGATTGACCGTCAAGGACTTGGCGTCCAGAAACGTCTCATGGTTCGTCCATGTCGTTCCGGTCTTGTCGATGTAAGGGTCGGCGCCGATGCCGCTCAAGAGTGGAAAGTCGATCCCGACATGTCCTAAGTCGTAAGAGTTGGACGTCCCGTTGTCGCTGAAGACCGAATTCGCGCCCTGATTGCCGGTGTATCCATCGCTGACGTACGATCCGTCGATCGTGGCCTTGCTCGTCCCTCCATCGACGGAGTCGTCGGTTCCGATCGAAGCGTTTCCATTGATGCCGATGCGGCCGTGCTTGACGCGCACCTCGGTCGAGAGCGTCTCGATCCCGTTCACTCGCGGCGCGGCGGGAACGACCGCCTCCAAGCCCGCGTCCATCCCGCTGTAGTTGTTGCCGATGTAGGCCGTCCCGCTGAAGGACGAGTTGAGGTCGGTTTGCGTCAGCGGCGGGTCGTAGATGCCGTTGTTGTTCGTGTCGTTGTACGGTTCGGCGGCGTTCCACACCCCGTCGCTGTTCGCATCTACGAAGGGTTCCCCCGGATCCCACGTGCCGTTGTTGTTCGAGTCCGTGAACGTCTCGGCCTTATCCCACTTGCCGTTGCCGTTCAAGTCCGAGTAGGGTTCGCCGTCCCCGAGGATGTGCACCGAGCCTCGGATATCGACGTTGCCGTTGATGGCTTGCCCACTGGCACCGGTGCCGGCGAAGATCGCGTTGTTCCAAATCCCGACGTTGCGCGAACGGATCATCGATCGAACGCTCTTGGTCCGACCGCCGAAACTGACCGTGCTCGTGACCCAAGCATAGGTGTTGTCGGTTTGGGGCACGACCGTGGTCGTTCCGGTTGCCCCCGAAGCGATCGCAGCAAGTTCCTCGTTGATCGTGGTGGTCGTGTTGACGAACACACCGTTGTTGGCGGCAAGTGCGTTGTAGGCACGCGCGATCGCGAGGTCGAGGCCTGCTTGCGATCCCTGGAACGCGGTCAGGGCGGTGCGGTCCTTGCGAGTTCGGCCAAGGCTCTGAATGACGAAGGCTGAAACGCCTAAGCTCGCCGTCACGAGGACGAGGAGCATGATCAAGGCGATCATCGAAGTCGATCCCTTTCGGTAATTCTTCATGGGCTGTTGCGGATAAGAACGGTCGTCTTGAAGCGGACGTACCGGGGTTTGCCCAAAACACTCTGCTGAGTAATCAAAGTCACCGTGACGGCGCGTCTCGAGCCGATCGTGGTGAGCTGGAAGGGTGCATAGACCTGGTTGTACTGGGTTGAGGTAGGATCCGGATCTCGTGTTGCGACATTGCTGACGAGGGTCCGGTTGGTACTCAGGTCGCGCAGATTCCCTCCGCTCACCACGAAGACGCGATTCACGCCGTCAGAGGTGATCGGGACTTGAACTTCTCTCTCTCCCGTGAGCTGGTCGGTGGCCGTGCTCATCCGTGGGAGGTTGTAGGTGATCTGGGTGCCGTCGGAGCTCAGGGTCACGCTGACGGCGGAGCGCAGAGTCTCGACGAGTCGGCGCATGCCTTGAGCGTTCTTCTGGGCCAGATCGGTATCGGTCGTCGTTTTCTGGAACGACTTCAGGCCGTACATCATCAGGTTGACGAGCCCGAGCATGACGAAGGACATGATTCCGAGGCCGACGATCAACTCCGAAAGGGTGAAGCCGCGACGACGTCTCATCGGTAGCCTCCCAGAATCGTGCCGGTGGTGATGCTGCTGCTCTTGCCGCTCGAGGACTTCCAGCCGATGGTGATCGCGAGGCGAACCGAACTCGCGTCAAGCTGGGTCACCGTCAGCGTCCCGGTCCCGTTTCGAAGTGCCTGGGCGGGCGAGAACCGCCACCCGGCATCGAGCGGTATGTTCGTGAAACTGTACGGCGGCTGGGTTTGATTCGGATCGATCAGGTTGAGCTGGCTGAGCGTGCCCGGGGTGATGTCCGAGGGCTTGAGGAGCTGCAGTTGCTCAAGCATCCGCTGGGACATCTGTTGAGCGATCGCCTCTTCCTTGGCGATCTGCTGGGAACGATGCACGGTCGGGAACAGTGCGAAGAACGTCGTCGCTGCCATCGCGAGCACGAAGACGCCAAACATCAAGTCGACGAGAAGGGCTCCTCGACGAAGGCGGCGTGACATAGTGCGCGGTGTTGTCGACGTCATGGCGTTCACCATCTCCCATAGCGTCTATTCCACGTCTATCCAAATTCTTGACATCGTGTAGTGAAGCCGGCAACATCGCCGAGACGCCTCGGGCACGACCCGAGTCATCGGCTTGCGATGCACATGCAAGGAAGTGGCTAGAAGTCTATCGACTGTCTCTTTCGACGTGGATCGTCTTCTCGTGGGTATACAGCGCCGTTCCGGGTGGTGCCCCTTTGGGCTTGCGCACATACCGCTTGAGGGTGTAATCGACCGGCACATAGCCCGCGTGTTTCTGCGGTGACTGGCGGACTGCGACCTGAGCTGCGAACAGGATGACCTCGCGAGGCACCCGGTCCGGTTGATTGCCGGTCTGGATCACCACGTGCGCGGATGGTCCGCCACGGACGTGGAGCCACCAATCGTTGGGCTTCGCGACGCGCAGCGTGAGGTAGTCGTTCGATGTCGAATTGTCGCCGTAGAGGATCTTGTAGCCCTGCGGCCCGAGGAGTTCACGCACGGCGTGGCCTTGATGGGGGCGCTCCTCTTTGGTTCGCGTGGGTGGAGGTTGGTGGAACAGCCAGCGCCGACGGTCGGCTTCGGCAACGAGGTCCGCGACGTCGGCCGGGCTTTCCGCGAGATCGAGGCGGGCAAGGAGCTCGGCGATCGCAGCCCGGTCGTCCTCCAGGCGCGCGATCTGGTCGGCGACGCTGGGGGCGCCTTGCTTCGCCTTGCGAGCCTTCTCGAAGAGCCGATTCGCGTTTTCGGCGGGGGAAAGGTCGGCAAGGAGGGGAATCGTGACCGGATTGCCGGCGAAATCCCAGGCCTCGAGCATCGTAGCTCCTTCAGAGAGGCTCGCGGCGTAGGCGAGGATGATCTGACCCCGCTCTTGGAGCGCTCCGGCCCGAGATGCAGAATCGGCAGCCTCATGAAGGCCACGAAGCGCGACGTCGCGCGCAAGGAGGATCCGCTCCAATTGGGTTCGGAGGGAGCGGCTCGCCCGTTCGAGCGATTGGCTGTGGATCCGGTTCGCGAATGTCTGTTCGATCGCCTGGGAGAGCGATGCCCGAGGAATCGCCTCGATGCCCAAGGAGTCGAGGGGTAAGGGGTAGGCGCCCTGACCTTCGGCATACCACGCCCCAAAGTCGCCCTTCCGGACGCGGCTTTGAACCTCCGCCAGAGGCAGTCCCGATTCGATCAGACGGATGAGGAACGGGGAGACGCCGTCGAAGTCCCGAAGGTCGTCTCCCGGCTGGGCTTCGGTCATCGGGGGCAAGGGATCGAAAGGCGGCGGCTCATAGATCCGATGCGCGAGGACGGGTCGCTTCGACTGCCGGGGGCCGAGCCACTTCGCGGCCGCTTCGATCTTGCCGTCGGCCACGAGGATCAGGTTGGCGTGCTTGCCCATCAGTTCGGCAACGAGCACTACCTCACCGATCGTCAGATCGACGACTCGGTCGAGTCCGCGCTGCTCGACTGCCAAGAGCGGGCGATCGAGCAGATGCCGCCGGAGGTCCTGAACAAAGGGGGGGATCGTGTCGCCCCGGAGGCTGTCCTCGGGACGGCGGGTGAGGAGGTGCATTCTCGCGTATTCGGGCTCTGCGCTGAGCAAGAGCCAATGCTCCCGACCATGAGCATAGACACCCAGCACGACCTCCAACGGTGTGCGAGCCAAGATCTTCTGCACGCGTCCGCCGACCAGCGCCTGGACTTCGAGGACGACGGCGCGCAGGCACAGGCTGTCGAACGGGATCTTCATGGCGCGACGATAGCGCCAAGGGCGATCCGGTACTCCCAGATCTCGGGCTGGAAGACACCGGCCGCAACCGCGGGATCGGCGCGGATGAAGGACCACGCTGCCTCTTCGCCTTCGGCCGTGAACAGGACGATGCCGAACGTGGCATCGTCGCAGCGACCGGCATGAAGGACCGTTCCGGCGTCGGTCGCCTCCTTCAGGTACAGGAAGTGCTCCCCGACGATCGCGAATTCGTCGTCCGTGCCCGTGGCGGGGAAGCCCGGCTTGGTAGGACGGATCTGGCAGAGAAAGACTTTCATCTAGCCAACCGGCTCGAAGACCGGCGCATCGCCGATTCGATGGAGATCCTGACGAGACATCGACTGGACGCTCGCGTAGGCTGCGAGGCGACCCGCGATTCGGTGGAACTCGGCGGCCTGGGGCCGGTCAGGGTGAGCCAAAATCGAGGGCACTCCGCGGTCGGAACTCTCGCTGATCGCCGGATCAAGCGGGACCGAACCGAGGAAGGGAATCTTCAGTTGGGCCGCAAGCTCCTCGCCGCTCATGCCCGCGAAGAGGCGCGTCGGCTCACCGCAATTTGGGCAGATCAGGTTCGCCATGTTCTCGACGACTCCGAGAAGCGGAGCGTTGAGGCGTTGGAACAATGCCGCAGCTTTGCCTGCGATGTTGGCAGCCACGTTATGCGGTGTCGTGACAATCACGACACCGGTCAGCGGCACCAACTGCGCCAGTGACATCGGCGCATCGCCTGTGCCGGGGGGGAGATCGACGAGGAGGTAGTCGAGGTCGCCCCAGTCGACGTCCGCGAGAAGCTGCCGTACCGTACCGGCGACCATCGGACCTCGCCAAAGCACGGCCTGGCCTTCTTCGAGGAGGAAACCGAGGGACATCATCGCGACCCCGTCCTTTTCGATCGGCACGATCTTGCCGTCCCGGGTGAATGGCCTATCGTCCGGACAGCCAAGCATCAAGGGGATGCTCGGTCCATACACGTCGGCATCCATCAAGCCGACGCGTGCGCCGGTTTGGGCGAGTGCTACCGCCAGGTTCACCGTGACCGTGCTCTTGCCGACTCCTCCCTTGCCGCTCGCGATCGCGATGATCTGCTTGACTTGAGGGACGAGGTCCTGCTGTTGCGACGGGCGCGTCCGTACTTGGGCCGTCATCTCGACCACGACCTGGCTCACGCCGTCGATCGCCGATACGACGTCCTCACACTCGGCCTTGAGTTGGTCTTTGACCGGACATGCCGGGGTCGTCAACTCGACCGTGAAGGCCACGATCCCGTCACAGACCTTGACGTCCTTGACAAACCCCAGCGTCACGATATCGCGGCGGAGGTCAGGGTCCTGTACGGCACGTAGCGCGTCGAGAATCTGGGCTTCGGTAATCGCCATCGCCTTTCATTGTGAAGGATCGTCGGTGGTCCTGCTATGATCGCCGCCATGGATGGATTGGCAGGTCAGGTGGCGTTGGTCACGGGGGGAGGTTCGGGGATCGGTGCGGCGATCGCGGAGTCGTTTGCTGGGGAAGGGGCGTCGATCGTCCTCACCGGTCGCCGCGGGTTCGCGCTCGAGGAGGTCGCGCGACGTTTGCCTGGCCCGGTGCACTGCGCCGTAGGGGACGTCCGCGATCCTGTTTCGGGCCAAGCCCTCGTCGCGGCCGCGATCGAGCGGTTCGGGCGGCTCGACGTCCTCGTCAACAGCGCCGGCATCTTCAAGATCACGCCGTTCCCGGAGACGAGTCTGGAGTTCTGGGACGATGTGCTCGATACGAATCTCAGGGGTGCGTATGTGCTCAGCCACGCCGCATGGCCGCACCTGCAGGCCACGCGCGGCCAGATCGTGAACATCAGCTCTGTGGCAGGCACTCGCGGCTTCGCCGGGTCGTCAGCCTACTGCGCGAGCAAACACGGCCTGAATGGTCTCAGCGAAGTCCTCGCGCTCGAAGGGCGCCCCCACGGGATTCGGGTGTTCGCGGTGTGTCCGGGTGCGGTCGAGACCGCGATCTGGGCGGAAGAAGACGCGGCGACGCGCGCGAAGATGATGCGCTCGGAGGATGTCGCCGAGCTTGTGCGGTGGCTGGTGCTCTCACCCCGCGGTCTGGGAGTCGGTCCGGTCGTGATCGACAACTTCGTGAACCCGTGGGCGGGCTGATCGGGAGCAGGAGCGGGGTCGCCCCGCGTCGAACATCCCTCCACCCATGAAAGCGCGCGCGATTTCGATCTTGACGGCGGCCTTGCTGATCGCCGCACTTGGCTGTGGTTCCAAGGATTCGGGCAATGCGTCCGGCACCAACGGCTCGGAGCCCGCTCCCTCGGGCAAGTCCGAATACAAGATTGCGGTGATTCCGAAGGGCTCGACCCACGAATTCTGGAAGGCCGTGAAGGCCGGCGCAGAATCCGCCGGAAAGGAACTCGGCGTCGAAGTGATCTGGAAGGGACCGATGAAGGAGGACGACCGGGAGAGTCAGATCAAAGTCGTCGAGGACTTCACGACCCAACAGGTTTCGGGCATCGTGCTCGCCCCGCTCGACGACACCGCACTCCGACCGCCGGTCGAGAACGCCGTGCGCAGCAACATCCCCGTCGTCATCATCGATTCCGACCTCAAGGGTGGTGACACGGTGAGCTTCGTGGCCACCGATAACTTCAAGGGTGGCCAGATGGCGGGCGAGGAGCTCGCGCGGCTGCTCGGAGGCAAGGGCCGTGTCGTGATGCTCCGGTATCAGGAGGGCTCCGCGAGCACGAACTTTCGCGAAGAGGGCTTTTTGGACGCGATCAAGAAGCATCCTGAGATCGAGGTCGTCAGCGCCAACCAGTACGCGGGAGCCACGACCGAGAGCGCTCAAAAGGCCGCTGAGAATCTCCTCGCCCCGCTCAAGAAGGACGACGGCAGCCTCGGCGTCGACGGCATCTTCACCCCGAATGAGTCGTCGACGTTCGGCATGCTTCGGGTCCTGCAAGATAGCCAGTGGGCCGGCAAAGTCAAGTTCGTGGGTTTCGACGCTTCCCAGAAGCTCGTCGATGGCCTGAAGGCCGGGGAACTCCAGGGGCTGATCCTCCAGAATCCGGAGAAGATGGGCTACCTCGGGGTCAAGACGATGGTCGAGCACCTGAAGGGCACGAAAGTCGAGAAGCGGATCGACACCGGAGCCGTGCTGGTGACCCAGGAGAACATGGAGCAGCCCGACGTCGCCAAGCTCCTCGCTCCGCCGAAGGAATGAACCGGCTGACCAGCTCGACGAAGAGCCTCGTCGGCCTGGCGATGGCTCTGGTCGTGTTGTTCGTGGGCTTCAGCCTCAACCTTCCCCAGTTCGCCACTCTGCGGAACGTCGAGACCCTGGCTCGCCAGAGCACCATCGTCTCGATCGCCGCCCTTGGCATGACCTTCATCATCGTCGCAGGCGGGATCGACCTGTCGATCGGCTCCATCGTTGCGTTCGTGACGGTGGTGATCGCGGCGTTGCTGCAAGCGGGCGTCGATCCGGTTCTTGCTGCCGGGCTCGGCGTGCTTGCCGGCGCGGCGTGCGGGGCCTTGAATGGCGGGATGATCTCGGGCTTCAAGGTCGGGCCGTTCATCGTCACCCTCGGTTCTCTTCTGGTGATTCGTGGCATCGCGAAAGGGTTGGCCCACGAGCAGAAGATCGATGCCCCCGCGTCCTGGCTTTCCGAGTTGGTCGCGGTCCTGCCACCCGACCGGAAGTGGATGCTCCTGCCTCCCGGAGTCTGGGTTCTCATCGCGCTTGCGATCCTCAGTAGCCTGGTCCTCTGGCGAACCGTCTTCGGGCGGCACGTGTTCGCGATCGGCTCGAATGAACGCGCCGCGCATTACTGCGGCCTCCCGGTCTCGAGGGTGAAGTTCGGGGTCTACGTGCTCGGGGGCTTCTTTGCGGGGATCGCCGGCTTGATGCAATTCTCGCGCCTGACCGTCGGTGATCCGACCGTCGCCGTCGGGCT
Source organism: Chthonomonas sp. UBA6659 (assembly GCA_002455425.1). Lineage (GTDB taxonomy): Bacteria > Armatimonadota > Fimbriimonadia > Fimbriimonadales > Fimbriimonadaceae > UBA6659. The sequence goes on along the minus strand of DKKT01000009.1, from coordinate 53,632 downwards.
CGAACTGGACGTGATTGCCGCCGTCGTGATCGGGGGAGCGAGTCTCTCCGGCGGACACGGCTCGATCATGGGATCGATCCTCGGGGCTTTCATCATGACGACCATCCGGGCGGGCTGCTCGCAGATGGGCCTCCCGAACTGGGTCCAGGAGATCGTGACCGGCGTCATCATCGTCCTCTCCGTCGGCCTCGACCGGTTGCGGGCAGCCCGAGAAGCTTAAGTCCCGCCGACCACCCGCAAGAAGACCCGCTTGCCGATCGGCGAGCGGGTCTTCTTGCGAGGGTTGCCAGAAAGTGCTACGGGCTGATCGCGTTCAGGAACAGCTGGACACAGTCCGTCCGAAGTGTGAAGGTCCGGGGCGAGCCACCGACCGGAATCGGAGAGTTCCCCCGAAGGACCACGCGAACGGAGCCATCGGCCTTCACATAGCGGCTCAGGTTGTTGGTGATCGAGATCGTCATGGCGCCTTGGCCGCTCGCAGGAAGATTGACCGACCGCTGGAAGTCCATGCGTCCGGTTTGCCAGTTGTAGATCCACGCCATGCCGGTGATGTTCGCGATCGAAGCGACGTTCTCGATGTAGACATCGAAGCCTTGAAGCTGCGAAACGGGTCGCGCGATGCGGAAGTTCACCTCGACTTCGGAAACTTGGCCCAGGCCCGAAGTCATCGTCGATCCGACCATGAAGTACCGCTCGTCAGGCCTCTGGATATCGGCCAGGGTGCCCTGAACTCCGGTTCCGACTCGCATGGTTGCCGACTGGGCAAGGACGACGTCGTTCGGATTGCCGCCGGACGAGATCGTCCACTTGGGAATTTCAGTGCTCCAGGCGCCGTTGGCCATGATGACCTGACCGATGCCCCAGAACGTGGAGTCGTCGTTTGGATCGGTTACGCAGGCGAAGTAATCGCCCCAACGATGACCGCCGCCGCCATAGGCACCGGCGCTGAACCCGAGGGACCGCGGGACGCCCATCTGACCGAGGGGGTCCGCAGCCTTCCGGCCCGTGACCATGACATCGGCCGAGACGTTGGCACTCGCCCGCGAGAAGATCAGTGCGATGTCGCCGAGACGGTTGCTGTGAATCGCCGGCATGAAGTAACTTTCGCCGCTCGGAGGACGGACGTCGCCACTCTGGGCGAGGGTCGGGCGGCCGGCTCCGGGCCAGTTCTGGACGTTGAACTCGTACCAGCGGACCTGGGCTCGCTGCTCGCTCGGCACGGAGGCCGAATGTGCGGTGAGCACACGGTTGTTCCGGAAACTCGCATTGAGGACGCGATCGCCGAGGGTGTCAAGCTGGGCACCGTTGCGGGAGGTTGCTCGACCGGCTCGCTGAAAAGCGGGTACGGAAACACTCGCCTTCTGGATTTGCGGGTTGGACGTGAGATTCGTGATGCAGAACATGCGGGCGCTGTTCGTGCTCGCGATGCTCACCGCGTAAATCTTGTTCGACGTCGAGTCCATCGTCTGGCAAACCTGAACCGAGGCTTCGGCACCATCGACGATGCTGGTGACGTTGGCGGAATTGCCGGACATCAGCGGCGCGCTCGGAAGGATGATGAACTGGGCACCGGCCCAGCTGTTCCCGAACCCGAACATGTTCCCGGTCACGACGTAGGCGTCCTTGTTGAAGCCAAAACCGGGGTAGTCGAGCCAATGCTCCTGACCGTTGGCGGTGACCTTGGCTTCGATACGGTACTTGTTCCAGTTTCCGTTCGGATCGGCGTCGTCGGACACGGCGACGAGGATCTTGCTGACCTGGTTGCCTTGGTCAAGTTCGGGTGCGACGATCACGAAACGGCGATTGATGTGATCGTAGAAGACTTTGGGGTCGAACACGAAATTCGACGGGTTGAGGGAAGCGAAGAAGCCGCTTGCCCCGAGGTCCTGCTGAAACGTCTTCGCGCCAGTCGACTTGTTGAAAAACGCGACCGCGACGTTGACGGTTGCCACGACGTGGTTCGGACCGGCCGCCATCGTGCAGTCCGGCGGATTCCAGCCGGTGGCGTTGATTCCGGGGAAGCGGGCCTGGGTCTGGACTCGATGCCCGCCGTCATTGGTGCCGGAGACGCGAAGTCCATTGTCGGCCCCGACCGGCAGGGGGAGCTTCGGGTTGGCCGGTTTCATCGGCCGCGCGCTGTAGCTTTCGTTGATCTGAGGAAACACGTTGTGCGTCGACTCGATGACGGCCGGGTCGGTGCGGAACGTGCGGGTCGTGATTTGCGCCGATGCGCCGGCGCCGAGAAGAGCGAAGAGGCCCAGCGCAAGCACGGGGCGCAGACTGACACGAACAACCATCGATTGCATTGATTCAACCCTCATTGAGGCGGCGCGCAGTCCGGCCACCCTACCGTTGGACGTTACCCGGGAACGGGAAAGTTTGACCGGTCTGGAACTTTGTCAAGAACTTGCGTGAAGCCTGGGCGCAGGTACAATGCGTCACCAAGAGTGATGAAGATCGAGCGAGCGACGACGCCGTCGGCGAAGACCGCTCCCGTATTGGGAGTGGAGATCAGTTTGCTCGCCATGGAGGAGACCCTCGACTTCATCGATCAGCGGATCGCGGCTCGGTCCCTCGGTTTGATCGTCACGGCCGATGCCACCGGTCTGATGATCGCGCGGCGGGACCCCGAGTTCGCCGAAATCCTCCGCCAAGCCGCGCTCGTCACGCCCGACAGTGCCGGCGTCGTCTGGGCGCTGAAGCGGCAGGGGATCGTGGCCCAACGCGTGAGCGGGGTCGATCTCGTCGACCGTCTCTGTGCTCGGAGCGCGGACCACGGCTATCGGATCTACTTTCTCGGAGCGGCTCCGGGGGTCGCGGAGCGAGCCGCGGAGCGTATGCGCCTCCGCCATCCGGGCTGCAACATCGTGGGCGCCCAGCACGGCTACTTTCCTTCCGAAAGCGATGAGATCGTAGCGCAGCAGGTGGCCGAAGCCAAGCCCGACATCCTGTTCGTCGCGATGGGCATGCCGAGGCAAGAGAAGTTCATCCACAAGATCCAAGGCATCGTCGGTGCGCCGATCGCGATGGGCGTGGGAGGCTCGTTCGATGTCCTCAGCGGGAGGACGAGGCGCGCGCCCGTTCTCATCCAGAAGCTGCACGCCGAGTGGCTGTGGCGTCTGCTCCTCAACCCCAAGAAGTTCCAGAAAGTGCGTGAACTCCCTGGCTTCGTCCGAGCAGTCCTGAAGTCACAGCGATGAGAATCTACACCAAGAGCGGTGACCTGGGCCAGACCGGTCTGATCGGAGGCGATCGGGTCGGTAAAGACCACGTGCGCGTCGAAGCGGTCGGTGCGATCGACGAGTTCAACGCCGCTCTCGGGATCGCCAGGCTCCACCCCGACGCCTACTTCGATCCCTGGCTCGAGTCGCTTCAGAACCGGCTGTTCGACGTCGGCGCCGAAGTCGCTACCCCAACGGACTCCCGTTTCTACCGAATTGCGACCGATGAGACCCAGGTCACCGCTCTTGAAGCGTCGATCGACGAGATGACCGCGGAACTCGAGCCGCTTCGAAACTTCATTCTTCCTGGGGGCTCAGCTCTCGCGGCCCACCTTCACTCTTGTCGCACACTTTGCCGCCGAGCCGAGCGAGCGGTGCTGCGACTCCACCGCCAAGAGCCTGTTGCCGACGTCACCTTGCGCTATCTCAACCGTCTTTCCGATTGGTTCTTCACCGCCGCTCGCTATGCGAACCATCGGGCCGGCGTTGCGGAGACGGTTTGGAAACAGGAACAATCGAAGCCATGATCTGGATGACTCTGCTCGCGATGGCCCCCCAGCCGCAGCCGACGGCGGCGGAAACCGTGTCGAAAATGCTGCGACGTTACTCGGATTTGAGTTCGCTGACCGGTTCGATCACGATGACGCAGAGAGTGGGGAGTGCAACCGCAGTCATCAAGACGCAGCTTCAATACGAGCGTCCGAGCAAGCTCTTCATCCGCCAGGATCTGCAATCGTCGACGCCTCAAACATGGATCGTGACCAGCGATGGTGCGACCTTCTCGTACAACGTGCCCAACGATCGTCCCGGTCGACCCGGCGAGCGGCTGATCGAGAAGGTGGCCACGGCCGGCCGAGTCCTCAACTTCCAGGACATCTACGCGGTTGCCTCGAGGAGCCTGGGCGACCGGTCCTTTCCGACCGACATTGCGATCTCACGGCTTGACGACTTGAGATATCTGCGCGACCAGTGGGCGACCCTCGGGTTCGTCGATCCCCAGCCACAAGGACTCACCGCGGTCGGAGGTCAGTGGCGCGAATACAAGACCGCGCCGGCGAGCGGCACGTTCGAGATTTGGGTCGACAAGGAGGGCAACCTGCGCCGCTACATTCAACGCGAAACGGTCAAGCCCTTGCCCAACGCCGAAACGCAATTCGTGACGACGGTGTGGGACGTCGATTTCGTGCCGAACGGTAAACCCAACCCCGACCTGTTCCAGGTCCTCAAGTAAGTTCGGGCGGCATCACAAGGGAATCGGCAAGCAACGTCGAACAGACTTCGCAATGCTTGCCGCATTCCTCATGCTGATGACCGACGCCACACAACTGCCGCCGCTCGAAACGCCTTGGACGAAGCTGGTCTCCAAGACCGCACCCCACCCGGAGTATCCGCGACCTCAGCTCGTGCGTGAAGGGTGGGTCAACCTCAACGGGAAATGGGACGTCGCGGTCATGGGTGGTGCCGCCGAGCCGCTTGCAAAGGATTTTGCGAGGAAGATCCTCGTGCCATTCCCGATCGAATCGGTGCTCTCAGGGATTCAGGAGCGCGTTCCCGACGACGCGACGGTCTGGTATCGCCGCAAGGTGCGCACTCCGGACGGGGGCGGTCGCCTCATGTTGCACTTCGGTGCCGTCGACTGGCATGCCCGCGTCTGGATCGACGATTCGTTCGTCGGCGAACACCGTGGCGGTTACGACCCGTTCAGCTTCGATGTCACCGACCTGTGCCAGGCGGGGAAGTCGCATGAGATTCGGGTCGCCGTGACCGACCCGAGCGATGGCGGTCCACAGCCACGGGGCAAGCAGGTGCGACAGCCCAGCGGCATTTGGTACACACCCACCACCGGTATCTGGCAAACCGTCTGGATGGAGCGAGTGCCGCCCGAGCGAATCGATCGCATCCTCGCGAAGACGAAGGTCAGCGGAGCGCTCGAGGTTCAGCTCTCGCTGGTCGGCAAGGCCACGAAGCCCGCGAGCATCGAGATCTTCGACGGTAAGCGTCGGGTCGCGCGAGGGGAGGCCAACCGCTTGGGCAGAGCCCGTCTTCAGGTCCCACGACCGAAGCTCTGGACACCCGATCGGCCGCATCGGTATCGCCTCATCGCCCGGTACGGGGTCGACGAGGTTGAGACCCGATTCGGCATTCGCGAATTCGGCCTGAAGAAGGACCGTAAGGGACGACCCCAGATCGCCCTCAATGGCAAGCCGATCTTCCTGCATGGATTCCTGGATCAGGGTTTCTGGCCGGACGGACTCTACACCGCACCGGGCGCCGTTGCGATGCGTTACGACCTCGAGGTTTCGAAGCGTCTCGGGTTCAACTGTGTCCGCAAGCACGTCAAGGTCGAGCCTGCCACCTGGTACGCCGCTTGCGACGAGCTCGGTCTCATCGTGTTGCAGGACATGCCGAGCGGGGACGGCTTCATCGGGGGCAACGATCCTGATTTGCAGCGTTCCGCGTACTCGGCGGAGATCTTTGCTCGCGAACTCGGCGCGATGATCGATTGGCTCGAACCGTTCACCTGCATCGGCATGTGGGTCGTATTCAACGAGGGCTGGGGACAGTTCGAAACGAAGAAGTGGACGGCATGGACCGAGCGGCGCGATCCCACCCGGCTCGTGAATTCCGCAAGTGGGTGGACCGATCGCGGCGTTGGTGATGTCCATGACGTTCACGTCTATCCCGGTCCCGGCGCACCACCTCCGAGCGCGACGCGAGCCCTTTTCTTGGGCGAGTATGGTGGGCTCGGACTCCCGGTCGAGGGCCATACGCCCGCCGGCTGGGGTTACCAGTCGTTCAAGACCCGCACGGAGTTGATGGCGCGCCTGCAACGTCTCTTTGCCGAACTCCACGCGCTCAAGGAGCGAACGGGGTTGTCCGGCGCGATCTACACCCAAACCACCGACGTCGAGACCGAGATCAACGGGTTCATGACCTACGACCGTAAGGTGCTCAAAGTCGATCCGCGCCAAGTTCGATCCTTTATCAGGGCCATCGACGGCCCCGCGCCGCGCACCCAAGTGATCGTCGCAACGTCGGAACTCAAGCCGCAGACCTGGAGGATGACGTTGACCGATCCGGGCACCGGCTGGGAGAAGCCGGACTTCAACGACTCCGAATGGAAGGCGGCTCCGGGTGGGTTTGGGACTTCGGGGACCCCGGGAGCGGTCGTCGGAACCCGCTGGAACCAGGCCGGCTCGATCTGGATTCGTCGCCGATTCACACTCAGCCGTGACACCGCGACCAAGGACGTTCGCTTGCGCATCCACCACGACGAAGATGCGGACGTCTACTTGGACGGAACACGGGTCGCCCAGCTTGCCGGGTATTCGACTTACTATACAGATGTCGCCATGGTCAAGGTACCGAAGATCTTGAAACGAGGGGTGCATACGATCGCGATCCGGTGCACCCAGACGACGGGCGGCCAGTTCATCGATGCGGGACTCGTCCGCATCCTGCGGTAGACCCCGACCCCGGTCAAAAACTGGGGGAAAAACGCCGAAAGTCATGGTCCCGCCCCAGGGTCCTGCCATGCATACTCGAATCGTCTAGGTTGCACAAGGAACGGCGGTTCCGAATTCAGCCAAGCGGACTCGAAGGGATCTGCCACCGCCCGCCGAAAGGCGGGCGGTGCTTTCCGGAAGGAGGAATGCAGCCCTTTAGGGTAGAATACCGTCTACTGTATTCGGCCGCCGACCTCCTGATCAATCCATGCGAACCTCCATCGAAGATTACGTCCCACCGCACAGCCTCGAGGCTGAGATGGGCACGCTCGGTGCGATGCTCCTGTCGGAGAGGGCGTGCGAAGAGGTTCAGTCTCTGGTGGGCGAGGATGACTTCTATCATCCCGCCCACAAGGAGATCTTCCGTGCGATTCGGCAGTTGATGATGAACGCCAAGGCGGTGGACCTCGTCACGGCCAAGAACGAGCTCAGCGAGCGAGGAACGCTGCAAGCGGTCGGCGGAGTCGACTATCTGATCCAGGTCGCCGAAAGCGTCCCGAGTGCATCCAACGCCCCCCACTACGCCCAGATCGTCCTGGACAAGGCGACCCAACGCCGTCTCGAGGACACCGGGCACGAGATCATCAAGGTCGTGCGCGACGCCGAGAAGAGCGCCGAAGAGATGGTCGACGAGGCCGAGCGGATGGTGTTCGAGGTCGGTCGAGCGCGGATCGGCAAGTACTTCAGTCCGGTTCGCAGCCTCGCGAAGGACTTCTTCGTCGACGTCGATCGCCTCAACGAAACCGGTGAGCCGCTCCTCGGCTCGAACACCGGCTTTGCCGACTTGAACGAGATGACCGGCGGTTTCTATCCGGGCGAACTGACGATCGTCGCCGCCCGGCCGTCGATGGGTAAGACGTCCCTTGCGCTCGCCTTCGCACTCTCGGTCGCGCGGGAAGGGAAGGGGGTCGCCGTGTTTTCCCTCGAAATGAGCGGCCAACAGCTGGTGCGACGCTTGGCGTCGATGATCGGAAAGGTCTCGATGAGCGTGCTGAAGAAGACGCGGCTCAGCTTCGAAGAGTACGACGCCCTCGCCAATGCCTGCGAGACCCTCTATAGTCTCCCGATCTTCATCGACGACACTTCCGACGTCACGCCGCTTGAGATGCGGGGCAAGTGTCGGCGTCTGAAGGCCGAAACCGGGCTGAGTCTCGTCGTCGTCGATTACCTGCAGCTGATGCGCAGCAATCGTCGCACCGAGAATCGAGTTCAGGAAATCAGCGACATCGCCCGTTCTCTCAAGGCGCTGTCGAAGGAATTGGAAGTGCCGGTCATCGCCCTCGGTCAGCTCAACCGTGGGGTCGAGGGCCGAGACGACAAGCGGCCGATGCTCAGCGACATCCGTGAGTCGGGCTCGATCGAGGCCGAGGCGGACCTCGTGATGATGATCTATCGCGATGCCTATTACAAGGCCAAAGACGCCCAGGAGCCTCGCGACTATGATCCCAAGCGCGTGGAGGTGTCGGAGATCCTGATCGCCAAGCATCGCAACGGCCCGACCGGGAAGGTCTTGCTCGCGTTCCAACCCAGCTTTGCGCTTTTCAGCAACCTCGACGAAAGCTCGAAGGCGCAGTACATGGCCTCCCAGAAAGGCGGCGCCTAGGGTTCGCGAACGACCCAAACCGCTCCCGGCCCATGAACTCCGCGTACCAGGATTCCTTCGATGTCGGCGGTGCGGCTCGGTCCGGTGACGATCACCGTCGTCGCAGCGGGCATGCCGAGGGCAAATGCGTCCTCAAGAGTCGCGACAAGACGGCGCACAAACACGACGTTGAGGGGTGGAGCCAAGCTCCCCAGTCGCGCGCTTTCCGGCCCCGCGGCGAGTACGACGGACCCGGTCTCGCCGATGGCGAATTCGGCGATGCTCAAGCCCACTTCAGCATCCCAGACCCCTGCGGCGATGAGCCCCAGGTCAATGGCGAGATCCGCGAGCCGGGTATCCCAGATCGCCCTGCGGCCCCGGATCTCTTCGAGCGATTCGATGGTGCGAAGCTCGGCACCGAGTGATTCGAGTCGGATGCGCAAGAGCTCCCAGTCGCCGTCGACGACCGGCTTCTGAACGGCCACCGGTCCCTCCCCCCGAGCCGGGGGCAGGCGGTCGAAGATTCGATCACGATCGTTCACGCCACCACTCCCGGAAGGACCGTCCTTCCCGCATCGGCATCTCGCGCTTCTGTGCCCATTCGCGACCCAGAGCACTCGGCAACTTCCGCGCGATCGGAAGGAGGGTGAGGCCGGCCCGCCAGAGCAGCTCGCTTCCAGCCAGAGTCGCGAAGCGCTTCCAGGGTATGTCTCGCTTGCCGAGGCCGGCGCGAGCGGCCTCATCCCGAAGTTCGAGGAGCATCCTCGGAATCGGAATCTTGACCGGACAAACCTCCTCGCATGCCCCACAGAGCGTCGAGGCTTTGGCAAGATCGCCGATCGCGTCGATGCCTTCGAGCGCGGGTGCGAGCACAGCCCCTATCGGCCCCGAGTAGACGTGGCGGTAGGCGTGTCCCGAGACCTGACGGTAGACCGGACAGACGTTGAGGCAGGCTCCGCATCGGATGCACCGGAGAATCTCGCGGTATCGACCTTCGAGGACCCTTGTCCGTCCGTTGTCGAGGAAGATCACGTGGACTTCCTCGGGGCCATCGGGATCGTTGGCTTCGCGGGGACCCGAGATGAGGTGGACGTACGTGGTGAGCCGCTGACCGGTGGCGCTCCCCGCGAGGAGCTTGAGGAAGAGGGGCAACTCCCGCTCGGAAGGCAGGAGTTTCTCGATCCCGGCGACGGCGATGTGGACCCTTGGAGCCGTCGTCGAGAACCGGTTGTTGCCCTCGTTCTCGACGAGGACGATGCGGCCCGTCTCGGCGATCAGGAAGTTCGCTCCGCTCACGCCGACCGACGCCTGGCGGAACACGTCTCGAAGCTTGGCGCGTGCCTGCATCGTCAGCTCGGCCGGGTCCTCCGTATAGGGTCCGAGACCCTCTCGCACGAAACTCCGAGCGACGTCAACCCGGTTCTTATGGATGATCGGGGTCACGATGTGGCTGGGGTGATCTCCGTCGATCTGAACGACGTACTCGCCCAGATCGGTTTCGATGGGGCGAAACCCCGCGCCTTCGAGCGCGGAGTTGAGGCCGATCTCTTCGGTCGCCATCGACTTGGCCTTGGCCACGATCGCCCCCGGCTCGGCCACGCGACGACAGATCTCCAGGACGACCCGATTGGCTTCAGCCGCGTCCGAGGCCCAGTGGACCTGAATGCGCCTTGCGGTGGCGCGCGCCTCGAACTCCAGAAGGAGGTCCCGCAGTCGGTCGAGGACCTCATCCTTGATCCGCGCTGCCTCGGTTCGGGCCGATTCGATATCGTCGAACGCTTCCCCGAGCGTCGACACCCGCGAGGCGACTTTGGCGGCCGAGGCCGTGCGGACACTGGTGACGACTTCGCCGCGGAGGGCACGAGCGAACGCTTCGACCTTAGGGACGCTCACTGGGCCTCCGCAAGCACTTGAGCGAAGTGCCGAACCTCGATCGGACTGTGCTGCCGAGAGAGGAGCCCTTTGAGATGCATCAAACAGCCCATGTCGCCACTCACGAGCATCTCCGCGCCGGTCGTTGCGACTTGGGCGAGCTTCTCCATGCCGATCCCGGTGCTGACCTTCGGATGGGTCGCTGAGAAGGCTCCCCCGAACCCGCAGCACTGCTCGGCTTGTGGAAGGCCAACCCATTCGATCCCTTCGACCGTGCCGAGAAGTCTCTCATGAAGATCGCCAAGGTGCAAGCCGCGTCCATGGCACGCCCGATGATAGACGGCCCGGATCGGTTCTTCGCGCCGCAGGCGGCCAGGCCATTCGACGATCCCTCGATGGCGAACAAGAAACTCCCCAAACTCGAACACCTGCGCGCGCAAGGTCCAATCGGGAAACAGCATCGCGTACCCCTCCCGAAGCATCGCCGCACAAGAGGAACTCGGGGTGACGACCACGCTTGCAGGATCGTCGAGTTCAAACACGGTTCGACACCGTTCAGCGACCGCGCGGCTCGCCGCCCAGTCGCCGGCGTTGAACGGTGGCTGGCCGCAGCACGTCTGTTCGGCAGGAAACTCTACTCGGCAGCCGATCCGTTGAAGCACTTCGACCGTGGCGATGCCGACCTCCCCGTAGAAGGCGTCGCACAGACAGGTCAGCATCAGCCGAACGGTCACTCGCGAGGCCTCGGCAGGGTCGTGTGCGTCGCGACGCTTCGGTCGACGGCGGCCGCCATCGTCGCCACATCCGGGTACTCGCCTTGCGCCAAGAACTGCACGGCCAGGTTGCCGAGGACGGTGCCTTCCACGGGGCCGGCGACCACGGGCAGACCGGTGCGGTCGGCGAGGGCTTGGCAGAACGCCAAACTTCGCGAGCCGCCTCCGGCGACCCGGATGCGGTCGAACGACCGGCCCGTGACCTGATTCAACTCCTCGGGAACCGCACCGAGCGCGTCCACCAGCGAGAACAGAGCCAAGCCGGCCCAAGCTTCGGGGCCGTCCGGGACCTTGCCCGCGAGCGTGGCGCAGGCCTCCGCCATCGAACTCGGGTTGAAGAGGAGCGGATCATGGAGGTCGGCTCGGACCCCCGGATCACTGGCGCGTTCGAGCCAGTCGCCGACGGTCTCCGTGATGCCGAGTTCTTCGTGGATCCGGTTGACCACGTAGAAGCCCGGGATGTTCTTGAGATACCGGACGCGTCCGTCCGCAGCGCGCTCGTTGGTGAAGTTCGCCGCTTCGCCTTCTGGTGAGGTCAGCGGTGCGTCGAGCATGCAGCCCATGACCGACCACGTACCGACGTTGAGGAACAGGTCTCGATCCGTCAAGGTTCCGAACCCGACGACGGCCGAAGCGGTGTCGTGGCCACCGACCCGCACGATGTCCACGCCACCCGAGGAGCCGATCTGGGTTCCTGGGAGTACCGGCTGCACCTCGGGTACCGGCCAACCCGCGATCGCGAACGCTTCCGCGGACCAACATCCATCGATGCCCAGGAGTTGGGTGGTCGAGGCTTGGGTGATCTCCGAACCTAACTCGGCACCCAAGAGCCGCGCGATCAGATCCGGCATCATGACAAAGCGACTCCGATCCGGAAGCGTCGGGTCTTCGGTTCGGCGAGCAATCAGCTGGCACAAGGTGTTGAAAGGCTGCCGCTGGATACCGGTCAACTCGTAGAGCCGGGGCTGGTGGTCGCTGATGGAGTCGAACGCGATTTGGTGGGTCGGATCGCGATACGCGACCGGAGGCCCGAGTAACTCGCCTTGATGGCTGACGAAGGCATGGTCGACCCCCCATGTGTCGATACCGATCGACGCCCGATCGAAGCCTGCTTGGGCCGCTTCGAGACCATGGCGAGCAATGCTCAGGAGGGTATCGAGATCCCAGACGACGCGACCCCGCTCGGTCCGCACCTGGTGCGGCGTCTGCTCACCGATTTCGAATCGGATCGCCCCGTCCTCGACTTGACCGATGGCGAATCGACCCGAGGTAGCCCCCAGGTCGACTGCGACCGCGCCCCGACGTCCCTTCACGGCTTCATTATCCTCGTTTGCAGCGCCGCTGCCAGATCGTCCACCGTGAGTTCAAGCCTGAAGGTCGTCCCGCCCAACCTCGCCTCCCATTGGATCGGCTCGACCTCGAGACCCATCACCTCGTCGGTGAACTCGACAAGAAGCTTCTCGTCCTCGACCTCCACGTGCGCGACCTCGGCCAGCGGAATCCGGGTCCGGCGAAGGAGCGCACCGAACGCGATCGCCTCGTCGTCGATCGTGAGTCGGCCCGCCCCGAGGGACGACCACGCCCCGTCGCGATACTCGAGACGTTCGAAGGGTCCCGACCACAGGACCTTCGGGTCGCGCGTATCGAATTCCACGGCACCCTCGCGGTACGCCTCGCGAAGGGTCCGTTCGATTTCGCCGGAAAGCTCGTTCTCGTGGCCGGCGAGAGGCAGCCCTTGGGCGATCCGATGCCAGTCGCCGAGGTCATGAAGGCCCCCGGGGCGCAACGCCATCCGGGCGTTCGTGGTTCGTACCAGGCGCAGCTGGTCGCCGACCTGATCGAATTCGGTGCCGCAAGCGCGGCAGAGAAACCCCCGAGCGCCGCTCTCCTTCCCGACCCCGAGCCAATGGAGTCGGTCTGGGGGGATCAGCCTCCCGATGTGGGTGGCCGCAAACCCGTAGTCGTCGGGCCCCTTGGAGTCCAAAAGCGTGACGCCGTGCTCGTCTCCGTAGTAGTCGGCTTGGCAGAGGCTGCAGGCCATGTTGCCGCTTCCCGGCTCGAGACCCATTGCCACCTGGGCCCATTCGTCGGGGAAGAGGCAGTCGTAGCGGTCGGGCGGCGGCGTCACCTGACGACGACGTCCGTCGTCGAGGCTGTCGAATTGAGCACGACACCCATCGCATTCCCAGACTTCCTCCGATCGACCCGACTGCTCGCGCCAGGTGGAGGGCGGCTTGCTCGTTTCGTTGTGGACCCACTCGCCCCGTTGTTGCTGGAATCGTGCCCCGCAACCGTCACACGAGTACGATTTCTTCGCGGGCAGGAGCCCTCCCCCATGGAGGACCCCGATTCGGCAGATCGGGCAGTATCGAAGCGGGTTGCCGTTGGATTGCCGGTGCAGGACGCCCACCCGGCAGACGGGGCACGCCCGAGCAGGAGTCTTCCGCGGCGTGATCAGGCCCTCACGGCAACAAGGACAGATGCCGGGTTTGAGGGGCTTCGGCGCTTCGAGCAAGCCGCCGCAACCGGGACACTCGCGCCGCTCATAGCGGAATTGCCGGAGTCGGGCCTGACGCCGATCGAGAGCGGCCAGACGGGCGGCAACATCCCGCACCTCCGGTTCGATCGTGAACAGCGCGCGGAACGCGGCCACCGATCCAGGACGGTCGTCGAGCTTCAAGGCGAGCCCGGCTTCGATCGCGTCGATCACCTTCGGATCGAGGTCGGGCCGCACTGCCCGAAGGGATATCAGCGGGGCTCCGGCGGCTCGGTCGGTGGCGGGGAGGGGAGGCTCTCCGGTGAAGAGAGCGTACGCCGTCGCGCAAAGGGCGTACAAGTCAGTCCCGGGGCCGCGGCGCGCCCGCTCGCTCATCTGCTCGATCGGCGCATAGCCGGGCGTGAACTGGACGGTGTGCTGAACGGTGAGGTCCGCGTGCCATTCCCGAGCGCTTCCGAAGTCGATCAGGGTGACTTGCCCCTCCGGTGACACGAGGATGTTCGAAGGCTTCAGGTCTCGGTGGAGTAAGCCACGCTGATGCAGCCCTTCGAGAATGTCGAGCACACCGAAGACGATGTCGAGGACGGCTTCCTCCTCCATACGGCCTTCGCTGAGCAGGATCCGCTGCAAGGACTGGGCGTGGCCGACGTAGTCGGTGACGAAGTACGCGGTGCCTCGATCCTGAAACGACGCCCGACAGGGAAGAACCCCGGCCAGCCGCAGGTCACCGAGGAGCCGCCCCTCTTGAACGAACTGATGCCGCAAGCGCTGCGCGGTGGCAGGTCCGAGTTCGGCGAGGCTCAGATCACCCGATTCAAGACGGCGTGCGCCCGGCGGCGCGAGTTCCTTGATCACGCACGCGTCACCTCGCTCGAGGTCGTGACCCAGGTAGGTGATGCCGAACCCGCCCCGCCCGAGCAGATGCCGAACCTCGAATCGTCGTACGAGGACGACGCCTTCGTCGAGCGGTTCGGGCGCGGGGGCCATGTCGAATTCTGGCACGCAACAAATGAGATGGGCGATGTCCGAACCTCTTCGCCCCTGGGGGAGAAGATTTGAACTTGGGAGGTCTTCCCCTTCGCCCCACGAATGTTGGGGAGAGGGGGCGGCGGTGAGGCGTGTGACCTCTTCGCCCCTGGGGGAGAGGTCGGTGAGCGAAGCGAGCCGGGTGAGGTGGCGACTTCCCGAGACCGAGTGCGACTCGCCTCCTCATCCGGTTCGGGCTACGCCCTCACCGACTTCTCCTCCAGTGGAGGAGAAGTAACGTCGGAATCTCGCAATGACCGGGTGAGGTGATCGGCGGCCAACAGAGGGTGGCCGCTCCTCGTCTCAGCCGGTTCCTACCACGTCGTCTCGACGGTGTAGATCAGCTTCTTGGTTTCGTTACCCTTCACGCGAACCTCCCAGACCACGGTGCCGTTTTCGGGTTGCGTAAACGGAAGGTTCGGTTCGAGGATCTTGTATTCGCCCCAATGCCGTTCGATGACCGTGATGGTCTCGTCGGCGTCCTTGCGGTTTCGGATTTCGATCTCGAACGTCTCTTTGGCACCACGTATGTCGCTTCCCCGGCGAATCCAGGCGAAGGCGGTGCGCTTCCGCTCGGCGACGATGTCGAACGCCCTGCCGACGACGAGGGAGATCGTCTCGTCGCGTGGCGTGTGATCGATCGAGTCCTCCCCGAGGAGTTGGACCGCGCCGCTCGAGTCGCGCTGGAAGACTTTGAACCGGCCCATCGGAAGGGGCATCCCCATCTGGTTGGCTTTGGTGTTCGCGACTTCGATGCGGATCTGCGGCTTGATCGGACCCGTGCCCATCGCTCCCTCTTCCTGGGGTCGGTAGCCGCCGTAGGCCCGCATCGCGTCGACGATCAGGCGCTTCTTGACCTTGACGTCAAACGCCTCGAGCAGCGAGACCTGCTTCATTTCGTTTTGGCGTACGGTGGCAGGTCGCTGGAGCGTATACAGGTGGTAATCCGCGAACTGTTCTTGCTGAAAGCCGCCGTCGGCCGCCATCTCGGCGCCCCCTGCTCCTCGCGCGCCTGGGGCTGTTTTTGGGGCTCTCGCGACGTCCCCGGCGAGCAGTTTCAGTTTGGCGTTCGTAAAGGTGGCCCCAGAGCCATTGTTCAAGGTCACCCATCCTTTGAGGTCGCCCTGCGCTCCGGCCTTATCGAGGCTGAGCACATAGTCGGCGTTCCACCGAATACCCTGGGTGATGTAGCTGAGCTCGACCCGGTTCTCGCCGGCTTGCTTGGCGATGACGTCCCAGAGCAGGCTCGGCTTCGAGATCAGGCCTGCCGGAATCGAAGAAACCTCGACCTCGCCACTTGGATTGAGCAGAATGCGTCCGTCTTCCGTCCGGATGACCATCCCCTGTTCGGGAGCGCTCATCAAGGTGCCGGTCACGCGCTCTTTCTGCCCGTTGGGAAGGATGCGGTTGAGCACGATGGTCTGGCCGACCGCCTTGCGCAGGATCGCCTGGGTGTTGATCAGGTCGTATTGGTAGTTCTGCTCCAAGACTTCGAACGAGCCGGGCGCGGAGATGCTCCGGATGCCGACGCTCGACGGCTCGATCTGCTGGGCGACGTCTTCGATGCGGACATCTTGGCGACCGGCAGTGAGGTTCAGTACGCGGACGTCCTTGACAAGCGCGAAGCCTTGGTTGTAAACGGTGAGTTCGGTGCCGCTCTCGGCCTGAACGCTCGCGAGTACGGTGGCGAGGGCATATGCGAAAACCATGTTCTTGCGACCTCCTTGGTTCGTGTGATTGGGTGTACCCGGATTGGCGAAGTGTTCAATCGCCTGCCAAACTTCACGCGTGTTCACGGTCTTCGTTAGCGGTCTCGAGGTCTACGCCTATCACGGGGCGAACGCGCCCGAACGCGAAGTCGGTCATCGGTTTGTCGTGGATATCGAAGTAGAGGTCGACGGTGACGCGATCGTGACCGACCGCGTGGCTGACACGGTCGACTACGGCGCACTCACCGAACTGGCTCACCGCGCGCTGAGCGAGGGCCCATACCACACGGTCGAGCGAGGCGCGCAACTCATCGCCGACGCGATTCTTGCGAGGTTCGTCCACGCGCAAGGCGTCACGGTCACGATCGCCAAGCGGCTGCCCCCGATCGCGGCGACGGTCGACCTCGCCGGCGTGAAAGTCAGCCTCCGCCGAGAGAGCTAGACCATCGGTTGCCGCGAGGCCGACGCATAGCGCCCAGTCGCGAAGTGCTCGAGCTGGCGCTCGATGTCGGTCAGGAGGGTGCTCGCCCCGAGTCGGAAGAGCTCGGGTGTGAGCCACGAGACACCCAACTCCTCCCGCATCAGAATCATCCAGTCGAGCGCCTGCTTGGCGGTTCGAATTCCCCCAGCCGGCTTGAATCCGACCCGGAAGCCGGTCCGGTCTCGGTAGTCCCGAATCGCCCGCATCATCGTCAGGCCGACGGGGAGAACCGCGTTGATCGACTCCTTTCCGGTCGACGTCTTGATGAAGTCCGCTCCGGCCATCATGCAGACGGCACTCGCCTTGCCGACGTTCTGGAGCGTGCCAAGTTCGCCGGTTGCGAGGATCGTCTTGAGATGCGCTTCGCCGCATGCCGTGCGGAAGGCGGCGACCTCGTCGTAGAGCGCTTTCCAGTTTTGGGTCAGAACGTGGGCCCGCGTGATCACGATGTCGATCTCGGTGGCCCCGGCGCCGATGCTCGCTTCGATCTCGGCGACGCGCTGCTCGAACGGGCTTTGACCATGGGGAAAGCCGGCCGCCACCGCCGCGACGGGGATGGAACTCCCCCGCAAGGCGTCGACGGCGGTGGCCACCCACTCGTGGTACACGCAGACGGCGCCGACCTGGATGCCGAGGCTATCGACCCCCAGACGGTCGACGAGTTCCTCGCGCAGGGGGCGCTTCGCTTTGGCGCAGAGTCTGCGGACGGTTCCCGCCGTGTCGTCGCCTTGCAGCGTCGTGAGGTCCATCAGCGTGATCGCCTTCAGGAGCCAGGCAGCCTGCCACTGCTTCTTGACGGTACGTCGTTTCGTGAGCGTGTCGGCCCGGCGCTCGGCCGCACTCCGGTTCACGCGGACGCGGTCGACCCAGTCGAGGTCGAGGGTAATACCGGTGTTCCGTCCCAGGTCGGGGGCGACGTCACGAAGCGCCATGGGACTATTGTAGTCGCTGTTCCGGTCCCCGAAACCGGATGTTCCATCGGGCGACCGGTGTCGCCGGGTCTTGGTCGAACACACCGATGGTCGCCGATCCCGTGGTCTCGGTGGGCGTCCCCGCGACCACACCTGTGAACCGATCGAGGCTCAAGCCGGCCGGGAGTTTGCCGTCGACGACGCGAAAGTCGTAGGCCGGAATCCCGCCTTGGGCCAGCACCGACAGGCTCTCGGGAACACCACGGGTGAGGAGGACTTCCGCCGGACCGGAAAGTTTCAGCCGGTGGAACGGGGTCGTGTCTCGCAACCGATAGCCCACCGCTTGGGCGATCAGGAGATCGAGTTTCGTCAACATCCAACGCTTCCGTGGCATATCGCCGCCGTATTCGTTGCCGAACATGCCGACCCGGCTGACCGGATCGATCACCCCGGTGAAGTGCTCGACGTCGTTGCAGACCGGGTCCGATCCAAGATAGGCACGGACGGCTGGGTCGATGAAACGATTCCCCTTCAGCTTGGCCGCAAACGCCGGGTGCACCCGATGGTAGAGCAGGGCGTGCCCGATCTCGTGGCGCATGATCGAGTAGAAGTCGTGGGAATCCCGCCGCATGTTGCCGCTTTTGGCCCACTCGTCGTCTCGGTCGCTGAACTGCCAGCCGTTCTCGTTGTAGTTGCCACGGACTTCGATTGAGATCGTGCCGGATCGTTTGAGCCCCGTCTTCTTCCCGTCGATCGTCTGTTCGGGGCCGAGATCGCCGGCCGCCCCGCCAGAGCGGAGATCGGGATGTCGCATCCCGTGGACGAAGAGCTGGAAGCCGCGGTACGGCGATGCGTTCTTGACCGTTGTACGCTTCACAAAGCCGTCGGCGCCCCAGACGTGTCCGGTTTCCGCTCCGGCGGGTACCTCATCGAATTCCGGAGGCGCGAAGAAGTAGGCCCAATCGTTGGCTGCGCTCTCGAAGATGCGGCGGCGAGTCGGATCGGCAAGGAAGCCCAGGGCATCGTGGGTGTCATCGACGAGGATCGGGAACTCGATGGGACGCTCCCGATCCTGGTCGAGGATTCGGACCGGGATCTCGGTCACCCAGACCGATTCGTTGGCGTCGGTGTACTCGACGGTCAGCTTAGCGGTTTCGGACTCGGTGTTGCGATCCGGGAATGCCGCGATGCGGAACGAGACGCTCTTGTCCGCGGTGTTGAGGAAGAGGGTCTTGCTCGGACCGGACGGGCTCGTTTCCGAGAAGAGGTCGAACGCCAAGAACGGGCTGTTCGCGCTGAGTCGGATCCTGCCGGGGAGATAGGTTTGCTCGGGTCTGACCTCGATCCGGATCGCAGGGTTGGCCAAGTAGCCCTCCCAGTCGACGAGGGTGATGCCGACGGTCTTGATGTCACGGCCAAACGTGTCGAGCACACGAATCGGATCGGGTCGGGGCTGAACGAGGAAGGCGAACGGAAGCAGGAGACCCCACATCGCTCCGATTTTACGCCCCGCGAGCCTCTCCTGTTCGGGCTTCGATCGGGTGTCCGTCCGGTCGTCGCGGAGTCGGGGTCTATTGAACGATTGAGGGCCTTTCCGCCTTTGATCAAGCTGCTTGGTTTGTTCGGCTCTGGTGGATCGGTGCCGCTCTGCGAGGTCTGTTCACCCGCAGTGCGGGGCTCTTAGGCTGTTGCTGAGCCAGGTACAGGATGATCGCCGCAACGAGGCCCGTCTCGTATCCCGGTGCGGTGGCTTAGCCGGCTTGGTCGAGACTGGTCAACCTCGAGACGGACCGGTAGGTCCGGTTGAGGCGTCGCCCATTCGCGGCATCCTGAATCGACGCCGCGAGACGTGTCTGTTGAGCAGCGGCCAAGCGGACGATTCGTCGGTCCCACTCCGTGACCTCATAGAGGGTTTCCTGTGCATAGGCGGTCAGAGTGCGGCCCTGCAGGGCATCGAGCAGGTCGTCACGCGCACGGACGAGGGCATCGGGATTGCTGCCGTTGCGAACCGCTTCGGCAATGTTGAGGGTGACCGCGAGGAGGCGATCGGCGAGGGCTTCGGACTCGAACTCAGGCGGCATCGTCGGCCTCGATGACGGGGGCGCGGGTCAGTCGCTCGAGTTCCACCCAGCTCTCGCGAAGATCGGTCAGGACCTTCGCGGCTTGATCGAGATACTCGGGCTCATCCTCGACGTTGCCGAGGACCAGTTGGTTGTAGGCGAACGAGTAGAGCGCCAGCAGGTTCTGGGCAACGGCGCCTCCGCCGATCATGTCGAGGCAAGACATGAGCTCCATCACGATCTTCTGGGCTTTCTGGAGTTGGTGGTTCTGCTCCTCGACGCGGCCCTCTTCCATCGCCCGCTTACCCGCGTCGATGAACTTGAGGGCTCCGTCGTAGAGCATGACGATGAGTTGGAGCGGGGACGCCCCGTTCACCGCGGTCTTTCGGTACTCGTGAAGCTGTTTTCCGTACGACATAGGCGCTGGCCGGACCCAGCTATGTTATCGGCGTTCGTCCGGCGGAGGCTCATCGGCAAGCTCACGTTTTGGGACAAATAGAACAACCAACAGCAATGCCGACACCGCCCACACCGTCGGCACGATCCACCCCCAAGAGAGGGGAAGCTCGGGTCGCGGTAAGTCGACGACACTGTGGCCGAGAAGGAGTTGCTCCATCCGGAGGAAGAGAAAGACGCCCTGGGTCATCGCCCCGGCGAGAAATCCACAACCGCCGGCCAAACCGGTCTTCCGCATCACGATGAGCCCGAAAATCGTCGATGGAATCCACCCGAGGGCACACGCGATCAGAAACGGTCGAAGGAGGTACATCTCGGCGACGACGAAGAACGGCCAAGCGCTCAGAACGTACGTGATGACGGAGGCGAGGACGAACGTACCGCACCCGAAGAGCAGCTGGCCCTCGAAATCGCGCCCGGCTCGGACCGGTGCCTCCAGCTTCTCGTCGGTTCGAATCGGTTCGAACGGCATGCCTGCATCGTAGCAGGTTGAATCGGGTCGGGGACCCTCATCCCCTGCCCCTTCTCCCTCCCGGCACAACCCATCCGGCAAGGAGAAGGGGTTCCGGACTTCCTCCTCGCTTTTTGTCGTAGTTCCGCGAACGGTTTCCAGCGCCGACCCGTCTAGGCCAATAATGAACTCCGGCACCGATGTCGGGCCCGAGATCACGTCTGTAGGTCGAACCCCATGAATAGAGCCCTTCTCACAATCGCGGCGCTCCTCGGAGTCGCGGCGGCACACGCCCAGGTTGGCGGCGGCTACTCCGAAGGCCAGGTCGTCGTCAAGTTCAAGGATCGAGTTTCTTCGACGGCGCTTCAAGCCGCCAACCGAGCGATCGGTGCCGAAGCGGTCGAGGAGAACTCCGATCTTGGCTTCACCCTGATCGAGCTTCCGGACACCATGTCGGTTGATCGGGCGGTCCGCTACTACCGCAGTCTTCCCTCGGTGGAGTACGCCGAGCCGAACTACACGTACCACGCGTTCCTGACGCCGAACGACTCCGGTTGGAACAACCAGTACGGACCGCGAAAGATGGCTTGCCCGACCGCGTGGGATGTCACCACGGGGTCGGCGAGCGTCGTCATCGCAATCGTCGACACCGGCATCGCGCTGACCCACCCGGACCTGAACGACAAGATCGTCGCCGGCTACGACTTCGTCAACAATGACAGCAATGCGACCGACGACCAGGGTCACGGCACCCACTGTGCGGGCATCGCGGCAGCCGAAACGAACAACGCGACCGGCGTGGCCGGCGTCGGCTTCAACTGCAAACTGATGCCGGTCAAAGTACTCGGCTCGAATGGCTCGGGGAGCCTGACCAACGTCGCGAACGGCATCACCTTCGCCGCCAACAACGGCGCCAAGGTCATCTCCCTCTCCCTCGGCGGCAGCAGTGGCTCGACGACCCTTCAGAACGCGGTGAACTACGCTTGGGGTCGCGGGTGTGTCGTCGTCGCGGCTGCCGGCAACAACGGCAACACTGCTCCGTCCTACCCGGGCTATTACACCAACGCGATCGCCGTCGGCTCGACCGACGCGAACGATAATCGATCGTCGTTCAGCAACTACGGGAACTGGGTCGACGTCGCCGCCCCGGGAAGCAGCATCTACAGCACGCTTCGCAGCGGCGGCTATGGGAACATGAGCGGCACCTCGATGGCGTGCCCGGGAGTCGCCGGTCTTGCCGGGCTCGTCTTTGCCAAGCAGGGCGCGAGTGCCACCGCGACGTCGGTGCGCGCCGCAATCGAGAACAACTGTGACAACGTCGGCACATGGGTGGTCAAGGGGCGAGTCAACGCGTTCCGAGCCGTCAGCGCCGGGGGCGGAGGCGGCGGAGGGGGCGGCGGCGGAACAACGGCCGCGCTGTCGAACTTGACCGTCAATCCCTCGACCGTCATCGGTGGCAACAACTCTACGGGTACGGTCTTCCTGACGGCCGCGGCGCCGGTTGGCGGGTTCGCCGTCACCCTGTCCAGTTCCAACACGGCGGTCGCCCGCTGCGGGTCCTCGGTGACGGTCGCCCAGGGTCAGACGAGTGCCAACTTCACGATCAACACCTCGCTGGTGTCGGCTCAAGGGACGGCGACGTTCCGGGCGACGGCCGGCGCCGTGACGAAGTCGGCCAACCTTGTAGTCAACCCTGAGGGAGGGTCGGTGACGTTGGCAAGCGTCAGTCTCAATCCAACGTCGGTGTTCGCGTTCTACACGTCAACGTTGAGCGTGCGACTGACGAGTGCGGCCCCGGGCGGCGGCATGACGATCAACCTCGTGTCCGCGAATCCTGCGGTGGCGTCGGTACCCGGTTCGATCTTCGTTCCTGCGGGCCAGATCAGCGCGATGGTCAACGTGTCGACCGGATGGGTCACCGCCGATACTGCGGTGGCGATCACCGGGAGTCACGGCGTGATCACACGAAGCACCAATCTGCTCGTCAAGAAGTGGTAGGCGGCCTCACCAGGCCGAGCAGAGCCGCCCCGCTCGCGGGGCGGTTTTGCTGAGGACTCTTTACGCATTCTTAATATTCAGTTTCTAGACTAGGGGTGGATCATGATCGCCCAAGTGCCGCCGATCGAAGCCGTCGCAGGTGAACTGACGCAGGAACGCGTCGAACCCAGGATCACGGTCCGGGACCTCAATCTCTACTACGGCAAGTTTCACGCCCTGAAGTCGGTCAATCTCGAAGTGCGACCCAACCAGGTCACGGCGTTGATCGGCCCCTCCGGTTGCGGAAAATCGACGTTCCTGCGGTGCTTGAACCGGATGAACGACCTCATCGATGGCGTCACCCTATCCGGGCAGATCCTGATCGACGGGAGCGACGTGAACAGTCTCAGCGTCGACCCGATCGCATTGCGCAAGCGCGTGGGGATGGTGTTCCAGAAGCCGAATCCGTTCCCGATGTCGATCTACGACAACATCGCCTATGGACCCCGCATCCATGGCGTTCGCCGAAAGGACGAGGTCGAAGCGATCGTGCGGCGCTGTCTCGAACGGGCGTTCCTCTGGAACGAGGTCAAGGACAAGCTCCGAGACAGTGCTTTTGCTCTTTCGGGTGGTCAACAGCAGCGACTCTGCATCGCCCGCACGCTTGCCGTCGACCCTTCGATCATCCTCATGGACGAGCCATGCTCGGCGCTCGATCCGATCGCGACCTCCGCGATCGAGGACTTGATCGACGAGCTCAAGAAGCAGTTCACGATCGTCATGGTCACCCACAACATGCAGCAGGCTCAGCGCGCGAGCGACTACACGGGCTTCTTCATGATGGGAGAACTGGTCGAATTCGGATCCACCGAGCAGATTTTCCAGTATCCGCAGAAGAAAGAGACCGAGGACTACATCTCCGGTCGGTTCGGCTAGGCCAACTTCGCTCCTCCGGACGGAACGAAAGGCGTTCGCGCGGAGATATAACAAGGCAATGACTTGGATTCCTCTTGCCTTGGCCCTTGCGTGGGCCGCTCCATCCTCCGCCGAGACCCCTCGGGCCCCCGAAGCGTCCTGGCCTGCGGGTATCCAGACCGACCTCAAGTTCGATGACCTGTTTCCTCGCAAGTCGTACTTCGGAAAGTCCGCGACCGGTATGGCATGGTCCCACGACGATCGGTATCTCGCCTACTTGTGGAACGCCTACGACGATCCGGGTTTCGATCTCTGGATCTATGACGTCCGGGAAGGAAAGTCGCAACGCCTGACGTCGCCCGAGTTCATGCTCGCTTACGATCGCGACATCCAGAAGGCGATCGATCGCTACAAGAAGGACAAGGAGGAGGAGAAGCGCCGGGAGACGCTGACCGACCTAGAGCGCCGCCGACTCGACTTGGAGGACAAGAAGAACAACGAGACCCGGCGTGAGCCGCTGCCAACGTATGCCGGAATCTCGGACGTTGAATGGTCGAAGACGGCCAACGAGTTTCTGTTCGTGTACCGAGGTGACCTCTTCCGCTGGAAGCTCGGCGAGGAGAAGCCGATCCGACTGACCAAGACGCGTGACAGCGAAGCCCAACCTCAGTATCTGAAGGACAACTCGGGGCTCTTCTTCCGGCGAGGCGACGGCGTCTACCGGATGAAGTTCGACTCCGCGATGATCGTCCAGCTCAATCCCGCGCTCCCCCAAAACATGACGCTCGGTGCGTACAGCATTTCGCCGGATGAGACGAAGCTGATGATGACCAGCTTTCGCGACCTACCCGGCGACCGGCAGATCGACTACATCACGTATCGGGACCGCTTTGCCCAAGCGCGGAAAACGGACCGAAGCGTTGCGGATGACAAGTTCACGACCGAGTCGTATCTGTTTCTCTATGACCTCGGCCAGGACGAGGCGAAGCCCAAGAACGACGGCAAGCCATGGGAGATCTGGAAGTGGGCCGGTGGCGAAGAGTGGTGGGAGTCCAGCGTCAGTTCCGAGCCTTGGAGCCCCGACTCCAAGCGCTTCGTATTCGGGACGTGGAAGCGAACTCAGAAAGCGCTTGAGATCGTCGTCGCCGATACCGAGACCGGCAAACTGACCACCGTCTACAAAGCGACGAGCGACGGCGAACACACGACTCCGGGCATGGCCGATCCGTTCTTCACGGCCGACGGAAAGCAGATCGTCGCCCTCCTCGACCTGAGCGGTTTTCGGCACGCCTGGCTCATCGACCCCGCTAAAGAAGGAGCGACCCAACTGACCAAGGGCGACTTTGAGGTCTATCCGCTCGCCGCCGCCAAGGACGGGAGCGGCCTTATCGTCCGGGCAGGCAAGGAGCACCCCGCCCGGATGGACCTCTACCGCGTCGACCTCAAGACAGGCGCTTTCAGCCGCATCACGCGGCGTGACGGGGTCTACGGCAACCCGGTCCTCTCGAAGAACCAGCAGCGAGCGGCGGTGTCCTTCAGCAGCTGGTCGTTTCGACCCGAAATGCTGGTGATGGGCACGGAAGGCCAAGGTGAGGAGCGGGTGGTGACCAACTCCCATCGCGACGGTTGGGACAAGATCATGAAGCTCCAACCCCAGCTGTTCGACTACAAGAACCGACAGGGCCAGACCGTCTACGGGTTCATGATGCTTCCGCCCGGATGGAAGAAGACCGACAAGCGACCTTTGATGATCTACGTGTACGGGGGCCCGCTCGGCACCGGCAAGACGGTGATCGACGGCAACATCGGTTCGACCGAGTTTCGGTGGGCGATGTACCTGTCCTATGCGCTCGGTTACGTGACCGTCGCGATCGACCCGCGCGGACAGAGTGGCTACGGCGCGGTGTTCGGCAAAGCGAACTGGGAACAGCCCGGCAAGGCGCAGACGGAAGACCTCCAGGACGGGGTGAGGTACCTGGTCGAGAACTACGGCGTCGACCCCAAGAAAGTCGCGCTGAACGGATGGTCATTCGGCGGCTTCCAGACCCAACATGCGATGTACAACGCGCCGGAGACCTTCACTCTCGGGATCGCCGGCGCCGGGCCGACCGAATGGCAGAACTACAACACCTGGTATTCGGGCGGCGTCATCGGCAAGTCGACCCTCGGCAAGCCGGATGACCTGGACAAGTACTCCCTGACGAAGGTCGCGATGAACCTCCGCAACCCCCTTCTCCTTCTCCACGGAATGGAGGACACCAACGTGCTGTTCCAAGACACGATCAAGGTGTATCGGGTCCTGCTCCAGTACGGAAAGGGCCACTTGGTCGAACTGTCGATCGACCCGACCGGCGGCCACGGAATGGGGGGCGACATGAGCAACCGTGATCGCCACGCGATCTATCTCGAGTTCCTGCTCAAGCATTGGGGGCCTTACCGGGCCGAATAGCGCGCACCCGAAGCGCTCAGCGTCATCCGGCTCCTGGCGCAAGGTGCCGGATGGCTCCTCCGTGATGACGCGGTTCCGAACGTCGACGTTGGGAACTCTGTCGTAGGCTGTGGCCGGGGCAGGTAACCTAGCCGATGTGCTCGCCCTCCTGATTTCGAGTGCCGTCCTCCTGTCCGGACCGTCGATCCAAGACGGACCGAAGCCCCAGGATCCGCCGCCGATTTCGCGGCATCCCCGCCTGCGAACGCTCCTCAAGTCGGGTGCGGCGATCTTCGCCGAGGACATGGCGAACGCGGACAGCGTTTCGGTCCAATTGTTCGCTTCGGCGAAGGGAGTCGAGGAGACCCCCGCGACCCACGGCCTGCGCCACCTGCTCGAACATCTGCTCGTCAAGGGTCGAGACAAGAGTCTCGATCGGCGGCTCGAATCGAAGGGCATGTTTCTCACCGCGGACACCTTCCGCGACGCCATGAAGATCGAGATCACCTGCGCGCCAAAAGACGCGGTGAGCGCAGTCCGGGCGCTCGGTGAGCTCTTGCGCCCCCTTGAAACCAGCCCGAACGAGATCGTCCAAGAGATCAAGGTCATCGAGCAGGAGTTGGCGCTCCTGTCGGCAGACATGCGGCTGTCGAATGCCGCCTGGACGCAGGCGTTCGGCGCGGAAGGTCTCGACCCGCTGGGTTCGATCTCGGTGATGGCGGGCGCGACGCCCGAGGCGCTCGTCGAGCTCCATCAGCGCCAATTCGCAAAACCGAATCTGGTGATCTCGATCGCGGGCCGCGTCGATGTCGACCAAGTGACCGCTGTGGCTCGCGAGGTCCTTGGCGCCGACGTCGCATCGCCGACGGAGCCGGTCGCGAATCCGAGAACCGACGGACGATCGGGGACAACCGATTCGATCGCGCCTGGCGATGCGCGCGCCGCAATCGTGGAGGGGCTCGACGATGACGGGACGCTCCATGCGCTGGCAGCCGGCTTCGCGCTCGCGAATCGCTTTCGATGCCGCGTGATGTATACGCCCTCCTTGCAGAACGGCCTCGTCGTCCTGACCGACACCGGCGGCGGTGGGTTCGATAAGCGGATTGACGAACTTCCGGCCGAGGAAGTCGATGCGCTGTGGCCGCTCGGCCAGGCGCTCCTCAAGAACTGGCTCCAAGGGGGTGGTACACCCTCCGATGTTGCGTACCGGCGGGGGATGCTGCTGGTGCAGCGGCTCGACCTCCGTCCGGAATCGCTGGTCGAGCGGGTGGGAGCGATGGGGCTGCTCCAGTTCCGCCAAGGCTTCGACCGATTTCGCCGTGACCAAGCGGTGTCGGTGGTAGGAAGAGGATGAAGGGCTTTCTCGTGTTCGTGTCATGGCTGGGGACCGCGCTCGTTCTAGGGCAACCGGGCCCGGAGGTGCTCCCGCGTACCTACGAGACGCCGATCCCCAACGCCGAAATCGTTGTGGTTCATGCGATCGTGCCGGCACCCGGCCTTGAAGCTCGGGAGGCGGCGGCTTGGCGCGTCCTCGGAGAGGCTCTTCTCGAAGGGACCCAGGAGTACACCAAGCTCCAGCTCCTCACGTTCGGCTCCCAGGCCGGATTCGCTCCACGGGTGACGGTGCTCCCGGACCACCTGCGGATCGAGATCGCGATGCCCAAAGGCGGGCTCGATGTCGCGGTAGGTTTGCTCGAATCGATGCTCCGACGCCCGAGTCTGCCTGCCGATGAAGTGGTGAGCATCGCTTCCGAGATGGCTCGCCGCCGCAAAGGGGTCTGGCAGGAATCCCTCGACCCCTATTCGCCTGACTACGCGGCGGTCAAGCCGACCGACGTGAGGGATCTTGCCAAGCGAGCGATCCAGCCTGATCGGGTGATCATCTCGGTGGCGGGCGGGTTTCCCGTCGGTGACGGCGTGAGACAGATCCAGTCCGCTTTTGGAGACTGGAAACCGTCGAAGGTTTCGGCCCCGCGATCCGATAAGACGTTGCTGCCGCTCCTCGCCCGCAAGAGCGAGGTGACGACGATCGAGCTGCGGGCACCGGCGGTCGCACCGGCGGACGCGGCGTACGCCCAGACCTTGCTCGCGGCGTTCGCACTCGGGGTTGGCAAGCAGAGTTCGATGACGCGAGTGCTGCGCGAAGCCCAGGGTTGGAGTTACCGCCAAGAGGCGGTCCTCTGGCCGACGGGTAAGGGGTGGCAGCCCCGGTTGATCGTTGCGATGAAGCTCCCACAAGAGGACGTCGAGATCGCCGAAAGGGTACGCAAGGTCCTTCTCGAGGATGTCGAGACCTGGACCGAAGAGCACCGATCGCGTGCCTTGGCGATGGCGGAAGCCGCCCTTACCCGACGTCTTGAGGTCAGTCCGTTTTGGGGTGGACCGGCGGGTCCAGTGGCGTTGGACGTCGCGGACCGGGCGTTCTGGACGGGATACGGTGCGCTCCTCGGTTCACCGGGTTTTGGGCCCGGAGAGACGCTTGAGGCGATGAAGCCGGTAACCCTCGATGAACTCAAATCGAGAGCCAAGTCGCTCCTCGAGACGGCGACGCCGGCAGTGATTCTCGGCCGGCCAGGCTAGTCCGAAGACTTCGAACCGCGCTGGAGGAGCACAGCCACCAGGATGACGACGCCTCGCACGAGGCCTTGAATGTTCGTGCCGACCCCGCGCGCGGTCATCATGTTGCTGATCAGCGTGAGGAGGAGCACGCCGACGACGGTTCCCCAGATGCGCCCACGCCCGCCTCGCAGGCTGGTGCCCCCGATCACGACCGCGGCAATCGCGTCGAGCTCGTAGAAACTCCCGACCGAGCCTGTGCCGACGGAGTTCATCCGGGCCGTCACGAAGAATGCGGAAATGCCGGTGAGCGCGCCGAGCAACGTGTAGGAGGCGACTTTGACCCACTTGGTGCCGATCGCTGAGAAGAACGCCGCCTTCTCGTTCGCACCGACCGCGATCGCATGGCGTCCGTAGCGCGTGAAGTTGAGGATGAAGCTCGCGATCAGCGCGACAACCAAGAATGTGACCGCGCCCCAGTAGAGCACGACTGGCCCACCGGCTTGAGACTTCACGAACGGCAAGACGATGCCTTCGAAGCCGAACACGCCGAGTTGGGGCACCTGCGAGCGGATCTCGCCGCCGTTGCCGAGATGCAGAGCGAGCGAACGGAATCCGGCAAGTCCGGCCAGGGTGACCACGAACGGCGCGACCCTGCCGAACGCGATCATCACGCCATTGAAGAAGCCGGCGGCAATCCCGACTCCGATGCAGGCCAGGCAGCAGATCAGGACCGGAGTTCCCGAGTCGGCGAACTTGTTCAGAGTCAAGATGCCGACCGCGCCGCATAGCGCAACCAGGCTACCGACGCTGAGGTCGATGCCTCCGGTGAGAATCACGAATGTCATGCCGATCGCGATGATCCCGATCGCCGCGCTTTGGGCGACCAGGTTGCGCAGGTTCTCGGGCGAGAAGAACGAGCCGGTCGGGAAGATGACGTTGATCAGGATGAGCACGACGAACGCGATGAGCACGCCGTACTCTTGAAGCACTTTGCCCACCTTCATGCTGCGGCCACTCCGGCGGCGAGGTGCATGAGCGCCTCTTCACTGAGATCGTCTCCCACGACCTCCCCCATGACCCGACCCTCGCGCATCACGAGCGCCCGATGGCAAAGTCCGATGATCTCGGGGAGCTCGGACGAGATGACCACGCAGGCGAGGCCCTCGGCGGCGAGACGGTGAATCAATTGGTACATTTCACGCTTGGCCCCGACATCCACCCCCCGAGTCGGTTCGTCGAGAATCAGAACTTGGGGCCGGACCTCCAGCCACTTCGCGATCGCGACCTTCTGCTGGTTGCCGCCTGAGAGATACAGGATCGGAGCGTCCAGGTCCCCCGCACGGATGTCGAGGTCCTTCTGCCACTTCTCGGTTGCTTGGCGCTGAGCGGCCCGTCGTAAGAGAGGACGACAGTAGTGTGCGAGATTGACCAGAGTCGTGTTCTCGACGACGTCGAGGCTGAGGATCAGACCGAGGCTTTTGCGATCCTCGCTGACATAGGCGATGCCGGCCCGCATCGAACCCTTTGGACTTCGTGCCGTAAGCGGCTTGTTCGCCATCCGGACGGAGCCGGTGGCCGGGCGGGTGCCGATGATTCCCTCGGCAAGCTCCGTCCTCCCAGAACCCACGAGACCGGCCAAACCGAGGATTTCACCCGGCCGAAGCGTGAACGAGACGTCCTGAGCGTGACCAGGCACGGTGAGTTTCTCGACCTCGAACAGGGGTGGCCCCTCCGGCACCGGGGTTTTCGCCGGGTACAGGTCGCTCAGGGGTCGCCCGACCATCAGACTCGCGAGATCGGCGATGACCTCCACCGAGCCTCCGCGAAACCGATCCGCGGAGAGCGTCTGAATGAGCTTCCCGTCGCGCAGGATCGAGATCCGGTCGCACAGATCGATCACCTCTTGGAGCCGATGCGAAATGTAGATCACGGTGACGTCTTGCTCGCGGAGTCGGCGGATGAGCGCGAAGAGCGCTTCCGCTTCGCGGTCGCTGAGCACGGCCGTCGGCTCATCCATGATCAAGATCGAGGCCCGAATCGACAATGCCTTGGCGATTTCGACGATCTGCTTCTGGGCCAGTGACAGATCGCCGAGCGGTCGATTTGCGGCGATGTCCGAGTTCATGGAGGCGAGGAGCCTTTCCGTCTCCTCAAGCATCGCCTTACGATCGAGGATCCCCAGCTTTCTCGGCTCGCGTCCGAGAAAGACGTTCTCGGCGACCGAGAGCGAGTCGACGAGGTTCAGTTCCTGGTGGATCATGGCGATCCCTTGGTCGAGGGCATGGCGGACGCTGGATAGATCGACCGCGTCGCCATCGAGGAGGATCATCCCGGAGGTCGGCTTCTGGAGACCGCTCAGAATCCGCATCAGGGTGCTCTTGCCGGCACCGTTCTCGCCGATCAGGCCGTGGACCTCTCCTGGCTCGAACGTCAGCGACACGGCATCAAGCGCGCGGACAGCGGGGAACTGCATCACGGCGTCCTGAACTTCAAGCCTTGGCATCGGGACGTACGTTACCCAAATCCGTCGAAGGTCCCGGTCTGGGAACGGCGAGGCCCGACGATCCATCCCACATCTGGCGGTTGAGAACCACGTCGCTCAACGACGGCGAAAGCCGAAAAGCGACAGACTTGCCTGTGGTTCCTTCCGCCTTTTCGTTGAGGTCATGGCTTGCGCCCCATCAGGATGTACAGGAGCAGGCCGAAGCCCTGGAAGCCGCAGCAACAGCAAAGAACGTACGGGACGATCCAGAGCCAGTTTCCGCGCCGATCCGCGATGTCCATGATGTTCCAGGTCAAACCGCCGACGTTGAGGACCATGCCCGCGAGGCTCAGGATGAGCGATAGCGCCGTCATCCCGCCGAAGCCCATTTCGTTCGAAAGCCGCTGAACCTTAGCTTGGTCGTTGTCCTGCATCGCCTGGAAGAACTCGATCAGTATCGGTCCCTGCTGGGCCCATTGGATGATCGTCAGCAAGATGATCAGGCCGGCGAGGACCCAACCGATCGTGACCCAATTCGATCCGAGACGCTCGACAAAGGCGAGCGAGTGGACGTTCGGCGGCGTGTCGTAACCGGGCCTGTAGTAATTCGGGTTCGCCTCGTAAGGATTGGTCGGAACCTCTTGGCGAGGCTGGGGCGGCGCCATCGCGCCGACGCCGCCGACTTCCATGCGGATCCGCTCGACGAGTTCCCGGGCGGAGGCGTGGGCCGGGTCCAACCTGAGGGCCTCCTCCGCGCTCATCAGAGCCTCGCGTCGCAGGCCGAGCTGATACTGATGCGTTCCGAAGTTGTAGTGGGCCTTGGCCGACTGTGGATTCAGGGCGATGGCCTGCCGAAACGCCGCCGTCGCGCCTTCCGGGTTGCCCGACTGCGAAAGCACGATGCCCCGCAGGACGAAAGCGTCCGCATTGGCGGGATCAAGCGCGATCGCCTGGTCGATCAGCTGCTGAGCTTGGTAGGCGTTACCGTCCTGGATCGCTTGCGTCGCCTGCTGGAGAAACTGCTGTACCTGTTCGGACATGGTGTTTGCATTCTAGCCCGGTCACCGCATCGAGATGAACGCCACGAGCATCAGGGCCCCGAACGCAAGCCCAAAGTAGCCGAGCACGAGGCCCCAAAGCGCCAGGTTCGCGTTCGAACTGCGCAGACTCATGTGGCCGAACACGACGGCGAGGAGGGCGGCGGGGATCGCGAGCGCGCCCATGCAGCAAGCGCCGAGAATGCCGACGATGCCGAGGATGAGGGAGGCCGTGGCGAGACCGGGGTTGCCCTGGGCGTCCCGGGTTGGATAGGAGACGGGATACGGGCCCGGAGCCGAACCGTACGAGGTCGGCGACGAAGAGTAAGACGAAGAGTAAGGCGTGGATGCTCCTGATCCGTAAGGCGTCGGATCGACGCGCCGAAGTCCGAACGTGAGGCCCGGGACGCGCTCGGCCGGTATTCGGGCACCGTTCGCAGCATCCTCGATCAGGGTGTACGTTCTCACGCGATCCTGCGAAGCCCAAAGGTTCAGCGTCGCCAGATCGACTGGCCCGTATCGCAGCCCATCTTCCCCAATGACGAAATAGACCATCGCCGGCTCGTCCCGGCAGTCTACATCGGCTCCCCCGATCGGCGCATTGTTTTCTAGTGGAATTGCGAGCGAGCCCTCGACCGGCAAAGGCCGATGATCTCTCATAGCGATGATCCAGATGATCGGATATCTGATCGGGTGTCTCGTCGGGGCCGGCATCTTGACGTTCCTGTACGCGATGACCCGCCCCATTCGGGCGCGAGGCGAGATGAAGTCGTGGAAGACGATCGTCGGCTTCTTCATCGTCCTGGTTCTCGCCCCTTACGCTTGGGGTGAGGTCCTCACCCGGCTGTACGGGAAGGGGATGAAGGAGCCGATCGTCGCCGTCCTCGACGATCTCAAGGTCAACGGCGGCCTGCGCTACTATCGCGTCGTGAGTTGTTGGCACGACAAGGCGCGCGTCATCGCGGTCGGCACCGACCAAGAGAGCTGGGGCGGGACCGAGAACCCGGTCGTCGCGATCACCATGCGCAAGAAGGACGGCAACTGGTCGGCGGAGTCGTTCGCGGTCGTCAACTCGCTCAAGCGGAACGAAGACTCGATGACCTTTCCCCCGTACTGGTAGCGCGCCAAAGCGCAACGCCTCAGAAGCGGTAGAGGTCGCCGCCCAGATAGCGGAAGCCGGAGTCGCATTGAACCGTAACCACGTCAGCTCCCGGGCCAAGCCGCTCTGCGAGCCGCAGTGCCGCCGCGACGTTGGCTCCTGTCGAGTACCCGCTGAAGATCCCTTCTTCGTGGGCGAGCCGACGGGCCATCGCGGTCGCCTCCTCGTCCGTCACGCCGACCGCTTCATCGATCAGATCCGTGCGGGTGAGGGGCGTGATGTATCCGACGCCCATGCCCTCGAGGCGGTGGCCACCGGCCACGGTAAGTCCCGCAAGCGGGCGACTGGTCGCCGGTTCGACCGCCACACACAGTGTGTCGGATGACCGCGCTTTCAGGACCTCGGCGTTGCCCGAGAAGCACCCGCCGGTACCGACGGCCGCCACGAATGCAGCCGGGGGGCGTCCCAAAGTGGTGAGCGTCTCCTCGGCCATCGCATGGTAGGCGGAGCGATTGTCGGGGTTGTTGAATTGATCGACCCAGACGTATCCGGGCCGACACTTGAGTTCCTCGACCCGTGCGAAGCACCGTTGGAACAGGTCGGGCGTGATCATCCGTCCTTCCGCAGGCAAGAGGTCGAGTTCGGCGCCATAGGCACGCATCGTAGCGAGCTTCGTCGCGTCGAACGCGTCGGAGGACACGAAGTGCGCTCGGAAGCCGAGGGCTGCGCAGACGAACGCGATCGAGCTTCCGGTACTTCCGCCCGTGTAGTCGACCATCGTTCCTCCCGGCTCGAGGGCACCTCGGGCGATCGCTCCGCGCACGATGGCAAGACCCATGCGGTCCTTCATGCTGCCGGTCGGATTACCGGCCTCCAGCTTCACCCAGACATTGGCGGCTTCCGGCGAGGGGAGCCGCTTCAGCCGGACCAACGGAGTGCGTCCGATCGCCTCGATCATCTACGAGAGCACTTCGATCAGAACGGCCGTGGCCTCGCCACCCCCGATACACGGCGTGGCGATCGCGTAGCGACCGCCGCGCCGTCGAAGCTCGTGGATCGCAGTCAGGATCAGGCGTGCCCCAGTCATGCCGATCGGATGCCCGATCGCGACTGCGCCACCGTTGACGTTGAGCTTGTCGTGGGGGATTCCGGCCTTTTGGGCGACGACCATCGCGACGACTGCGAACGCCTCATTGACTTCGAACAGGTCGATGTCTCCGACAGACAGGCCGTGCTTGGCGAGCAGCTTCTCGACCGCGAAGGCGGGAGCGGTCGTGAACCACTCGGGCTCTTGGGCGTGGGAGGCGTAGCCGACGACTCGGGCGATCGGCGTGAGGCCCTTCGCCTCTGCGGCGGCCCGGGAGGCGACGACGAGGGCGGCAGCGCCGTCGTTGATCGAACTCGCGTTGCCGGCGGTCGTTACGCCGTCCTTGTCGAAGGCCGGGCGCAGGCCGGGAAGCTTGTCGGGGTTGCCCTTGCCCGGCTCTTCGTCAGAATCGACCACGATCGGGTCCCCTTTGCGCTGGGGAATCAAGACCGGCACGATCTCATCGGCGAACCGTCCGGCGGCCTGCGCCGACTGGGCGCGGCGATAGCTCTCGCCGGCGAACTCGTCGAGCTGCTCGCGGGTGAAGCCGAATTCGGCCGAGGTCTTGTCGCCGCAGTTTCCCATGTGGACGTTGTGATACGGGTCCCACAGGCCGTCGTGGATCATCAGGTCATAGAGCGTCCCGTTGCCCATGCGATAGCCGGCACGGGCCTTATCGAGAAAGTAACCGGCATTCGTCATCGACTCCATTCCGCCTGCGACGACGAATGCACTGTCACCGAGTTGGATCGCCTGGGCGGCAAGCATGACCGCCTTCATCCCCGACCCACAGACCTTGTTGATGGTCATGCAAGGGACCGAGTTGGGTACGCCGGCTCCGAGCGACGCTTGGCGCGCGGGAGCCTGGCCCATGCCTCCGGTGAGGACGCAACCCATGATCACTTCATCGACGGCGTCCTTGGCGAGCCCGGCCTTGCCCAGCGCCCCGTCGATCGCGATCGAACCGAGCTGGGGGGCGGTGAGCCCGGAGAGGGCGCCCTGAAACGCGCCGATCGGGGTACGAACCCCTGAGAGAATGACAACTTCTTGCATGGTGCTGATCCTCGGGAACGGTGTCCCGAGGATACCAGCGAGGAGCTAGGCGACGATGCCGAGCGGCTGCGCCGACAACCCTGGAAACACGCGCTCGGTCGCCGCGTTGTGGAGGCGCTTTTCGAGGACCTCGGCGAGGATCTGTCGATAATCGGTCGTGACCCGCAGGTCGCCTTCTTCGAGTTTCTCGTCAGCGAGGCCGGGCCAGTCGCCATAGACTCTCCCGCCTCGGGTACCGCCGCCGAGCACGAACAGGCAACTCGCTCGCCCGTGATCGGTGCCGAGAGCACTATTCTCGTAGGCCCGTCGCCCGAATTCGGTTTGCACGACCACCGTGACCCGCTTCATCGTCGGTCCGATGTCCGAGGCAAACGCGTGGAGACTGGAGGCGACGTCTTCGAGCAGGGATGCGAGCCACCCGCTGGTGGTGCCTTGGGCAACGTGGGTGTCCCAGCCGCCCTTGTCGAGTGCCGCGACCTCGAGGCCGAGGTCGGCTTTGATCAGCATCGCGACCTGGCGAAGGCCCGCGCCCAGATCGGAGTTCGGATACGGCGCGCCTTCTGACCGGTAGGAGCCCGGACTGAGCTTGCGCATCGCGTCGAGCACTTTGAGCGTATCGCGTCCGGCTGCCGTCATTGGATCGCTGCCTGTCCGGTAGAGTTCGGCCAGTGCCCGCTCGACCACTTCCGGGCTTCGGCCGTTCGCCTCAAGCCGAAACTCGTCCAGAGATTGAATCGCGATGGCACCGGTGCCGCCCCGCAAGGAGTCGGGCATGATCGAGCCGAGGGCGACCGCTCGCATCGGAGAGCCGGTTCGTGGCGGCATCGCCATCAGATGGCGGGCGAGCCAACCGCTCGCCGTGCCCCCGGATTGCGAGTCTAAGCCGCGCTCCATCGTGTTCATCGCCTCGAAATGGGACCGTGTGCGGTCTTGCGATCCGACGGCGTGGACGATGGCCAGTTGATCGTCCTTGAAGTAGGGAAGGAGCGGACCCAACGCGGGATGCAGTCCGAAGTAGCCGTCGAGGTCGAGCGCGCGCTCGGAGACCGGGCGTGATCGACTGTCGGGCCCGCCGATCCCAAGGCCGGGGCGCAACCCGTAGTAAGCGCTGTCCCCGAATGGGACGATCGCGTTGAGGCCATCCATGCCGCCCCGCAGGAAGACCACGACCAAGATGTCGCCGTCGCGCTCCTTTTCCGAACCCGTGAGGGCCACCTGGGCAAGAGCCGACGATCCCCCCAGGAGGGCCGCAAGTCCGGCAGCGGCGGACTTGAGAAGGGTCCGCCGAGAGGCGGGAGTCGGCCCGCCGCCATCGCAACTCCACCAATCGTTATGAGGCTTCATCGCATCATCTCCATTGGAACTCCGGTGCGCAGAGCGCGAGAGCAGCTTGCTCGGTCGGGTCAGGGCGGGCGCCAAAGATCGACGCGAGGCGGCTGCCGGTCGGCGTCTCAGGGTGCTCACCGTGGACGAGGCTCACGATTCGTGCTGCCGACTTCTCCCCGGGATTGAAGCCGAGGAGTCCGTCAAGGTCGACTCTCGTGCCCGGCGTGTCGCCGCGGGTGAGGGCGAGAGCAAAGTTCCATCGTGCGAGAAGTGATCCGGTCCAGGCCTCGGACTTGTCGGGATAGCCATCCGGCATCGGCCACTGAAAGAGCGGCTGACCCATGGCTTCCAAGTGGTCTTGAATCCCCTTGCCGCCGTCGGTGTCGGCGTGAAGGGCGCGCAGGGCTGCGACCGCGAAATCGACCGGTCGCCGGACGATCGGGGGCCCTTCGAGAACCGCTTGCTCGGTGAGCAGCGCGCGCAGTGTGGATCGGATGTCGCCGCCACTCGACAAAAACGCCTTCGAGCCGCGCTCGACCGCATCCGTGGTCGCCTCGCCGAGGAAGTAGCGGGAGAGCTTGGTCGCGAGGAAGCGAGCCGTCGACGGATGGGTCGCCAGGAGGTCGAGCACCTGGAAGCCGTCCTTGATGCCGCCGCCATCGATGGTGTGACCAAGCACGCGTTTGGGGCGGTGGTCATGGAGGTCGGGGTCGAAGCGGAAGCGTCCACGCCCGTAGCGGTAAGCACGGGTCTCGACTCCCCATCCGGTGAAGCACCGAGCGACCTCTCGGACGTCCTCCTGTGTGTAGCCGCCGTGGACGCCGAGCGTGTGCAGCTCCATCAGTTCGCGGGCGTAGTTCTCGTTAGGGACGCCGCGCCGATTGAACTGGTTGTCCAGATAGAAGAGCATCGCCGGGCTTTGGGCGGATGCGCGAATCATCGCCTTGAATGTGCCGAGGGCATGCTCGCGAATCACGGACGTGTCGTCCCGGCCTTTGCGAAACGCGGCGTGGCCCTTGCGGCCGTGGATGTTGAAGTGGTTGGACCAGAACTCGACCATCCGTTCCCGAAGCTGGTTCGGGCTGTAGACGGCCTGAAGAATCGCAGCCTGCTGGAGCTGGCGAAGGACTTCTTCCTCCGGGAAGTTGACGAGATCGCCCGGCTCGAACGCATACACCTCGAGGCGGCGCAGCCGGAGCGTCAAGTCCCAGGGCTCGTCGAGATCCGCCGCCAGTTGCCGTTCGAGATGGGCGGCGTATCCGGTCGCGGTGTACTCCGCGACCTGCCCGGGTGCGGGCCCGAATCCGAGTCGGTTCAGCACGCGCACTGCAGGCTGGGTCGGACCTGGAGGAAGCTCAACGCTTGCCGGCAGAACTCGCGTCGAGCCGGGCAGTCGCGAGCAGCCGGCGAGGAGCGCGCCCGCGCCGGCGACCGCACCCAACTGGAGAGCGTCCCGGCGTGAAATCTTCATTGGGTGGCTCCGAAGTCGCCCATTACGGGCGGGGCTACGGGCTTGGCGACGAGCGCTCGCACACCGGCACCGATCGACATCACGAGCAGAATCGGAGCGAATAGAAACCAACCGAAAATCGGGAGAAGGCAGCCGAGAACGAGGATCGCGGCTCCCCGGGTGAGGGCCTTGAACGGGCTGATCGACGGGTCGAGCGGTTCGATTCGGCGTCCCACGAACGCAGCCAGGCCTCCCGCACCGACGACGGCGATGGACAGGAGTCCGAGGTAGAGGACGGTTCCGACGAGCTTGGCGGCCGGATTCGCCGCGCCGACGAGGACGATCGAGAGGAACGCCCCGACGAGTGTCACCGGAAGTCCGATCGCGAGCGTCGACCAGCCATTCCGCTCGACCGTGCGGCAAGCGATTCGCGTGCGGTGCGAGAACATCACCGCGACCCCCACCATGAGGGCCCAAGCCGACGCACAGATCGCGGCCAGGCCCGCTGTTATCGCAAGAACATCACCGATCAACATCTTGAAACTCCTTGGCCGCTTCGCGGCTTGTCTGGGCTACTGACAGGGTACACACAGGGTTGCACCGGACCCCTTCGGCGGCAGGACCTTGTACCTACCGTCTCGAAAATCGAACGGCTCCGCGAGAAACCTCGTAGTCACGTACAATCGTTAGAGGGAGGGATCGCGAACGAATCGCCGGAGCGAACGCATCTTTGGAAGGAATGCTCTTGAAACCCACTGTCATCGCCACCCGAAGCCAGGAGATCGTCGAGGAGATCGAGCGTGTCATCGTCGGCAAGACCGAGACCGTCCGGAGGGCGGTTCTCACGTTGCTCTGCAACGGTCACCTCCTGATCGAGGACATTCCCGGAGTAGGAAAGACGACCCTCGCCAAGGCGCTCGCTCGGACCATCGGCGGTGACTTCCGCCGGATCCAGTTCACTCCCGACCTGCTTCCCGGTGACATCACGGGTACGTCGGTGTTCAATCAGGGCAGTGCCGAGTTCGAGTTCCGACCGGGGCCGATCTTCGGCAACGTAGTCTTGGTCGACGAAATCAACCGTGCGACGCCCAAGACCCAGAGCGCGCTCCTGGAAGCGATGGAGGAGCGGCAGGTCTCGAGCGACGGCGTTTCGCGCACGCTGCCAAGACCGTTCTTCGTCATCGCAACCCAGAACAACATCGAGATGACCGGCACCTACCCCCTGCCGGAGGCTCAACTCGACCGGTTCTTCGCTCGGATTTCGCTGGGCTATCCCGAACGGGAGGCCGAAGCCGAGATTCTCAAGCAGCAACAGGTCAGCATGCCGCTCGACACCGTCCGTCAAGTCTGCGACACCGAGCAACTTACCGAGTTGCAGTCCGTCGTCCGTGACGTCTTCGTTCACGATTCGATCCGCCACTACATCGTCGACGTCGTTCGCGGGACCCGCGAG
Organism: Chthonomonas sp. UBA6659; assembly: GCA_002455425.1. GTDB lineage: Bacteria > Armatimonadota > Fimbriimonadia > Fimbriimonadales > Fimbriimonadaceae > UBA6659. Next base: position 14,221 of record DKKT01000009.1, on the reverse strand, counting down.
CATGGGTTGCTCACCATGGGTGCCTCGCCGCGAGGCTCGCTCTTCTTGCTCCACGCGGCCCAGGCGGAGGCCGCAATGAACGGTCACGAATTCGTGCGTCCTGACGACGTGAAGGCGGTGGCTCCGATGATCCTCGGGCACCGAGTGATCCCGCGCGGCGAAGTAAGAGCCCGGGGGACGTCGCCCGAGCAGATCATCGAGCAGGTGCTGGCCCAAGTGCCGGCTCCCGTTCCCGTCGGCTGACCTCCATGCGGAACGTCGCCCGCACGGTTCCGACGGTCGCCTCCATGTTCCTCGTGATCATGGCGGTGCTGATCAATTCGCCGGCCCTGTTCTACATGGCGACCGCGATGATGGCGCTCATCGCCGCCTGCCGGATTCAGGCCGCGCTCTCGGTTCGGGCTTTGCGCTTCGAGCGGATCGCGCCGCCCACCGTGACTGTCGGCGAAACCGTGACCGTGGGCCTCATCGTCTGGAGCGAGCGCAAACTCAAGCGTCCACTCGTCACGATCGTGGACGGGCTCCCGAAGGGGCTCGTCGTTGCGGACCTCACGCTGAGCTTGCCGGTCGCCCCGTCTTTCGACCAGCCGATCCCGACCCGGTACAGTTTTCGGCCTCTGCGCCGTGGAAAGTTCAAGTGGCACACGCTGGAAGCGCTCGGAACCGACGCTCTCGGGCTGGTGACGATGGGTCGCCGTTACGAGACCGAAGGCGCAGAACTCACCGTTTACCCTGCGCCGATCCCCATCTCGATCGCGCTCACCCCGACGTCGGGGTGGGGCCTCAGCGAGGCCGAAACCGGCAACCTGCGGGGTTCCGGCATCGAACCGCGCGGCGTCCGCGAGTACACGAGCGGCGACCCGCTTCGGTACGTCCATTGGGCGTCGAGCGCGCGGTCGGGTCGGCTGATGGTCAAGGAGTTCGAGACCGGCGCGGGCATGTGCGCTTTGTTCGTGATTCAGCGGATGCAGGGGACGGAGATCGGCTATGGCGGGCACACGACGCTTGAAGCGATGTGCGGGCACACGGCCTATCTTGCAGAGCAGTTCATGCGGAGCGGGGCCGAAGTCCGGTTCCCGACGCTGGAGGACCCGCGCACCGTCCAGAGATCGCAGGAGCTGCGCAAGCAGGAGATCTACGACCTTCTCGCCTCGATTCAGGCGGACCAGCGCCATTCGGTCAGCGACGAGCTGCGACAGATGCCCCTCACTGCGGGAGGCACTCTCTACGTGCTGATGTCGGTGCAGGATCCCGACCTCGTTCGAACGCTCGGGAGTCTGCACGGCGTATCCAAGGTCATCCTCGTGTACGACCCAAAGGACTACCAGCCGAGACGAATCCCGTCGCGCGCACCGAGTGCGGCCGATCCTTCCTACCTCGACCAGCTCCGCGATGCGGGCTACGAGGTCCACGTGATGCCTTCTGTGGAGAGCGTCGCATGAGAATCGATTCGCGGAATGCGACGTGGTTCGACCACGTCCTGTCCCTCATCGGGGCGATGCTCGCGGTGTATTCGGCCGGCATCGGCATCGGCGACGTCAACGTCGGCTACTTTTTCATGGGCGCGATTTTGGCGTGCTCGCTTGTAAGCTTCGGCCTCACGAAGTTGTTCCAAGGGACGAAGATCGCGCGCTGGGACGGCATCTTCTATCTCATCTTGTGTATGGCGGCGGTTTTGGGCCGTCGTCCCCTCAACGAACTCCTTCCCGGAGATGGGTATCCCGCCCAGCTGGCGGCAGCCGGCGTGCTTTCGTGGTTACTGGCGTTCGGCACCTTGGCGACGTGGCGTGATCAGACGCTGCTCTTCCAGATCGTGCCCTCAATCGCCCTTTTTGGTTTGGTCGGGGCCTGGAATACGTTCGAAGGCGTGCCGGTGCTCTTCTTTGTGTTCATCCTCTGTGCCGCGACTCTGTTCGCACGGGTCCACGTCCGTACCAGCCTCGAGCAGGTCGAGAGCGTGGAGCGTGTTGCCTCAGGAAAACGCGCGCTGGGCGAACTGGAGCTTGTGGAGAGCCTGCGCGCGGGGCCCTGGCGATGGATGGCGGGTCCGGAATGGGCGCTCGTTTCGGCGCTCTTCGTCGTGGGGTTCAGTGTCGTCGGGGCACCGCTGCTCCAGCGATCGGTTCAGGCGGTTGCGGGCGTCGTCCAGATCTCGGTGCCCCAACAGCGCCAGCCGTCCGATCCGACCACCACACCGCTGACGTTCGGAAACCCGCCGAACCTCAGTGTCGGCAATGGACCTCGTCTGGCTCGAAGGAACCCCGTCTTGAGGTTCAAGCTTGACCAGAAGCGGTACATCAAAGGTGGCTTTTACTATGGCTACGGACCTCGAGGTTGGGAAGACCTGGAGGGCGAGGGACCCCCGCCGACCCTCGATGGAGTCGTGCCGATGCGGGAGGTGGCGTTCGAGTATGAGGTCCTTTCCGGGCGTCACCCCAGGATCTACGTGCCCGGCGAGCCCCCGCCCCGGATGGAAGGCTTCAGCCAGGACGTCGACGGTGCCGTCTTTCCGGTCGGGGCCCCGCCCGCCTCGGTGGCTTGGGCGGCACAGGTGCCGAACGAGGGGGCGAAGCCTGGTCGAGCCGGGGTGCCTCCGACGCTCGCGCCACGGCTCGCATTCGCCTCGGCCAGCGGTCCGGACGTTACGCCGCGGGTGCTGCAGTTCGCTCAGGACGCGATCCAGGGAGTCGAATCGGACTATGACCGTGCCGTAGCTCTGAAAGAGGCGATCGAGAAGCAGGTCAAATACAATCTCAACGCGCCCGCGGTACCCGTCGGGCAGGACCCCGTGGACACCTTTCTCTTTGAGACGAAGGAGGGCTACTGCGATCTCTTCGCCACCGCGATGGCGCAGATGGCGCGTGCGGTCGGCATACCGGCGAGGGTCGCGACAGGTTTCTGGCCGAACGAGGACGCCAACGCGGACGGATACTACGTCCTGCGTGAGTCGGACTACCACATGTGGGCCGAAATCTACTTCGAGGGGATCGGCTGGATGCCGTTCGACCCCACCGAAGGGGCGGAGGCCGTCCCCGGCTCCGAGCGAGGTTCCGCCCGCGAAGACCCGAAGCCATGGTACGAGCAACGATGGGTTCAGGATGCGCTGGAAGTGGGCGTGATCGCGATCATTGGCGGGATCATCTTGCTCTCGATCCGAGGTCTGTTTGTTCGGCGCGAACCGGTCGCCAAACGGATCCGCTCACAGGCGGGCAAGCTCTACTCGCGCTTCCAGCGGGACCTCGAGAAGAGAACCGGCAAGCCGCGACGGCTGAGCCAAACCCCGCGCGAATACCTCGATCGCGTGCGTGGCGAACTGCCCCAAGACGCGGCCGCCGCGGCGGAGGACGTGACACTTCAGTTCGAGAATGCCCTCTGGTCGAAAGACGATCCGGGGGACGAAGAGCTCAAGGAATTGGCAGGGGCGGTCAAGTCTTTTCGCAACACCTCGCGGGGGCGGCCGTGAAGTTCGACCCGACCGCATGGGCCAAATCGACGGTCGTGTTCATCGGAGGCAATGAAGATGCGCTTCGTCGCAAGGCGCTCACTTCGCTCCTCGATGCAGTCGGTTCGGGACCAGAGGACTTCGATTTCGAGTCGTTTCTGGCCGACGCACGCGAGCCGAGCGCGTGGCTCGGGGCCGCGTCGACGGCTCCCTTCTTGGGGGAGTACCGCACGGTGGTCGTTCGCCATGTCCTCCGCGCCGAAGAAGCGATCCCTCCCGATCGTCTGAAGACCCTCCCCCCAACGGCACGCCTTGTTCTGGTCGCCGACGAGGAACCGGGAGACGAGAACAAGCAGAGACGCCTCGCGACGGTCAGGAAGCACTGGGAAACCGCTGTGGAGAAGGCCGGTGGCATCGTGGTACGCGCGGAGGCGGACGCCAAATCCCTCCGGTCTGCGCTCCGCGACGAAGCGAGGGCACGGGGCAAGGCCCTGACCCCGACGGCAGCGGACGTCCTCGTCGAGATGACCGGAAGCAGCTTCAGCCGTGCTTGCGATGAACTTGAGAAGTTGGTGCTCTTCGTGGGTGACGGGGAGGAGATCCGCGAGGCCGATGTCCGACTTGTGACGACCGCGTCGCGCGAGTGGAACGTCTTCTCGATGATCGACGCCGCGGTCGGTGGCCAACCGTCCGAGGCGCTGCGGCAGCTGCGTATCCTCATCGGCTCAGCCACCCGGGCAGAAGAGGCGGGACAGCGGAGCATCCTGCCGATGCTATCCCGCCAGTTCCGACTGCTCTGGCAGGCGCGCGCCTGTATCGAGGCCGGCGTCTCGCCCGATCGAGCCCCCGATTCGGTGCGGGCGTCCTTCCTGCCCCGCCCGAATCTCGCCCAGGAGCGACCCTGGCCTCAAGGAAAGGCGATGGACGTGGCACGCTCGCTTTCGTACGATCAGATGGGTGCCTGCTTGCGCGAGGTTGCGCTCGCCGATGCCCGTTTGAAAGGGCAACTGTCCGCCTTCAGTGGGCTCGACACCTTGGAGCGGCTCCTGCTCCGCCTCATTGAGATCGTCACCCCGCAACGCGCGGCCATCCGGTAGGAATACAATTCCGGTCGATGGCCGACGACCTCAAACGGTTTCCATGCAAGCAATGTGGCGCGCAGCTCGCGTTCTCGCCCGGCGCCCAGAGCCTGAAGTGCACGTATTGTGGTTTCCTCAATGAGATTCCCCAATCCCAGGAGCAGATCGAGGAGCTCGACTTCCGGGCCTATCTGGACATCGCCCGCCAGGAGTCGACGGAGGAGACCGAGAAGGTCGTCAAGTGTTCGGCCTGTGCGGCCGAGTTCACGGTCGGAGGTCGCACCGTCAGCGATACATGCCCCTTCTGCGGCTCCCATTCGATCATCCCGGTAGAGCCTGAAGTGCGGATCCGACCCAAGTCGTTGCTCCCGTTCGCGATCGACGCGAAGCAGTGCCGAGAGATCTACAGGAAGTGGATTTCGAGCCGGTGGCTCGCCCCGAACGCGCTCAAGGAATTCGCCCGAGCCGACGGGGCGATCGACGGGATGTACATTCCGTATTGGACGTACGACACTTACGCCACGACTTGGTACACGGGAATGCGTGGGGACCACTACTATGAGACCGAGCACTATACCGATAGCGACGGCAATCGGCAGACGCGCCAGGTCCGGAAGACTCGCTGGACTCCCGCCGCCGGCACGGTATGGCGCAACTTCGACGACGTGATCGTGCAAGGGAGCACGACCTTGGCCGCGAAGCACGCGCAGCGCATCCAGAACTGGGACATCGGCAACCTGGTGCCGTACCAGGAAGCCTACATGAGCGGTTTTCGTACGGAGCGTTACAATATTGGGCTCGAGCAGGGCTTCCACAACGCTCAGGAGATCATGAACGACGTGATCCGAGGCGACATTCGGGTGGATATCGGAGGCGACGAGCAACAAATCGCGACGATGAACACCCAATGGGATAACATCACGTTCAAGCACGTGCTCGTCCCGACTTATCTTGGGGCATACAGGTTCAAGGGCAAGACGTTCGGCTTCTTGATCAACGGACGGACCGGCGCGATCTCGGGCGACGCCCCCGTGAGCGTCTGGAAAGTGCTCCTGATCGTGGTCGCAGTGTTGATCGTCATCGGGTTGTTCATCGTCCTGACGAACCGTTGACAGGTTGCCGAAGGTCGAGTGGACTGATCGCCCCGTGGTTGGTTGCTGTCGGTGGTCGTGCCCTCGCCCGGGCGTAGCCCGGGGTCTCGAACCACCTCTCCGCCTCTTGGGGGAGAGGTCGGTGAGCGAAGCGAACCGGGTGAGGAGGTCCCTGGGCATGCCTTCTGAGCGTTCCGGCCTCCTCAACCGGTTCGGGCTACACCCTCACCGACTTCTCCTCCAGTGGAGGAGAAGCTGTCCGGCGAGTGATGTCGCGCCCCGGCACGCCTTGCGGCGCGGGGTTGATCGTGCGCTAGAATCCCTGCTCGCGGTATTGCACCGCTTCGGCAAGATGGGCCCTCTCGACCTCGTCCGCATTGACGAGATCGGCGATCGTGCGACCAACTTTCAAAACCCGATCGAAGACCCGCGCCGAGAGGTTCATCTTCGCCGCGACCATCCGCAAGAAGTCGCGCGACTCGTCGCTAAGGACGATCTTCTCGCGGATCTCTTTCGGTGTCATTTTCGAGTTCGTCCGCCCTGGCCCCAGCCGATCCGTCTGCCGACGCCGCGCAGCCAGGACCCGTTGACGAATCGGCTCCGACGGCTCACCCGGGTCCATGCCGAGCAGTTCGTCCGGCTTGAGACGCGGCACATGGAGGTGGAGATCGATTCGGTCCAGAAGCGGACCCGAGATCCGGGCGGCGTAGCGGCCACAGGTCGCCGGGGAACCGACGCACTGGGCCTCGGGGTAGCCCTTGAACCCGCACGGACACGGGTTCATGGCACCCACCAGCATGCAGCCGGCTGGGAAAGTCAAGGATGCTTGAACCCGAGCGACCGTGATGACGCCGTCCTCCAGTGGCTGGCGTAGGGCTTCGAGCACTGCCCGATCGAATTCCGCCATTTCATCCATGAAGAGCACACCGAGATGGGCCAGCGAGACCTCACCCGGCTTCGGGTTCTTACCGCCGCCGACGATGGCGGCGTAGGATGAGGTGTGGTGCGGTGACCGGAACGGTCGCTCCCACAATAGACCCGAACGCCCGGCTTTGTTGCCGCTCGCGCTGTAGATCCGTGTCACCTCGATCGCTTCCTCGATGTCGAGGGGCGGCAAGATCGTGGGGAGTCGGCGGGCGAGCATCGTCTTTCCCGAGCCAGGCGGGCCGACCATGAGCGCGTTATGGCCGCCGGCCGCCGCGATCTCGAGCGCGCGGATCGCGTGGCGCTGCCCCTTCACGTCCGCGAAGTCGACTTCGTAGCGTGGACGCCGACCCTCGTCGCTCAGGTCGAGTTTGCAGGGACTGAACGCGGATGATCCGTTAAGCAGTTCCACCAGGTCGATCAGGCGCTCAATTCCGTACACTTCGACGGATGGGGCGATTGCTGCCTCCTCGGCATTCCCGGACGGCACGATAAGCCGGCTGAATCCGTGGGCGGCGGCCATGATCGCGATGCTCACCGCACCGTCGACGCTCCGCAAGCGTCCATCGAGGCCAAGTTCTCCGACGATCAGCGTGCCTTGGAGTTCGTCGGGTGGGATTTGGCGGGAGGCGGCAAGAAGCGCAGCCGCGATCGGGAGGTCGAGTGACGGACCCTCCTTGCGAATGTCCCCCGGGGCGAGGTTGCAGACGATCTTTCCGAACGGGAAATCGAGGTCCGAGTTGCGCATTGCGGTGCGAACGCGCTCGCGACTCTCCTCGACGGCCTTGTCGGGCAAACCCACGAGGATGAACATCGGACTCCCGCCCTGGAGATCGACCTCGATCACGATCGGAAGGGCTTCGATGCCGGCGAGCGTGGCGCTGTGGGCCTTGGCGATCATGGTCCCCACCTGGTTGCGACCATCGCTCAGCGGGTCACCCGGAACCCATCGTCAGCGTTCCAGGCGGTCGGGATCGACGTCTGGATCGTCGTTCCGCCGGTCGAGGAAGAAGCGACCGCGAGGAGCGCGGCGAGTTCCGACGGAGGCTCGCCGCGTCCGGTCCAGCCGTCGAACTCGCGCCCGAGAAAGCCGGTGTCGAATGCGCCGGCCCTGAATTCGGGATGGCGGATCACGTCAAGGAGGTAAGGGATGTTCGTCTTGAGCCCAAGTATGTGAAAGTCCAGGAGCGCTCCCTCGAGCCTTTGTAGCGCCGCCTCTCGGTCGGGCCCGTGGGCGATGACCTTGGCGATGAGGCTGTCGTAGTATCGTGAGATCTCGGCACCTGGTCCATATCCGGAGTCGACCCGAATCCCGGGCCCCTTGGGTTCGGCCCACGCGAGGATCCGGCCCGTCGAGGGAAGGAAGTTCCGAGCAGGATCCTCAGCGACGATGCGGGCCTCGATCGCATGGCCCTGGATCGCGGCTCGCCGGCCCTCACAGAGCAGCTCCGGCAGGTGCAACGGTTGTCTGGACGCAACCTCGAGTTGAAGCCGAACGAGATCGAGGCCCGTGATCGCTTCGGTAACCGGATGTTCCACCTGCAGACGGGCATTGACTTCGAGGAAGTAGAACTCGCCGCTCGCCTCGTCGACCATGAACTCGACCGTGCCGGCCCCGACGTAGCCCGCTTCGAGGGCCAGTCGTCGGGAAGCCTCGCGCATCGACTCCCACATCGCGGAACCGCTTGCGAACCCGGGCGCGGGGGCCTCCTCCAGGAGCTTCTGGTGTCGTCGTTGGATACTGCATTCACGCTCGAAGAGCGCCGCGACATTGCCGTGCCGATCAGCGATGATTTGGACTTCGACGTGGCGGGGACGCTCGATCAGCTTTTCGACCATCATCGCCCCGTCGCCGAACGCTTTGAGGGCTTCGTCTGAGGCGGTCGTGAACTCCTCGTCGAAGAGCTCGACGTCGCGCACGATCCGCATGCCTCGGCCACCGCCGCCGGCGCTCGCCTTGAGCATCACGGGGAAGCCGATCTCTATCGCAGCGGTCCGGAGGGCGTCGCACGATGCGTCCGGCTCGAAGAATCCGGGCGTGATCGGCACGCCGGCGCGGACTGCGAGCTGCTTGGCGTCGATCTTCGCACCGAGCGCGCGCATCGCCGCCGGGGGTGGCCCCACGAACGCGATGCCCGCCGCTTCACAGGCCGCGGAAAACTCGGCGCGCTCAGAAAGGAAGCCATAGCCGGGGTGGATCGCGTCCGCACCCGTCTCTGCGGCGGCAGCGAGGATCTTGTCGATGCGGAGGTAGCTTTCGCTCGGTTCGGGGGCACCGAGGCTGACCGCCTCATCCGCGAGCAACCGGTGGAGAGCGTGGGCGTCGGCATCGCTGTAGACCGCAACGGTCCGGATGCCCATTTCGTGGGCCGTCCGCATCACCCGCACGGCGATCTCACCGCGGTTTGCGATCAGCAGCTTGTGGATCATGGCGTCACCACGAAGGACGCTTGCCGCTTGTCGAGAAAGGCCGCGACGCCCTCCTGGGCCTCCTCGGAAGCTCGCGTCGCGGCCAGCCGTCGGGCGGACTCTTCGATCGACAGGGGACCGTCGAGAACGAGTCGCTTGGCCTGCTCCACCGCATAAGGTCCACACTTGAGGACCGCTTCAAGCTTGACCGCGACGGCGTGGTCGAGTTGATCGGTATCGACGACCTCATGGACGAGGCCGATGCGCTGGGCAACCGCGGCTGGGAACGCCTCTCCGGTTGCGAAGAGCCATCGTGCGTTGCCGGGACCGATCTTGGGGATGACGAAGCGTGATATCGTGGCCGGGATCAGCCCTAGCCGCACCTCGCTGAAAGCGAACAAGGCCGCAGGCTCGGCGATCGCGACATCGACACAAGACACGAGTCCGCATCCGCCACCGAACGCGGCGCCTTGGACCCTTGCGATCGTGAGCGCCGGGCAAACGGCGATCGCTTCGAACAGGCGGGCAAGCTGGGTTGCGTCGCGAACGTTCTCATCCTCGGTGTAGGCCGACGCTTTCCGCATCCACTGGAGGTCGCCCCCGGCACAGAAAGCCTTCCCCTCGCCGGCCAGCACGACCGCCCGCACTCCACGGTCGATCCTCTCGAACGTCTCCGTGAGCACGGCGATCAACTCGTCGTTGAACGCGTTGCGCACGTCCGGACGGTTGAGCCGCACGAAGAGAATGGGGCCCTGGGCCTCGACCATGAGCATGGGTCGAGTATGGCTTAGCGTACGCCCGAGATGCGTGCGATCCAGTCGCGATAGGGAGTCAGATAGACGCTGAAACCGATTCCGCCGTAGTGGTAGGCGGTCGGGATCCCGGGCATCGTGCCGGTCATCGCGTTGATCGCGACGAGCTGCCACGAACCGCTCTGCTGGACGAACATGCCGCCGCCGGAATCCATCGCGGCGATGCCACCCTCATCGGTGACGGCCGAGCCGCCCAGGCTTCCGCGCGCGCTCGACCCGGGTCGGTCGAGGTCGAAGATCAGATACTGGCCGGTCTTGATGCGCGGCGTGGTCGAGGATCCGACGTTCACGGTCACGGTCCGCAGATCGTCGATCACGTTCTGTGCCGCGCGTCGGACTCCCCACGTGTTGTCGATGAGCCGCCAGCCGGTCGAGTTCGAAGTTCCAGTAAGCCCGTAACCCACGAGCCTGCAGGTGCGGTTCTTGAGCCCGCCCGTGCCGGTGTAAGCCCCATAGAAGATTCGTGAGGTGCTCGAAACCGTGCCGCCGAGCTTCAGAAGAGCGAGATCAGCGGGGTTTCCGCTGGTGACGGTGTGCGCGATCCGCTGCTGAATCGGAATCCGGCGACCCGGCGCCGTCTCGACGTGGGTGCCTCCGGTGTGGGAGGCGGTCAGAACCCAGGTCGATGAAATGGCCACGCCGCTGCCCGCGTTCTGCCAGGCTCCGTTCTGCAACACGACGAGTCGCACGACCGAGGGCATCGCGCTGTCGCGCTTGTCCGGAAAGATCGCGTGGGCCATGGAGACGCCGACCGCGAGCGCGGCAACGGTGCACAGAGTCTTTTTCATCTTCATCTTCTAGTTCGGTCTGGAGTCGTCGGATTGTGACTCAAGGCAGGAACTTCTTCTCTTCATAGAACTTCCGCATGGCTTCGGAACACGCCTCGAAGAAGTCGCGCGGGTACTTGACTTCGCTCGTGTAGAACTGGGCTAGGGTCGTGATCCCGCGGTCTTCGGCAAGCCGCTTCAGCCCCGGATTGGCCATGTAGCGTTCCCACCCACGACGCTCGCGCTCTTCAAAGACATCGTCGATCTCGCTCGGGCTCGGCATGCGATAGGTTTCGTCGTGGAGCCATCCTCGGATCGGGAGTCGGTCTCGCTTGGGCGGATCCTCGTTCGGATAGCCAACCACAATCGTCGTGACCGGGACGCAGGTCTCGGGCAGGCCGAGGAACTCTGAGATCGCTCGCAACTCGAAGAGTGTCGTCCCCATGTAGCAAATGCCGAGGCCGGCGTCTTCGAACCCGAGACACGCGTTCTGGGCGACGATCATCGCGTCATACGCGGCGACATGGAAGCCCATGAAGTTGGCGAAATTGTCGGCCGCATCGCGTTGTCGAAGCCACTCCCTTGTCCGGAACCAGTCGGCGCAGAAGGTCACCACGAGAGGTGCTTCGAGGACCATGTCCTGCTCACTGTGCAACTCGTACAGCCGACGCTTCCGTTCAGGATCACGCGTGAGAATGACGCTGATGCTGTTCAGGTTGCCGGAAGAGGACGCTCCGGCGAGCGCATCTTCGAGGACGGACTGGATGACATCCGGGTCGATCGGGTCCGGCTTGTAACTTCGGATCGATCGGTGGCTTCGGAGCAGGTGGCGCGTTTCGATGGCGGCGATTGTACCGAGGCCACGTTCGTCACGATTTCGTCACGCAGGAGATCGCAGAATGATCACTAGACGGGTGGCCCTAGGTCGCCTTCGCAGGAGAAGACTGATGAAACCGACTCGATTGATGGTGGCTCTGGGGGCATTTCTCGCCGCGTTGACATCTCACGCCTACTTCCGAGAGGCATTCCAAACGTACAACTACGGATCGCCGCCGGGGGCTCCGTGGTACACCTTGGAAGACGCCTCACCGGCCGGGATCGCCGATGTGGACTGCTGTCAAACCCCAGCCAAGTCTCTCTACATCGCGCAGAACACCGGCGTCGGGCGTCCGATCGGTCCGCTCACGGCCGGAAAGTGGATGTTTCGATTCTGTTGGATCCCCCAAACCGCCCTGAATGCCGGCTCAGGCACCGTCGGCAACGCGGGTGCTTCGGTCGGGGTCAGGACATTGCCTGGCGGACTCATCGCGACGACCGGTATTACGCCTGCGCCGGCGGCATGGGCGCACGGAACGGGTTGGGCCGACGTCGTCATCCTCATCGACCTCAATGCCGATACCGCATCGGTGTATTACAACGGCACGCTCCGCGGGTCGGGGAGCATTGCGGCTGGGCTTACCTTGGCCGAGATCCAGTTTGGGACGAGCAACAACGTGGGAAACCAGATCTTTGTGGATAACGTCTCGGTGGTCAAGGATCGCGACGTGTGCCTCCAGCGAGGCATCAACGACAACTTCGCCCCCGGAAACGACTTCACCTATCGCGGCACCGGTCTCGTCGGTACGTTTCGCGACTTCGACGATCCGACGGTGATCGACAGGCATTTTGCGACGACATTCTTGAGCGCGTGCTTCCGACCCTGCTTCGGGGTCCCCCTTGCGACGCTGCAGTGGCGGATGAAAGCCCTGACGGGGAACGCTGTGACGGACCGGATCAGCCTTGGGACCTTTCCGACCTACCCTTGGACACGGGCGTTCTCGACGTTTGTCGGTGGATGGCCGAACTTCACCGGGGTCACGACGACGATCGATCTCCATCAGCTTCCCGGAGGGGGGAACATCCTGCCCACGATCAACCAGACCGGTCGTCTCGACGTCTCCTCTTCTGCGTGGAGCACGTTCGATTACTTTCGACTGTGCTTCAAGCCCGGCAAGTGCTGGTGGGGTCACCTCGTTTACAACTTGATCGGCGACGCTGCCTATGAGCTGCCCCTGAGCGGCGGCTTGCCGTTCGATCCCACCGGACCGACGTCGTCGGGTGGCGTGATGTTCGACCTGGGAGAAGCTTGCGGCGGCCTGATCGACTTCAGCGATTCGGTCGATGCCGCCCGAGTGGGCGGGGCCCTCACCTCCCGCGTCTATGACCCCGAGGGGAGGGAGGTCGGCAAGGTTTCCGTAACGGGCTCCGGTTCGACCGCGACCGTTCGGGGAGACTTCGCCGTGGCGGGGCCAACGACCCTCAGAACGTACTACTTGAACGGGAACGGACAGGTGGTCATGTCACAAGTGACTCCCAACAACACGGGAATCGGCGTCGCCCGTCCCGGTAGCGGGGTGATCATCGACTCGATCACTTGGCGGACGCGCAAGTGCGTCGGTGTCTCGAATTGCTTCACGACGTGGTCGACCATCACGTTCACTGCACCGATGACGGTTTCTGGATACGGGGACGTCAAGAGCGTCGTGATCGAGCGCGTCGCGCCGTTCACTTCGTCCTGGGAGAAGCCGATCGGCAGCATGACGGCCGAGGAGCCGGCTCCCAACGCCCGAGTCGTCAATCTCGCCTGGACTTACTTCGACCACGCCTTGATCCTGGGCGACGGAAACGCGGCGCTCAACTCCTTCGACAAGGGCATGCTGGTGACCGCGGACTCCCCGAACGGGGTGACGGCGATGACGGCCCGCTGGGGGCAGGCACAGGCCTCAGAGGTGGGGATCGACACGACGGCTAACGTCCGTCGAAACGGCGCCTACTACGAGTTGGAGGAGCGCGGTGTCCAGGCGGTCGCGGACGTCCAGATCGGCAAGCTCCGTTGGACCGATGTGCTTTCGACGTACAACATCCTCTGCGAATTCCCCGGCTTCGGGGGAACGCTCCGGGTCGAGCTACGGCTCAACGGCTCGACCGTTCGCGTGCAGAACGGGACTCCAGCCGCGCTCGGAAACGTGAACGTCACGCCGATGGGCATCACCCACGAGGTTTCGCCGACCCACCGGTTCAAGGTGAAGCTGAAGGGTGCTGCGGTGGTCAACGTCGTCGGCGCCCCCGCGACCTTGGCGGACGAAATCTGGATTCAGCCGTTCGGCGCAGGCCCTGCCGCGATGTACAAGACGCAGACGTTCCTCCGTCACTCGGGTTTGGATGAGCTGATGATCGGCGACGTCACGACGGTCCGGAAGCTCCGTTGTAGCGTCGTGATGAACGGCTGGGTGGGCTCGTACGCGGGGATGCCCGTCGTAGCGACCGTGACCGATCCGATTTCGGGTGTCGTTCTCGAGACGACGAACACGACCTTAGACGCTGTCGGCTCGTTTACGCTTCTCACCGGTCAACGCGGACCGTTCGCGCTGGCCGTGAAGACGCCAAAGGGCCTGCGCAAACTCCAGTTCGCGCCCCAGGCCGACGTCGAACTGTCCATGGTTTTCAGCTGTCATTCCGGTGACCTCAACAACGACAATGAGACCAACTCGGATGACTTCGACATCCTGGTCGTCAACTTCGGTACTTCAGGGCCCGCCGGTGACTTGACCGGGGACGACCAATCCGACTCGGACGACTACGACGTTCTCATCGCGAACTTCGGGCTCGTCGGAGATCCTCTCTTCTAGAAAACCAAGAGGGGTCCCGGCGCGAAGCG
>DKKT01000083.1 GCA_002455425.1 Chthonomonas sp. UBA6659 | reverse complement strand
CTCACTCGGAGGGGGCAGACCACTGAAACCCTTTCGATGTCCCAAGCGATCGAGCCATGATCACGATGAGAATCGCGTGGAGACAAGGGACCAAGAGTGCAATCGGCATAACACATCACCATCATGGGCAACAAGAGGATAGACCGAACCAACATGCTAGATGGAGCAAGGTGATATCACTGGGGCATACTGTCTTGTTTGATCGTGAACAAATGAGACGAGCGAACGCCATTGCCACTGACTGTCCCATCATCGCAATCCACGTGAATGTATGCTTCGCCCAATGATAGATCCAGCAGGCCAACCATTCCCTCGCCACTATCGACTTCCAAGAGGACGGGGTACTCTTGGAATGGCAGAGCAGCAGTCATTCTGCGAGTTGTGAACACCTGATCTCCAATCTTTAGGGTTGCATTCTTACATCCTTCGCCATCAAAGGTTACGGTTGTGTTAAACAACACTTCGTCTTTGACCTGTCCAAAGAGCCAACTTGCAAGATTGGCTGATACAACTCCAGCAAGGAAGAGCAATAGGGGCTTTTTCGATCCCGGCCGCGCTACGGAGTTAGACACAAAGCCTCCCTTCTTTAAGAAGCCACGTACATGCTTCCAAACATGTGACTCTATCTAGGGCTCGATTGCAGCCGGATGCCCGACCCATGGCATTGTTGTACACATCACAGGCAGCATCCTCTTTAGTGCCGTCGATTTCCGTCCACCATTGCCAGACCTCTCGAAGGTCCAGCACGTGTGCACACGCGCAGCTACTGTAGTAGCAAACGCGGCATGCGCCGACGCAATGCCTTAGAGCATTCCTTTCACGCTCCGTATGACCGGGTAAATCGCGAATCTCGATAGAAGTTCGCTGTGGAATGGTTTGGCGCAAGCGTAGCACCATGTTTCCCAAGTGAAGGGCAGGCACCTTAGTAGAGAGTCCCACCCTACTTCGGCACAATCTAACCCTGCGGGAGGCATCACTTTCGGGTTGATCCTCTGCAGTCCAGACGGATCGGACCACGTCGCCGGATTTCCGCCAACAGTGGAATACGCCATCTCGTGCGGCCAATACGGATCGACCTGCATCCAACGCCCGATGCTCTTCATCAACTCTCGCGCGCGAACGTAGTCGCGTGACGAGGAATCGGTGTAGTATCCATACGCCGCAACGAACACGAACGGCGTGGTGGCCGCTCCGGTGTCCTTCACCAGCGTCCCGTACGGGTACATCTCGACCAGACTACCCAAACTTGCGCCCGAGGCGATCTCTCGCACCAAAGATCCCAGCGGATCAGTCAGCCAATCCTTCGTTCCGCAAGCCACGATCTCGGATTCGAGGGTCAAGTCCTTTGCCCCCTCGCGAAAGCTCAGGGCCAGCGCGCCCGAGAGTCCCGAAGCTTCAAAGGTGCCGCGAGACCCCCGCAGTTCGGATCCTCGGCTGGCCCTGGCTGGGGCGCTCGCGTGAGGATGCGAAAGGCGGTTGCCCTTCCGAGCTTTCGCCTTGCAGTTCGTGGATAGTCGTCCGTGGGAGCGACTTGGTACGTCGCGGGGCTTCTACTGAGGTTTCGCGTCCCGCAAGGCATCGAGGAGCTCGCGCTGACTATGGGTTAGCGTAAGGTCCGAGCGTGTTCGCTCGATCACGGCGCGGAGTGCGTCGCAAGTGCGACGGAGACCGCCCGTCAGCGAGTCAGGGTAGTCGAACGTGATGAGGTCGTCGTAAACCGTTTCCATCGCTTGCAGGAGACGCTCGGCTTCCGGCATTTTGCCGCCCCGCATCTGGTCAAGCACGTACCGCCGCATCTCGCTTGCCGCTTCACCCATGCCGTTGAGGTAGCTCACGACCTCGACGCCGAGCTTGGAAGGGGAGGGGCAGGCCTCGCCGAGCACGATCGCGAGCACTGCGGCCGCTTCGACCATCTCCTTCTCGGCATCCTGGAGGTACCCCGCATAGAGCAGCTCGGGGTGGGGGCTGAGACCCGTTCGCGCCTCAGCGGCAAGGGCCTTCGCGTCCTCCAGAAGTGCTCGGGCTTCGTCGAACTGTTGACGATGGACATGGCGGATGCACTTCGAGGAGGTCTGGATGAGCTTGCGGCATTGAGCCAGGGCGCGTTCACGGGTTTGGTGCCGGGCCTCCATGATGGGTCGCAGACTCTGCACAATGTCGTCCCAACCTTCGATACCGTTCATAGCACTCCCATCGCTTTCAAACTCACGGATCGATGATGACCGATGATGACGTGGTCGAGGAGAGCGACCTCGAGCAGTTCGCCGATCTCCGCGAGTTTGTGCGTGATCTCGATATCTTCCGGACTTGGGGTCGGGTCTCCGCTCGGGTGGTTGTGGACCGCGACGATCGCGACCGCTCCGAGGCGATAGGCCTCGCCGAAAACCTCCCGAGGACCGACCACGGACATGTTGACGGTCCCTCGATGAATCTCCTTGTAGGCCAACACTCCGTTCTTCGCGTTCAGAAAGACCACCCAGAACTGTTCTTGGCGGGCCTCTCGCAGGAAGCCCATGTGACGGAACACGTCGTCCGCCTTCTCGTACTGCGTGAATTCACCATGAGCTGCGGCTCCGGCTCGGCGTCCGAGTTCGAGGAGGGCCAGTGCCCGGGTCGCCTCGTGCCCTTCGAGGCCGGCCAGCTCCTTCATGTCCGCGGGCGACATCGTTCGGAGCTGACCGAGGCGGTGGGTGCGGAGCCACTCGCGTGCGAACTCGCGCTCGTCTTGGACATCGTCCGCCGAAGCGGCCCGAACGATCGCAACGAGGTCCGCCGCCCCGAGCGACGTGATGCCGAGCCGCGCGAGTCGGATGAGCGGTCCGTCGTCGGTTTCTCGGATCAAAACTCCTCCAAGGCACGCGGGGGTACGAGGGCGTGCTCCCGAAAATCGTAGGGGGGCTCGGCGGTGATGATGAGCCGCTCGCCGGTCGCGGGATGATCGAAGCCGAGGTAGCCCGCGTGAAGCTGTAGGGCTCCATGTCGCCACGTGCCGGTCGCGTAGATGTCGTCCCCTTGCACCGGGTGTCTGATCCAACTGGCGTGGACGCGAATCTGGTGCGTGCGGCCGGTTTCGAGGCGAATGGCCACGAGCGTCGCATCGCTTCCCTCGAGCAAGCGCTTGAAATGGGTGACCGAGGGTTTGCCGTTCTTGTAAACCTTCATTTGAAGCCGGTTTTGGAGATTGCGCGCGATCGGCGCGTCCACCACGAACCGCTCTTGCGCGAGGTGCCCGAAGAGCCATGCGAGGTAGCGCCGTTCGGCTTGCTTGTCGCGCAACTGGTCGGCGAGCGCCCGGTGAATGACATCGGTTTTGGCGACCATCAGGAGTCCCGTCGTGTCCTTATCGAGTCGGTGGACGATTCCGGGTCGGAATTCACCGCCTTCACGGCTGAGGGTGTGGCTGCGGGCGAGTAGCGCGTTGACGAGGGTCGAGCGGCTGATGTTCGGTGACGGATGGCTCGGCATTCCTCGTGGTTTGTTGACGACCAGCAGATGCTCATCCTCGTAGCGGATGTCGAGTGGGATGGCGACGGGTTCCAGATCGTGGATCGGGGTCGCAGGGGGAGCGTCGATCTCGACGACCATGCCCGAAAGGACCGGGAAGGAGGCCTTTCGCACGACACCCTCGACTCGAACGCCACCTGCCGAGATCCAATCGGCCAGCTTGGTGCGACTGTACTCGGGAAGGCTGCGGGCGAGAAACCGATCGAGCCGGTCCCCTTCGTCCACGGTCAACGTCATCGCCTTCCATTGTGCCGCGTTTTCGGTCATCCTAAGGCGATGGAGCCGAGTTCGCGTGGCTTTTATCGCCTTGTCGCCATCGTCGACCGGCTGCTCGGGCCGGGCGGATGCCCGTGGGACCAAGCCCAAACCCACGAGAGCCTCAAGCAGACCCTCGTTGAAGAGTCCTACGAAGTGCTTGCCGCGATCGACCACGGTTCACAGGAAACTCTGCGCGAAGAGCTGGGCGATCTGCTCCTCCAGCCCGTGATGCACGCCCAGATGGAGAAGCGGGACGGGGGGTGGGACATCGACGACGTCGCCGACGCGATATCCGACAAGCTTGTCCGGCGTCATCCTCACGTGTTTGGTGACACCGAAGCGCACACCGCCGATGAAGTCCTCAAGAACTGGGATCGCATCAAGATGGAAGAGAAAGGGGTCATCGACTCTTCGATCTTGGGCGACGTGCCGATCGGCATGGCGTCGCTTCTGCGAGCTCATGTGGTCAGCCGGCGAGCGGCTCGGGCCGGTTTCGAATGGCCGGGCGTCGAGGCGGTTTTCGAGAAGCTCCGGGAGGAAGAGCGCGAGCTGAAAGAGGCGATTGCGAGCGGGGACACGGCGGCCATCGAGTCCGAAATCGGCGACCTCCTCTTCACCGTCGTCAACATCGCCCGATGGGTCGATGTCGAGCCGGAAGACGCGCTCCGAAAAATGGTGAACCGGTTCGTAGCCCGGTTTCGCGCGATGGAAGCGCGAGCGGCCAAGCCTCTCGACGCGCTGAGTCCTGAGGAGTGGGACGTGCTCTGGAACGCGTCGAAAGCCGAGGAACAAGGCAGTACCGCACCATGAGTGACGTCCTTCTCGGTGTACGCGACGCCGTCGTCGAGTTTCCGGTGAGGCACGGCGTCGTTCGCGCTTTGGACGGGGTCTCGATCGAGGTTCGGCGGGGTGAGACCGTTGCCGTCGTCGGTGAGTCGGGTTGCGGCAAGACGACCCTAGCCCGCTGCGTCCTTGGGCTGCAGCGTCTCTCCGGAGGCACGATCGAACTTCTGGGGAAGACGGTGAAAGGGGCGGAGGCGGGTCAGGCCGCCCGCGTGGGCATGGTCTGGCAGGACCCGTTCGCGAGCCTCGATCCGAAGTGGCGCGTCCAACGTGCGGTCGAGGAGCCGCTCCGGCTGGCAGGGAAGTCCGATTCGGGGGTTACTCTCCTGGAGCAGGTCGGACTCGATGGCCGCTTCGCAACCCGGTTTCCCCACGAACTAAGCGGCGGCCAGCGGCAGCGCGTCGCGATTGCGCGGGCTCTCGCCCTCAAGCCGCCCCTCGTGATCTGTGACGAACCGACCGCGGCGCTCGACCTCAGCATTCAGGCGCAGGTTCTCAATCTGCTCAAGGACCTCCAAGCGTCATTGGGCGTGTCGTATCTGTACATCTCCCACGACCTGCTCACGGTGCGGTTCCTGGCCGATCGGATCGCGGTCATGTACCTTGGACGGATCGTCGAGGAGGGCCCGACCGAAGCCGTTTTCCGGCATCCCCAACATCCCTACACGCGGGCTTTGCTCGAGTCGGCGCCGAGCATCGAGACGCTCGGCCGCCTGCCCGAGCCGGCCGAGGGCGAGCTTCCGGATCCCAGAGAGCGCTTTACCGGCTGTCGATTCGCTGGTCGATGCCCGATCGCAAGCGAGCTTTGTGGGAAGGAAGACCCCGGGCCGCGTGAAAGTCTGGGAATCCGCGTTTGGTGCCATACGCCGCTCGGTAATCTGTTAAGCGGCGATCAAGTCGGCGAGGGCGGTGGTACCGTTCCTCCCGATGGTCGCAAGGTCACTGTCGATGACGGATTCGGAGAACCCCCGGGACGCCGTTCAGGCCCTCCAGGCGATCGAGCATAGCCTGCTCGAGATGGCAAGTCGCGCCGAGACGATGGTCTCGGCCGCGGTCGATTCACTCATTCACCTCGACACGGCCGCCGCGCGCGCCGTGTTCGAGGCCGACACCGCCCTTGATCGGCTCGATCTCGATCTCGAGACCCAGTGTCTGCAACTGCTCGCCAAGACCGAAGCCGGTGTCGGTATCGACCTGCGTTTTCTTGGCACCGCGATCAAGATGAGCACGGACATCGAGCGGGTTGGGGACCTCGCGGTCGACATCGCGAAGTGCGGGCTCAAGATCGAGCGCGAGATGGGCGCGACGGACACGATCGACCTGCCCCGGATCGCGGGGGTTGCCCGGTCGATGCTCCGTCACGCGATCGAGGCCTACGTGAAGCGTGACCTCACACTCGTTCACCGTGTCGCCGAAGAAGAAGAAGAAGTCGACGCGCTCTACCGCGACTTGCGCGGCCAGCTTCACGACGACATGCGGCGACGACCCGAAGGCGTGGTGCCTGCGAGCTGGATGCTTCTCGCGCTCCATCATGTCGAGCGCATCGCCGACCACGCCCTCAACATTGCCGAGCGGGTCGGGTTTGCGATCACCGGGCGACTCGAAGCCCTTGGACGCAGGGTCGAGTAGTCGGACTCCGGGAGGGCTTCCGGTCGGCACCGTCGAATGAGGGGGTATGCACAGCCGTTGCCTCGCCCTCCTTGCCGTTGTGGCCTGCGTCGGATGCGCCGGAACCGGCCCGAACGACATCCGGCCTGCCCGCGTACCTCCGCACCCGGCTTTGATCAAGTCGGGAACCGTGATCGGCACGGATCCCGTCCTCGCGAACTTCGCGTTCATCGGCTGCAACCGGATTTCGAGCAGCGACGCCTCGAAAGATCCCCTGGCGAACGGGAGCACGGCCAACGTGCCCCAACTCACCCAAACGCTCCTCGATCTCGCGAATCCCGTCCTCGTCTATCCCAAGCCGCTGATCCTGTTCAATGCCGGCGACATCGTCGACAACGAGGCGACCGATAACGGGGCGACGCTCCAGAGTCAGCTTGCGGCCTGGGCTAAGGCCTTCAAGGACAAGCTCCCGGTACCGATGCTCGCGATCCCCGGCAATCATGAGATGCTCCAGCAGACGGGGAGTGACGAAGACTCGGAGTTTCCGAACCCGCCAACCCAGGCGATCTGGCTCGACTGGTCGACGTCGAACGGCTTCAACCTTTGGTCGGGGAATGGTCCGACGCCGACCTCGAGTCCGTCCGACAACCTGATGTTCGATGACTCGAAGATGAGCTACTCGTTCGAGCAGTCGTTCGCGGTCGCGGCGGGGACACGCAAGATTCACTTCGTGGTTGTCAACACAGACACCCAAAACACGGTCACCTCGCCCTTGAACAGCCAATACAAGACGGCCGCCTGGATTCCGCTGAACTGGATCAAACAGGATATCGCGGCGGCGTCCGCCGATCCCTCCGTCGGCGCGATCATCCTTCTGGGCCATCGGCCGGTGACGGTTCCGTCCTTCGCGAGCGAAACCCCGATCGATCCGACGCTCGGCGCGGAGCTCGCCACGTTTCTCTCGACTCAACCCAAGTTCGCGTTCTATCTCTGCACTCACGCTCATGTTTGGACGCCGACACCGATGGCGGGGACGAACGTGATGCAGTACGTGGTCGGAAACGCGGGTTCCAAGCTCGAATCGAAGTGGTTCGAGGGCAAGCCGGCCCCCCCGGAGTGGCAGGCGATGGGGGGACCGTACTTCGGGTTCAGCGTCGTGAGCGTGCATCAGAGCGGAACGATCGGTCTCTACCACGTGTGGCGTCCGGCGAACTCCGATGAGAAGAAGTACTACCTTCCTGGGTCGACGTTGGTGTCGCAAGCGACCTCGGAGGTTGCGGTCTTCACGATGAAGTGAACCGGAACGGCGCGGGCGGGGCAAGGGATCGGATTCCGACGGGGACGCCTTAGGCGGACTCGGCGTCATCCGATCCAGGGCGTGGCCTCTGGGTCGCCCGCGCCGTTCCGATCGGGTGAGCCTCGTCTCTTGACACCCCTTCGTGGAAAGGTCCGAGTCAGGCGTGAACCGGAGTCCCCGCGCCCGGTGTTCTGCCGCACTCGGCCCTCAGATCAGCTATACTTCCGTCCACATGTCCACCGGATGGCTGACCCTGCGGGGAGCGCGTGGCAACAACCTTCAGAACGTCGACGTGGCGATCCCCGTCGGCCTCTTCACCTGCGTGACCGGAGTCAGCGGGAGCGGGAAGTCGACCCTCGTCCAAGACACGTTGTTTCCACGACTGATGTACGAGGTCTACGGCACGCGGACGGTCTGGGCTCCGCACGACGCGCTCGAGGGACATGAGGTCTTCGACAAGATCATCGACATCGACCAGAGTCCGATCGGGCGCACTCCGCGAAGCAACCCGGCGACCTACACCGGCACGTTCGACATGATTCGCGACCTGTTTTCGATGACCCAGGACTCGAAGATGCGTGGCTACAAGAGCGGCCGATTCAGCTTCAACGTCAAGGGCGGTCGATGCGAGGCTTGCAAGGGCGATGGGATCATCAAGATCGAGATGCACTTCCTTCCGGATGTCTATGTGCCCTGCGACGTCTGCAAGGGAAAGCGCTACAACCGGGAAACGCTCGAGGTCAAGTACAAAGGCAAGTCGATCAGCGACGTCCTCGAAATGACGATCGAAGAGGCAGTCGACTTCTTCCGTCCGATCCCGAAGATCTTCCGCAAGCTCGAGACCCTGCTCGATGTCGGGCTTGGCTACGTCCGGATGGGGCAACCCGCGACAACACTCTCCGGCGGAGAGGCCCAGCGGATCAAACTCGCGGCGGAACTCTCGAAGCGCGCCACGGGCTCGACGTTGTACATCCTCGACGAGCCGACGACGGGGCTCCACTTCGAGGATGTCGCCAAACTGCTCGGTGTCCTCGATCGACTCGTCGAGCAAGGGAATACGGTGCTGGTGATCGAGCATAACCTCGACGTGATCAAGACCGCGGACTGGCTGATCGACATGGGTCCGGAGGGCGGAACCGGCGGGGGATACGTGGTCGCGACCGGAACTCCCGAGGACGTCGCGCAGGTCGACAAGAGCTGGACGGGGAAGTTCCTCAAGGACGTCCTGGGACCGAGGGCTGCCGGCTGAGCGGCCGCGCCTCGGCCCCAACTGAGGTGCGGACGGTCCTTTCCTTCCGCGCTATGACGGTGGGACGAACGCGTTGACAAGCACCATGTTGGTGTTGCCACACGAGTCGAGGCGGATCTTCTTGATCGGCTCGTAGCGAGGATCTTCGTACCACGCCAGCGCGGCCTCGGGGGAGTCGAATCGCAAGACGACATAGACATCCCGCTTCTCGCCTTCGAGCGGCTTGGCATCGAAAGCTCCCACGACAACCTCGGCGCCGTGCTCCCGAAGTAGCTCTTGCACTGCGGGCACATAGCTCTGGAAGGCCTCGGGGTCGACGACGTCATAACTGACAAGGATGTAGGCGCTCATCGGTGGGGTTCTCCTTGGTCTTTCGACATCGAATCCTTCTGCGCTGCGATCCAGATCCCGACGCCGGCGCGCGAGAAGACGTTCTTTGGATCGACGCGCCTCTTGATCTCGAGCAGCCGCGCGAAGGACGCATCGTCGTACACTCCGCGGATCTGGTCGGCAGACACGGTCGCCTCTCCGACCCAGTTTAGCGGGCCGCGCGCGAGGATCCAGGGTTCGAGAGCCTGGAGGCAGGCTTCGCCGTGGGCACCGATCGCCTCAGGGGTAAACGGGCCCATCGGGACGCCGAGGAGGTACGCAAGGTACCGACCCTCTCGGCGATTCCCGATCGGGGTTTCGGGGGTGGGGACGTCTGCGGAGGCGCCTCCCGCGTGTCGAACCTGAATCATCAGGTTCGGGGACTGCGGAATGGGGCCGATCGCCCCAAGGAACGTGTCGATCGTGTCGCTCTCGAAAGCGGTCAACAACGCACCGGTTCCGATGGCGGGAAGCGGATCGACCGGGTCGTTGTAGATCGTCGCGCTCTCGGTGAAGGGCATCCATCGAAACGAATCCAGTTCCGCGCCGGCCATCGATCGAATCGGGGCGAGGAGGGCCTCCGATTCGGCTTGCGGCAAGGTCGAGCAGGCGGTGAGGATCAGCAGGGAGCGGCCGTGCAGAAACTCCGGCACAAAGGGAACCGGCGGAAACGTGATGAGGACGGTGCCGCTCGTCACTTCGTTCGGAAGCGTGTGGGTCCACTCGGACCAAGCGCGGTAGACCTGCGGGGCAAGGCCCGCGTCGAAGGCGACGCTGCCGGCGAAGACCTCGGCATGGGGAACGAGACCGATCTCAAGTTCGGTAACGATGCCGAACGCGCCCCCGCCGCCGCGGAGGGCATAGAAGAGGTCCGCGTTCTCGGTCGGGCTTGCGGTGACGATCGAGCCGTCGGCGAGGATGACGGTGGCCTTCTTCAGCATGTCCACGGCGAGGCCGTAGGTGCGCATCATGAGGCCATAGCCGCCACCGAGGAGGTAGCCGACGACTCCGACGCCGGGTGACGAGCCCGAGAGTGGTGCTAGACCGGCGGCATGGGCGGGCCCGATGACATCGGCCCACACGGCGCCTCCCCCGACTTTGGCGGTTCGGGCTTCACGGTCGATCGTGACGGTGTTCAACTTCCCGAGCAGGATGAGAACGCCGCCGCCGGCGCACTGGGGTTGGCCATGACCCGTGGTCTGGACGGTGAGGGTAAGTCCTTGTTCGTTCGCGAACTGGACTGCGGCCTGCACGTCTGGGGCAGACTGAGCTTCGACGACGAGCTCGGGTTGATGGGTGACGGTGAGATTCCAAGCCGTGCGGCTTGCCTCGAAGGCGTCGGAGCCGGGTGTGGCAACGGTTCCTTGAAGACGATCGACAAGCATCGAATACTGAGGCGCGGTGGGCGCTGACAAGGTTCAACCTCCGTTGGTCGTGGGGTAGGCCAGAGTATTCCCTCATCGACGATGGGTTCGTTGGGTCCCGACTGGGACTCTCGCTGTGGACCTTGCGCTCCGCCCGTTCACTTGCACGTTCGTGCCTCGATCACGGACTTGCCCTTGCCACTCTTAGAGGGTAGAGTGCAGGAGTTCAGAGGGACTTTGATCGGTTTCTTATTGAACAAGATTCCCGTTGTTAGGAGAAACAAAGTGCAATTGAATCGCTTCAGGACTGTGCTGTTTGGTGTCATTCTTTTGATCTCGGCGACGCTGTTCGCTCTCGGAGGGGGCAAGGCGGTCGTCATCTCATCCTCTGAACTCAAGTGGAAAGAGACGGGTGTGCCTGGTGTGGTCGCCGCAACCGTGACCGGGGATATGAAGAAAGGTCCGTGCCGATTCTTCCTCAAGTATCCTGTCGGCCTCGTGACGCCCCCACACTACCATACGGCCGATCACCACGTCACGATGATCTCAGGTCACATCACACTCACCGTCGGAGGAAAGGATCATAAGCTCGGCCCGGGATCGTACTTCTCACTAACCGATAAGATGCCCCATGTCGCTAAAGTCGAAGGCGACCAGCCTGCGGTCTTCTACATCGAAGCGGACGGGCCGTGGGACGTCAAGTTGTGACCTCCCCTCAGACACTCTGACAGAGCTGATGACCATCCAAGCCTCCACTCTCTGGGGTGGAGGCTTGGGTTCCATTCCGCCCGAGAGCCGGGGATTACTTCGGCGTCGGCGTCGGCGTCGGCACGAACGGCCCCGTGTTCCTGGCCTTCCAGGTCTCGCCCGAGTCGGTCGATGTCCAGATTTCTCCGTCGCGGACCGCCGCGACGAGTTTGGTCCCGTCGGACGAGATCGCGACGGACTGCCACCGCGCTTCCTCTCCGCGAGCTGTCCAGGTCTCCCCCCCATCCGTGGAGATATAGATTCTTCCGATCATCGGAGCGGCGACAAGGGTTTTCCCATCGGGCGTACAGGCCAGAGCCCAGAGCTGGCGGACGGGAGCGCTCATCGTGAAGGTTCGGTTGGCATTCACCCACACATGCGGAATCGCCCGTGCGGTCCAGGTCACGCCCGAGTCCGAGGACGTATACACTTGGCCCCCTTCCTCGCCCGCGATCAGCGTCGTGCCATCGGCCGACGACCGAATCGACGACCATGGACGGTTGCTGTCGCGCGGCGTCCATGTCAACCCCGAGTCGGAAGACGTATAGATCTGACCGTTGGCCACCGTTGCCGCCAGCTTTGCCCCGTTCGCCGAAGAGGTGATCGCACTCCAGGATCGGTCCTCTTCGCGAGAGGTCCAGGTTGCTCCCGAATCCGTGGACACGTAGATCATGCCCCGCTGAAAGACGGCGGCGAGCTTCGCGCCGTCCTCCGACGCAGCGATGCTCTCCCAGCGCCGCTGTTCGCCGCGAGGCGTCCAGGTGTCCCCCGCATCCGATGAGACGAGGATTTCAGAGGGATGGGCACCGGCGATCAGCGTGTTGCCGTCCGGAGTTGAGAAGAGCGAAGTCCACGCTCTCGAACTGCCCTTTCGTGACCACGTCTCGCCCGAGTCGGCGGAAGTGTAGATCTGGGCCCCGGTGACGGTGGCGGCCAGATTGGTTCCATCCGCCGATGACGTCACGCGGCTCCACGGCTTGCCGATGAAGCGTCGACCCCAAGTCGCCCCGAAGTCGGACGAACCGAAGAGGGAATCTCGGTATTCGGCCGCAAGGAGCGTTTTCCCATCCGCCGAAGACGCGACGCTGACCCACTTTCTCTTGTCACCGGCACTCTTCTGGTAAGTCCAGGTTTGGCCGCCATCGCTCGACGTGAAGATGATTCCGTCGCCTTGGGACCCTCGCGCCCGATCCTCCTGGGCACCGTTGTAGTAATGCTCGACCGCCACCACCCGGGTTCCATCGGCCGAGCAGGCGATCGAGTACCACCCCCGATTGTTGCCGGGCGACAACACGTCAGGCGAATTGACGATCGTCGGGAGCATGGCCGCCGCCGGTGGGCACTTCGTCCACGTCTGACCTGAATCCGTCGATTTGTAGATCGCCCCTTCGTAGATCGTGAGGCCCTCTTTTGCGCCATATTGCGCGGCATAGAGGATCGACCCATCGGCCGAGGACGCGACCGAAAACCAGTTTCCTTCGGTGGCTCGCTGAGTCCATGTCGCGCCCGAGTCGTCGGACGTATAGAGGAACCCCCCGTTGTTCACAAGCATGCGGCCGTCATAGGCCGAGACGCTTGCGACGAGTTTGGTGCCGTCCGCCGAGGAGGCGACCGATCGCCACAGGCGATCGCTCTCCCGTGCCGTCCACGTTTCTCCCGAGTCCGCCGAAGTGTAGATCTGTCCTCCGGTCACGACCGCCACGAGTTTGGAGCCATCCGACGAGGAGGCGACCGAGTACCAAAGACGATCGGTCTCGCGGGGGGTCCAGGTCTCGCCCGAGTCCGTCGAAGTGTAGAGCTTGCCGCCGATGTCGGCAGCGATCAGCTTCGTTCCGTCAGACGACGACGCCACCGAGATCCACCGTCTGGATTGGCCGCGCGGCGTCCAGGAGACGCCTGAATCCGAAGACGTGTAAATGAAGTCGGTGCCCGTGACGGCGGTCCGGAACCACGCGTCGACGGGTGGGATGTTCTGGAATCCCCCCACCTTGAAGACGAGCCCGTTCGACGCGCCTGCCACGGCGACCATCTTGGTGCCGTCGGCGGACGAGGCGACCGACAGCCACGAGCGGGGTGACGCATAGGTTTCGGGGGTGTCAGGCGGCAACGACTGCCAGTTCTTGGAGTCATTCCTCCCGAAGGCGCCCGGTCTCGAGGGAGTGATTTGTCGCTCGGAGTACGTCTCGAAGGAATCCTCCGAGCAGAAGACCTGGCCGGCTCTGCCCTCGAAAGCGGGAGTTTCCCGGATCTGGTTCACCGCCACAACTCGCTTGCCGTCCGCTGAACAAGCAACGCCCGCGAAATTGAAGGAAGTTCCGTGTGAAAACCCGATCCAAGACGCACCGCCATCTTTGGACGTCGCCATAAAGCCTTGAAGCGGGGCGGCGATCAGGATGCTTCCATCGGCGGACATCGCCAGTGCATTCCATTCCCGCCGGCCCGACTCGTGCCGCCTCCATGTGGCGCCTGAGTCGCTGGATGAATAGACCTGTCCGCCGGATTCCGCCGCGGCCAACCTGCTGCCGTCGCTCGAAGAGGCAACGGCCGCCCAATTCCGGTTGCCGATTTCGCCGGCACCGTCGGCCAGCGCCCCGCTTGCCGTCCAGGTTTCGCCTCCGTCGGGCGAAAGCATGATCTGGCCGCCGCCGATGGCGGCGATCAGCTTGGACCCGTCGGCGGAACTGGCGATCGCCTTCCAGTTACCACCGGCACCCTTCGGCGTCCAGGTCGCGCCCGCATCCGTCGACACATAGACCTTGTCTCCTTCGACCGTCGCCGCCAATCGTGCCCCATCCGCCGAAGAGGCGACCGCGGACCACTTCCGGTCGCTGTCCCGTGGCGTCCAGGTGACTCCGGCGTCGGCGGTTGTGTAGATCATGCCGCCGTTCACCACGGCCACAAGCTTCTCGCCATCGGCCGAGGATGCGCCGGCGGTCCAGTTCCGATCCGTCTCACGCGGTGTCCAGGTGTTCCCCCCATCACTCGAGGTCAGCATTTTCGTGCCGGTGCCGCCAATGAGGAGCTTCATGCCATCGGCGGACGAGGCGGCAAACCGCAACGTCGGCCGATCTTGAAGCGACGGGCTAGCGAACGTCAGGGCGGTCGAGGCGAGGGCGAGAACAGAAGTCGAGAGGAGGCACCTGAGTGAAAGGTTCATGGCGTTGAATTCCGCGAAACCGGCCCGCGGGAAACGACCATGCTACCCTTGTCCCGTGGCGCACCTACGTGCAACCTCTCCCAACCTGTCGTGGGGAGAGGGAGGGGCCGCTCGCGGGGCTCGCCCGCAGGAGGATCGGAACTTCTCCTTCATTGGAGGTGAAGTTGGTGGGGGCATCGCCCAACCGGTTGAGGGGGCCGGGCATACTCCGCTCACCCGGTTCGCTTCGGTCACCGACCTCGCCCCCGGGGGCGGAGGGTCATTGCCCCTCACGCCCTACCCCCTCATCGTCGTCGCTTCTTGATCGCTGCGGCCAATCGATCGGCTGCTGCCTTGGCATCATCTCGGCCACGTGCAAGGAACTCGTCGGCCCAGACGATCTCGCCCGTACTCGTGTCGATCAGATTGACCACGACCTTTCCGGGCTGGTTCTTCGAACTCTTTTGCGCTTGAAGCCACGCGATCAGGGCGCCAAGTTCCTCGTCGCTGCCGGTGAAGGCCTTCGCATTGGCAACGTACTTGTGGGGATCGATGCCGCTCTTCCTGAATCGGGCGAGCGTTTCCTTCGGAGGCATGACGACGAGGTCGGCGCTCTTCAGGCTGGCCGTGAGTTGCGTCAGAAACGCGTTCTGAAAGCCCTTGAAGTTGCTCTGCTCCATGTATGGGAGCAGGCCGACGGTCGGTTTCTGGCGAGTGCGACCCGGCTGTGCGGAGACTGCGGCTACCGCGACGACGAGAAGGAAAAACAACGTGGTGAGTCTTATCATAGTGCCCAGCGGAGACGGTGAAGTGCGAATCTTGGTTCGGGACTCCGGGACAAAGGTCCTGCAGCGAGCCGCTGGGGAGACTCACGAATCACGTTCCCACCGCTCACGGGCAAAGACGATGCGACCGATCTGGGCCGGGCGACGCTCGCGACTGCACTTCTACGGTGTTCGGGCGCGGGACCGCCTTCGACCGAAATCCCGCTGCTAGAATCGGGCTCTGCGGCACCCCATTTTTGCCGCAAGTTTGGAGGAAACTAGAATGCGTCTCAATCGTTCAGTCTTACCGATCGCGTCCCTGGGAATCATGGGTGCCGTCCTGTTCGGCGTCGTCAACCGAGCCGAATCCCAATCCCCCATGGGTTTCGTACTCGTCCAGCCCACGACGCCTGGCCTTGCCCAGGTCGGCAACACCAACGTCACGGGCATGTCGATCATGGGAGGCTTCAGGCTGACGACCGGTGCCGGTGCGGGTCGCTACCTCGTATCGGACGGGGTGGGTAACGGCACTTGGACCCCATTTCCATCCGCTCTCGCCCCGACCGGACCGGCGGGAGGAGACCTCACCGGCACTTATCCCAATCCGTCACTCGCCATTCTGCCGACTTCGCTCTTCAAGGTTTCAGGCGCGGTGATGACAAGCAACGGAACCAACATCGGAGTGGGGCTCTCCTCACCCACCGCGCGGTTGCACGTGCTCGGCAGGGGGTACTTCGAAACTGGATTTGGCGGGACTCCGACCATCAGTCTGGCCGTGGGCGATACCGACACGGGGCTGAACTCGGCCGGGGACGGCCTTCTCGACATGTATTCGAACAACGTCCGAGCTCTCAGCGTGCGCGGAGGCAGGGTTGGCATTGGAACCTCGACCCCGGGGTCCGTGCTTCACGTCAACGGAGCTACGTCCAGTGTTTCGATCTTCGCCGGAGACCTCACCCCGTTCGGATCAGCCGCCTTTCAAACGAATCTCTCCAACTCGGCGACCCATGCCTGGTTCGCCGAAAACAGCAACCGGGTGGCGAGCATCACCGGCGGGGGCAACGGGTACTTTGCCGGAACCCTCGGTGTCGGCACAAGCTCGCCGTCGGCCAAAGTACATGGGCTAACCGCTGCCGGTACGGCTGGCCTGTTCGTATCGACCGACCCGAACGCCGGGGCGGTCGATGCACTTTCCGGGCAAACCTCGTCGGGCAATGGTGCCGGTGTCTACGCCGTGAATTTCAGCACCGCCGGATTTACCCAGGGAGTCTACAGCGAGGTCAACTCACCCGGCGGAGTTGGGGTCTACGGCCAGAACACGGTAGCAAACAACACGGGTTACGGCGTCGTTGGCGTTAATCCGTCTGCTACGGGTTGGGCCGTCTACTCGAACGGACGATTCGGAGCTTCCGGAACGAAGTCGTTCGTCATCGATCACCCACTTGACCCGGAAAACAAGATGCTGCTGCACTACAGCTCCGAGAGTCCCGAGCCGCAGAACTTTTACAACGGCATCGTGCGCACCAATGAGCGCGGCTACGCGACGATCACCCTGCCCGATTACTACGAGGCGATCAACCGCGATCCGCGCTACTCGCTTACCGTCATCGACGAAGGCGACTCCGAGGACTTCGTGCTCGCGAAGGTCGTTCGGAAGATCAAGGACGGTGAATTCGTCATTCGGACCAGCGCCCCGAACGTCGAGGTCTCGTGGGAAGTCAAGGCGATCCGCAACGATCGCTGGGTCCAGGAGAAGGGTGCCCCTACCGAGGTGGACAAAGTCGGTCCTCAGCGTGGCAAGTTCTTGATGCCGAGTCTCTACGGGTTGCCCGATTCGATGGGGATCACTTACCGAGGCCCTGTGCAAAGGAGCTCCTCCAAGCCCTGACCCCGCGGATGCCTCCTCTCCCCGCCGCAGAGCGGGGAGAGGAGATTCGGAAGCGGCTAGCATCGTCGTTCAAGCCGGAGAGCCTGAGACCTCTCAACCGCCCTTGTCACGGTCGGCTTTCAGCCGCTTGAGGATGTTGAGCAGATTGTCGGGCTTGGGATGGTCCGGGTAGTGGAAGTTCATGAAGACCCAACGGCTTCCGCTGCGCTGCAGCTCGGGAATCACGGCGGGCTTGCTGTCGCGCTTGCCGCCATAGACGGCAAAGACCTCCACCAGGTAGCGGTTCCCCTTCTTCGTGACCTTGGTCGCCACATACTTGTCCGCGAAGTCCTGCCCATTGAGGACGGGATCGAAATCGAGCCCGACGATTTCATCGGGGGATTTGGCCGCAGCTCGGTAGTCCTCGTTCAGCCGCTGGACGAGTTCCTTGCTGAAGTTCGAGCCTTTCTCTTTCAGGGCAAGACGGAGGGGGTCGGCGTTCTTCCCCGACGCAAGGTAGCCGGCGTAGAAGTCATTCACGAACTTGAGGCACGACTTCGCATCCTGTGAGCGGGGAGTCTGTGCCGCCGCCGGTACCAAGAGCGCGGACTGGGCCAACAGCATTTGAACTGCCACGGCGCCGATCAGGAGGGTTGGGATAAGTCTCTTCATGCGAACCTTCTTGCCTTGGATCGTACCCAGCGATCGGGGCTGCATGATCCGATCGTCCTCGCCTGGGCTATCGGTCCAGCGCCAATCGCAGCACGTCCGCGGCTTTGCTCACGAAGTGGACCTTGAGTTCCGCCCGAATCTCGTCGGGAATCTCCTCCATGAAGTCCTTCCGGTTGTCTTCCGGGAGGATCACGGTCTCGACGCCGGCTCGGTGGGCAGCCAGGACCTTCTCCTTGATGCCGCCTACCGGGAGCACTTGACCCGTCAGCGTCATCTCCCCCGTCATCGCGAGGCGGGGCTTGACCCGACGCCCGGTCAGGAGTGAGACCAGGGCGGTCAGCATCGTCACGCCTGCACTCGGACCGTCCTTCGGCACCGCTCCGGCCGGTACGTGGACATGGATGTCCGACGTCTCGAAGAACTTGGGGTCGATCTTGAGCTCGGAGGCATGGCTCCGGACGTAGCTCAGTGCGGCGGAAACGCTTTCCTTCATCACGTCGCCGAGCTGGCCGGTCAGGGTGAGGCCCTTCGCGCCCGACATGCGTGAGCTTTCGATGAAGACCACATCGCCGCCGACCGGCGTCCACACGAGGCCGACCGCGATCCCCGGCGTGAGTTCGCGTTCGGCGACCTCATCGTGGAGGTAGCGCGGCGCGCCGAGCGCCTCCTGAACGAACTTGGGGGTCACCACGAGCTTCGCCCGTCGTCCTTCCGCGAACTTGCGCGTCGCCTTCCGGACGACTCCCGCGATTTCCCGCTCGAGGTTGCGGACGCCTGCTTCCCTCGTGTACGAACGGATGAGCACCTTGACCGCCGCCGGCTGAAACTCGATCATCGACGGACGCAGGCCGTGTTCCTCGATCTGCTTCGGAACGAGGTGGCGCAACCCGATCTGGAGCTTCTCCTCCTCGGTGTATCCGCCAAGCTCGATGATTTCCATGCGATCGCGGAGTGGCGCCGGGATCGTGTCCAAGCGGTTCGCGGTGGTGATGAAGAACACCCGGCTGAGATCGAAAGGGGCGTCGATGTAATGGTCGCGGAACGAGTTGTTCTGCTCGGGGTCGAGCACCTCGAGGAGCGCGGATGAGGGGTCCCCCCGAAAGTCGCTCCCCAGCTTGTCGATCTCGTCGAGGACAAAGACCGGGTTGTTCGTCTCGGCCCGCCGGAGGCCTTGGATGATTTGTCCGGGGAGAGCCCCGATATAGGTCCGACGATGCCCGCGAATCTCGGCCTCGTCGCGCATGCCACCGAGCGAGATGCGGACGAACTTGCGTCCCATCGCGTGGGCGATCGAGCGCCCGAGCGAGGTCTTGCCGACGCCGGGCGGCCCGGCGAAACAGAGGATCGGCTGCCGGATCGTGCCGGTGCGCTTCACTTTGCGAACGGCCAAGAACTCGAGGATCCGCTCTTTGATCTTCTCGAGACCGTAATGATCTTCGTCGAGAATCTCCTTCACCCGATGGAGGTCGAGGATGTCTTCGGTCGACGTGCTCCAGGGAAGCGCCGCCATGGTATCGACGTAGGTCCGCGCGACGGTGTACTCGGGCGAGCCGGGGTTGATTCGGCGCAAGCGCTCCCACTCTCGGTTGACTTCGCGGAGGGCCTCGGCGGGCATGTTCGCCGCATCGATCTTCTCGCGGAGTTCGTCCAGTTCCTCCCCACGTTCCTCCGATTCTCCGAGCTCGCGCTGGATCGCTTTGAGTTGTTCGCGGAGGTAGTACTCGCGCTGGCTCTTGCTCAGCTCGGCGCTGACTTCGGAGTGGACTTTGCTTGTGAGCTCCAGGACCCGCACTTCGCGGCTCAGCATCTCCAAGAGGTGCCGCATGCGTGCGATGACGTCGTTCGTCTCCAGGATCTTCTGCTTGTCTTCGAGGGGCAAGGTCATGTGGGCGGCCACGAGGTCGGCCATAACCCCGGGCTCCTGCACGGCTTGGGTGAGGGATCGCAGCTCATCGGGAAGCTGGGGTGAGAGGCGCACCGCCTGGTCGAAGAGCGCGCCGACGGAGCGGCGGAGTGCCTCGAGTTCTTCTTCCTTTTCGGGAGATGCCTCCGGCTCCTCGATGACTTCGATCCGTGCCCGCAGATACGGCGTTTCCTGGAGTCGCTCCACGATCCGGAAGCGAGCGATGCCCTGGACGATGAGCCGGACGCCATCCGGCATCTTCACCAGCGTGCGGATGATCACCGCGCATCCATGGTCGTACACGTCGTCGAAGCCGGGTTGTTCGGTCTGGGGCTGGCGCTGGGCGACCGTGCCGATGACCCGGCTGTTGCCTGTGACGCTCTCGTCGATCAGCTGGACGCTGGTCTCCCGGGCAACGCTGAGCGGCGCGATCAGCATCGGGTAGATCACGGAGTCCCGCAGCGGGAGGATGTTGATCTCGGTCGGAACGTCGGGACGACGCTCCTCGACGAGGTCCTCGGGTTCCAACTCCGAGACGATCGTCTCGGGTTCGTCGTCGAGCGGCTGTTCGAGCGGGGTCTTGACGTCAGACATGCGTTTTGCGAACGGTGATCGTGCGGCGCATCAGCACCTTGGTCGACGGTTCGAGGGCTTTCGGGATGATGACGATGAGGAAGCCGTTGCGGTACTGGGCACCCATGCCACCTGCCTCGATCGGCACCTCAGGGAGGCTGATCTCGCGTTCGAATTCGCCGTAGTCGATCTCAATCTGATGGTAGCCGCACCGGGCACCTTCCTGCAGGTCCTCTTCGCTACGGACGCCGCGCAACAGAAGCGTGTGGGTCTTGAGGTCGAGGGAGATGCGCACATCCTCGCTTCCGATGCCGGCGAGCTCGGCCTTGATCACGAGGCTGTCGGAGGTCTCCGCGACGTCCACCCGCGGCTGCCACGCCGAACCGCGGGCCAGCTTCGGACCGCCAGGAGCGACTTCTCGGCTGAGTCGCTGGAGTTCGGTACCGATCTGCCAAAGCCACTCGTCGAGATCGCGCCTTGCCATGGCACCATTGTATCCGTCTTACCGACCGGTCCAACGGCGAGGCCCGCACGGGTCGCAAGGATGGCCGTCGAATCGCCCCGCCCGTTCGAAGTGATTTGCGCTCGAACGATATCGGGCGGGAGCGGCTGGGTACAACGACGGCAATGTCCATGCGTTTCCTGCTCGTCGTGGCCGCCCTCGGAGCCGTTGCCTCTACTTGGGGTCAGGCGTACGCCACGAACAAGATTGCCGGCCTCAAGGGCGCGAAACTCGCCAACGTCCTGTCGGCCCGCGCCGCGATTGCGAAACACCTGACCGGGCGCATGGTTCGAATCGCCCTCGTCGAGCGGCGGCAGGAGTTGTTTTGGAGTGCTCAAGCGTTCACTACGCGTGGCGTTCTCCTCGGCGTCGATTTGTCCGCAAAGGACGGCAAGGTCGATCGACGCTACGACATGAGTGCGACCGCCGCAGCAGGCTATCCCGCGGTGACCCCGCGCGCGACGCTGGAGACCGCCGTTCGATCGGCGCAGAAGAGTCAGTCGGGGACGGTGATCGAGGTTCGTCTCGACAAGTTCAACTCCAAGCCGGTCTGGTCCGTACACTTGGTCGATGCCAAGGCGCGCCGCTGGGGCGTGTTGATCGATGCCAGAACCGGCAAGGTCGTGACCGGTCGTTGAATGTCGAGCCTCATCCGCCGTGCGTGAGTCCGCAGCCTGAGCTAAACTCGGGCGGGTCGCGATGAGTCGAAAGCCGATGAAGTCGATCCTACTGGCCGGACTCGTTACACTCAACGTGACGCAGGTCGTGGCCCAAGAGAAGAGGCCGGACGAACGCCGCCAAACGTCACCGACCGCCGTCCCCACGTGAACCGGGTGACCCGGTGAGGGACGCCCGCTCGGTTCGAGCGAGCTCAAGTTCAAGTGGTACTTTTCAGCCCGTTGGGTTGGCGTCCCGGCCGATCGACCGCGCTGGCGGTTCACGGCGTCCTACGCCTTGACCCCCCGGCTGAAGTTGGGTCTTGAATACAATCCCGCGATCGATGAGGTCAACCCGATCGGGAACTGGATCGCGTTACCGGAGTCGGAAAAGACGCCGATGGTTTCCTTTGGAACGTCGAGCGATCGGATCTTCTCGCCCGAAGGGACACGAGCGTACTTCACGACCTTCGCCAAAGGTCTGCCCGGGGGACGGATCGCACCGTATGTTTCGGTGAGCTATTCCGAGTGGGAGAAGCGTTTCCTGTTTCCGTTCGGTGCGAACGTCGTACTCGACGAGCACTGGGACGTGATGGGGATGAACGATGGCCGCAACACCCACCTGCTCTTGACCTACAAGATGCCTACGTCGAATGTCACGCTGATGCTCGTCAAGATGCGCCACGTGGGGATCAGCTACGGCTGGTCGTTCTGACTCAAAAGCATAAGAGGTAGTGGAAGCGGACGTCCGTCGACAACTTCTCCATGCCACCTCCCCCGGTTCGCTGCGCTCACCGACNNCCCCGGGGGCGGAGAGGTATCTCAGCGGTTTCAGGGGGCGATGAATCAGGTGAGGGCGTTCACAGGCAACTTCTCCTCCATTGGAGGAGAAGTCGGTGAGGGCGTAGCCCGATTCGGATGAGGAGGCCGGAAGCGGTCGGTCTCAAAAAGGAAGCCCACCTCACCCGGTTCGCTGCGCTCACCGACCTCTCCCCCGGGGGCGGAGAGGTATCTCCGCGGTCCACCTCAACCGGGGCCTCTCCCCCGGGGGCGGAAAGGTAATCCAGCAGTCCACCTCACCCGATTCGGCCAGGGGTGCAGGCTTGGCGAGAGCTGCCTTCCAAAGTCGATTGCACGCTGGGAACCGATTATTCGGTTATTTCCGTACAATGGGCGTGAAAGCTGTTCATTGCCTTGTCGACTGGAAGCAGGTCCAAGCCATCGCACATCCCATACGGATGCGCATCTTGGAGGCTCTCTCCCAGCAGGCGATGTCGCCGCTCGACCTCTCGAAGGTGCTCGCGCTGAAGTCGACGACGCTCTATCATCACGTCGAGACACTTCACGATGCCGGCTTGATCGAAGTCGTGAGCGAGCGACAATTGCGTGGATGCGTCGAGAAGACGTACGGGTCGATTGCCCGCGACTTCGTCCTCGATCGCGGCGTCGTGAAGACCCCATCGGAGTGCCCGCCCTTCGACGAGTTGCTGATCGCAACCCTCGAGGCGGCCCTAGCCGACGCCAAGGAACAGGCCTACGCGGGACACCTTGGCCCTGGGGCGGTTGATCAAGTCCGGGTGCTCCGCAAGCACTTCCGAGCCACGACTGAGACCCTCGCCGCTCTCAATTTGGCGATCGACCGGGTGCTTGAGGCCCTTGAGCCGGTATCGCCGGGCTCGGAGGATAGCGTCCTCACCCTCGCCATCCACCCCCTCACCAAGGAGGAGTCCGCATGATGCTCGCACCGCTCTTAGTCCTTTCTTGTATGGCCGTCTCCGCACCGTCCTCGTTTGAGGAGTGTTTTCGAAGAGGCGATCTGACCGAAGCGAAACGTCTTGCTTCGGCTCAGCTGAATCAGGAGCCAGGGTCCCTCGCTGCGCGTCGTGTCCTCGCTCAGGTCCTTGTGTTGGAGAACAATCTGACCGAGGCGGACCGCGTGTTGGCGGCGGCGCTCAAGGCGTCGCCCGAGGATAAGCTCCTCACAGGCTTGCAAGCAATCATCGCCTATCGGCAAATGGACTATCCTCGTGCCGCGCTCTTGTTTGCCAAGTCTGGCAATGTCGGTCGGTCGAAACAGCTCGCCTCGTTCGGTGCCTCCGTCCCCTACAAGAAATTGGGGCAGTCGGCGAAGATCAAGTTCGTCCAGGTTCATCCGCTTCCGATCCTGGAACTGGCAGTCGAGGGTCACCGGGCGAACTTTGTCTTGGATACAGGAGCTGGCGAGACTATCCTCGACACGGACTTTGCGAGGTCCTTGCGCATCGAACCGATTGCGGAAGCGACGGGCACGTTCGCGGCCGGTCAGAAGGCTGGGGTCGGCCTGGGCCGCGCGAAGTCCATCTCCTTCCCCGGAGTCACGCTCGAGAACATCCCGGTTCAAATCCTGAGCACGAAGAAGTTCGCCTTGATCGCCAATGGGCTGCCTGTCCATGGAGTTCTTGGGATCGGCGTGCTGTCCCAATTCTGCTCCACGATCGACTATGCCAATGGCGTCCTTAAGCTCGAGCCCACGGTCGCTGCCACCCCTGGAGCGCCAGGCGAACCGATGCTACTTGCTGGGGATCACTTCGTCCTCGCGCGAGGTCAGGTTGGGGATGTGCAGGGTCTTCTGTTTGTCGATACGGGCCTGGCGGGCGCGGCCTATGCAGGCCCGACGTCGGTCCTCAAGGAGCTTGGCGTGAAGCTTGGTGCCGGTGCGATCGAGGGTGTCGGCGGCGGCGGGAAGGTCAGCGTGACCCCGTTCGTCCTCGATCGGCTTGCCTTAGGCAAGCTCGTCCGGTCGGACGTCGTCGGGATCGCAGGGGCTTTCCCGGAGTCGCTGGAGTATGCGCACGGGTGCAGGATCGTCGGGATCGTCTCTCACGCGTTCTTCTCTCGGGGAACACTGCGCCTCGACTTCACAAACATGCGCCTTGGGCTCGCCGGCCCCTGACGCCCGGCGATTGTCCCTGAGAGAATGGTGGGCGGTACAGGATTTGAACCTGTGACCCCTTCGGTGTGAACGAAGTGCTCTACCGCTGAGCTAACCGCCCGAGAGGGAGGAGAGTACCCCGAAAATGCCGCCGAAAATCGGGACCGGGACGCAACATCAGGCCCGCACGCGAAGTCGAAACACCCATGGCGCTCGTCCTTGAGGAGGAGGCGCAATCTATGATTTCGGTGGGGTGAGACAGGTGATTTCGTTTGAGAATTGGCTGGAAATGGTCGACAGGCAACTCGTTTCGAAGGGGACGGGTTTGCGGGCGCATCAGATTGACCGCGGGTTCCTCGAGCAGCAATACGCCCAGGAGGCCGCACCCTACGCGGTCGCATCGCTGCCGAATCTCCCGATGGCGCGATCCGACCCCCGCCCCGCCCCAACCGAGACCGAAGCTCCGGCGCCGACCGGGGGCTTTCCGACGCCAGATCGAGGCATGCTTCGCTTTCTCTACCGGCTGTTCACCGTCGCGGCGTGGATCGTCTGGATCCTCACGTTGGCCGTCGCGGCACTCGGGGTGATCGGGATCGTACGAGCGGGGGGTAAGGATCTGGCGCTCTACACGGGCCTCCTGACGTCGATTGCGGGCATGATCATGGGCGGCGCGACCCTCATGGTGATCGCTCAGGCGATCACCCTTGTCGTCGGCATCCACGCCCGACTTCATGAAAAATCGCTGAGAATCGGTTCCTGAACGTCACAGAACGCACGGCCCTCGCGAAAGACCAAGTGTAAATGCCTGTCTTCATGACGGGACTTTGAGAAGGAGCTTGGTTACTCTCATGTCATCTCGGACTTATCTGGCGGCCGGAGCGGCGGTGTTGATGGGATTGGGTGGTGTCCACTCGGCTCATGCCGGCGACATTTCGGCGAACTACGTCTTCGGCTACGGAGTCCACCCCGTGGACTTCCACGCCAATCTCCCATTCAGCAGCGGCCAGGCGCAGATTCTCGCCACCGAGTTCCAAGGGACTCGGACCGGCGGAACGGACACCTTGGTTCCCAACAGCTTCACGGCTTACTGCGTTGAAATCAACGAGCCGGCCAATAACTCGATCACCCATAACGACGTCTTCCCGCTCCTCGGGTCGACGACGAACGGCGGTGGGATCAGCGGTCCCGTCTTTTTCGACGCGGTCCGAACCCGGAACATGCAGCTTCTTTGGGGCGGATTCCAGTCGCTGGTGAACGACAACCTCACGATGCGCGCGTTTCAGCTCGCGGCGTGGGAGATCACGTTCGATGACGATCTCACCCTCGTGCAGGGTGGTGGCTCGAGATTCTGGGTCGATCCGGGACAGAACCAGGCCGGCATCACGAACGTCGCCGAGGGTTGGCTGCAGTCGATCGCCGCGAATCCGAACGGACCGCAAACCTCGTTGCTGCTTCTCACGAGCGCGGGGGTTCAAGACATGGTGACCCCGGTGCCGGAGCCCGCCACTTTGGCTGCGCTCGGCCTGGGTGGTCTTGCCCTCCTGCGGCGCCGCCGAAAGCAATAGCGCGGCGTAAAGGCACCCCGGATCACCCGGGGTGCCGGCAAATCTGCGGAGTTTGCGGAAACACGTCACATTTCACGGGAGTTTCGGCAATAGCGACATAGGTGCCGTCGGCAGGCGGCCATGTTTGATCGAGAGGAGATTCAACTTGACTACACGTTCTTGCGTGTCGGCAGGCCTTGGCCTGCTGGCAGTTTCGGGATTGACCCAAGTCGCTCGCGCGGGCGACATTTCGGCCAACTACAGTTTCGGCTTCGGGACGCATGGCGTCTCATACACGACCAACCTGCCCGGCAATGTGGGACCGATCACGACCAACGCGACGCTCTTTCAGGGCACGCGAACGGGCGGGACCGACACGCTCGTGCCGACCACGTTCGACGCCTTCTGCGCGGAGGTAGGAGAGGGTCTGGGCGGCAACGGGACTCACCCCAACGTCTTCCCGTTGCTCGGGTCGTCGACGGCGACGGGAGGCATCAGCGGCCCGGTCTTGTTCGATGCGACCCGCACCCACAACCTCGAGCGGCTCTGGGGCAGCTACAAGAGCGCCGTCGTCGATGCGAGTTCGATGAAGGCGTTCCAGCTCGCCCAGTGGGAACTCGTGATGGACGATGACATGACCCTCGTCCAAGGCGCGCTCTCCAAGCTTTGGGTCGATGGCAGCCAGTTCGAGGCGGGCGTCACCGACGTTGCCGAGTCGTGGCTTGCCAACATCGCCTCGAATCCCAACGGTCCGAAGCAGGGGCTCCTTCTCCTGACCGGAGAGGGCATCCAGGACCAGATCACGCCGGTTCCTGAGCCTGCGACGCTTGCCGCGCTCGGCCTCGGGGCGCTCGCCCTGATCCGCCGTCGTCGCAATCGCGCCGCCTGATTCCCACAACACCCCTTGCCCCCGGTTCTCCGGGGGCACTTGTCTATTTCGGAGATGAGAGGACCATGAAGACGCACACCTTTCACCGCGGGGCGCTTGCCGCCATCTTGATCGCTTCGGTCGCTGTCTCGCATGCGGGAGTAACGCTCGTCGGCGGAAGCGGTACAGCGATCGGCGCCCCGGGGGACATGAAGTACTTCGCGGACGCCTACGGCGTCAACACCATCAACTACTGGACCGAGCGGGAGAATCACTCGCTCGCCAACGATCTCGTCGTCAGCATTCTGCCCCCGAATTCGTTCCCGACGAACTCCACCAGCCACTTCAACAACAACGATAACGTCGTGGCGGCGGGAACGGCGATCGACAGCTACTACTTCTACTTCGACCCCGTCGATGGGAGCGCGGTAGGACGATTCCGGTTTGACCGGAAGATTCTCGGCGTGATCACGAACGAGCGAACCGACGCGTCGAACGATCACTTCATCTTGTCGGACTACCTGATCAATCCTCTCGTGCCGAACGCGAACAAGGCTCCCGGGCACTTCAATGCACGGGGACTGGAGATCGGATCCAACGAGTTCATTCGTTGGCACAATGATCGCGAGATTACGCTGAACCTGAACGCCGCGAGCCCTGGTGACCAGATTCGTGTCGTCACCGAGGCGGTGCCGGAGCCCGCGTCGATCGCCGCACTTGGACTTGGTCTCGCGGCGCTTTTGAGGCGCCGAGCCAAGCGCTGATCCCTGGCCCGACCAGACTCTTGGCCCCGGCGATATCGCCGGGGGCTGTCCCGTTGGTGACGAGGCGAGAACCCGGGAAGGGTAGGTAGGCTTCCGGGCGCCTATGGAATCGGTCTCCCACGTGGATCATCAAGACATTCGTATCGGAACGCTGGCCGGCTTTGGCTCCGGCGTCGACTACCTGCGCCAAATCCTCCCCCATGGGTTCGAGTCGCTCGAACTGACGCTGTGGCAGTACGTCGGTGACATCGACCTGCCCGAGTTTGCACGGCAGGCCAAAGACGTCCTCGGCGACCAAGCGATCATCTCCAGCCTCGGCATCTACGGCAATCCGCTGCAGGA
Source organism: Chthonomonas sp. UBA6659 (assembly GCA_002455425.1). GTDB lineage: Bacteria > Armatimonadota > Fimbriimonadia > Fimbriimonadales > Fimbriimonadaceae > UBA6659. Next base: position 29,951 of record DKKT01000083.1, on the reverse strand, counting down.
TGAGAAGACCGCCGCCGACTGGGAGGTCGTCATCCGCGCCTGCAAGCACTTCGACGCGAAGGTCGTCTGCGGCTTCGCCGGCGCGCTCGAGGATCGGCCCGTCGACCAGAGCATGCCGAAGTTCAAAGAGGTCTTCGGACGCCTCGCCAAGGTTGCCGCCGACGAAGGCGTCAAGATCGCGTTCGAGAACTGCGACATGGGTGGAACGTGGGAAGCCCCGAAGTGGAACATCGCCCACGCACCACGGGCATGGGAGATGATGTTCAACGAAGTGCCCGGTGACACACTCGGCCTCGAATGGGAGCCGTGCCATCAGATGGTGAGCTTCATCGAGCCGATCGCCCAGCTACGAAAGTGGGTTGGGCGCGTGCACCACGTCCACGGCAAGGACGCGACCGTCTGCAGGGACGTCGTGGCCGAACAGGGCATCCGAAGCGGGCTGCCGGTCGTCTACCACCGCACCCCCGGATTCGGGGACACGAACTGGACCGATATCATCACGATTCTGCGCCAGGCCGGATTCCAGGGCGCGATCGACATCGAGGGCTGGCACGACCCGGTCTATCGCGCCGACTTGGAGATGACCGGCCAGGTCCACGCGTTGCACTACCTCAAGGCTTGCCGAGGCGGCGCCTACGTCGCGAATCCGAGCTGAATCGGCGATGGAGACCATCGACGGCAAGATGGATGCGAGCGCGATGCGGATCGCGATTGTCGTCTCGCGCTGGAACGAATACGTCACCCGCGAGCTTCTCGCGGGGGCGATCGATACCCTCACCCGGCACGGGTGCGCCGATGTCACGGTCGTGCACGTGCCGGGGACGTGGGAGATGCCGCTCGCGATCCAGACCCTTCTCGAAGCACGCAAACCTGACGCCGTGATCGCCCTTGGTTGCATTCTCCAGGGCGCGACGAGCCATGCCCAGATGCTCGCGAACGACGTATCCAGCGCACTGATGCAGCTCCAGATGGAGCGCGATCTCCCGATTGCGTGGGGCGTCCTCACCCCCGAGAGCCAGGAGCAGGCGATCGAGCGGGCGGGGATGAAGCTCGGTAACAAGGGGCGCGAAGCGGCGCTGGCCGCGATCGAAGCGGTCTCGGTCCAACGGGGTCTCCGCGGCGAGGGCTAAGCCCGATTCGCGAGCAGTGCAGGGAGCCCGCCCGTGTGCCAGAACAGGATGCGGCCGCCGATATCGCCTGCCTCGAAGAGGGCGAGCAGGCCGGCGAACGCCTTCGCAGAGTACACCGGATCGAGGAAGAGGCCTTCGCGACGCGCAAGCCGCGTCGTCGCTGCGTCACCCGCCGAGCTCGGTACGCCGTATCCGGGACCGACGAAGTCGAACCGAAGGTCGAAGCTCGCTCGGTCCATCCGCTTCGATAAGCCGAGAAGCGCATCGAGACCCGCGGTGAGGCGGACGAGGTCATCGAGGTTCTCGGGCTCGGGATCGCACGAGATCCCGACGACGCGAGTCGACGTGCCGTGGAGGGCATAGGCCAGGCCGGCCAGCGTGCTCCCACTGCTGCTCGGGGAGACAAGGGTGTCGAACGCAGGGAACGGTTGAAGCTCCGATGCGGCTTCGACGAAGCTATAGGCGCCTAGCGGCGACGATCCTCCGACCGGGACGCGGTAGACGCGACGGCCGGCGTGCTCCTCGGCGACGGCCAAATCCTCGGCGTGCTCGAAGAGCTTGTCCCATGAGTCGTCCGGGAAGATCCGGACAACGACGCCCACGAGGTCGTCCAGGAAGAGGTTGCCGCTCCGGTCGTGAGCGAACGCCTCTTCGGGCTTGCCCATCTCGGGCTCATGCGGCAGGTACATCGTGGCGGCGACGCAGCGAAGTCCGAAGCATGCGCAGGCCGCCCCGAGTTGCCGGACGAAGTTCGACTGGGCCGAGCCGCAGGTCACGACGACTTCGGCCCGCTCTGCTAGCGCCTGGGCAATGAGGAACTCGAGCTTGCGCCCCTTGTTCCCGCCGAACGCAAACCCGGTGAGGTCGTCGCGCTTGATCCACAGATCGACGCCGAGTTCTTCGGAGAGACGGGGAAGGCGATGGATTGGCGTCGGGCGCTGGATCAGGTCGACGCGGGGGAGATCGATCTTCACGGTTCGCCCATGCCCAACGAGCGCAGGCCGCCATCGACGAGGGCATCCTGCTCGAAGTAGGCCAGTAGCTTGGCCCGGGTGTCCTGGATGTCCAGGTTGCGCATCGAAAGCTGCCCGATGCGATCTTCGGGACCGAACTCGGACTCGCCGGATTCCATGCTCAGCTTCTCGGGATGGTAGGCGAGCCGAGGGCCGGTCGTGTCGAGGATGGTGTAGTCGTCGCCGCGACGAAGTTCGAGCGTGACCTCACCGGTGATGAGGCGAGCCACCCAGCGCTGGAGCGAATCCCGCAGCATGAGTGCCTGCGGATCGAACCAGCGTCCCTCGTACATCAGCCGACCGAGGCGGCGGCCCTCGGCGCGATAGTTCTCGATCGTGCCCTCGTTGTGAATGGCGTTGACGAGGCGCTCGTAGGCCACGAACAGCAGCGCCATGCCGGGAGCTTCGTAGATGCCGCGGCTCTTGGCTTCGATGATTCGGTTCTCGATCTGGTCCGAGCAGCCGAGGCCATGGCGACCGCCGATTCGGTTCGCCTCCATGACGAGATCGACGGGATCGGCGAACTCCTTACCGTCGATCGCGACCGGGAGACCCTCTTCGAATCGAATCGACACGGTCTCGTTCATGACGTCGACCCCAGAGTCCCAGAAGCGTACGCACATGATCGGCTCCACGAGGGTCATGCCTTTGTTCAGGAGTTCCAAATCCTTCGCCTCGTGGGTGGCTCCCCAGATGTTGGCGTCGGTCGAGTACGCCTTCTCCTTGCTCGCACGGTAGGGAAGACGGCGCACTTCCAACCATTCGCTCATCTCCTTGCGTCCACCCAGCTCGGTAACGAAGTCGGTGTCCAGCCATGGCTTATAGATCCGCAGGTCGGGGTTGGCGAGCAACCCGTAACGGTAAAAACGTTCGATGTCGTTGCCCTTGTAGGTGCTGCCGTCGCCCCAGATGTTCACGCCGTCTTCGGCCATCGCACGAACCAGCATGGTGCCGGTGACGGCGCGTCCAATCGGGGTCGTGTTGAAGTAGGTCTTGCCGGCCGAGCTGATGTGGAAGGCGCCGCATTGGAGCGCGACGAGTCCTTCGCGGACCATCTCGGCTCGGCAGTCGACGAGTCGCGCTTCCTCCGCGCCGTATTCCTTTGCCCGGCCGGGAACGCCCTCGACGTCGTCCTCGTCGTACTGGCCGAGGAGGCCGGTGTAGCAGTAGGGGATCGCGCCTTTCTCGCGCATCCAGGCGACCGCGACGGAGGTATCGAGCCCTCCGGAGAAGGCGATGCCGACGCGCTCGCCGACCGGTAGGGAAGTGAGAATGCGGGATGGCATAGGGGAACCCAGGGTACCCGGCCCCTTGGGACCGACGGGCGGCGGCGGCCCAGAGGCCTTGCCCTGGCTCGGATGACGCCGAGTCCATCTCCGACGGACCCGGCGGAATCCGATCCCTTGCCCCGCCGCCGCCCGGCTCGAGGCCGTCGCAGATCACCGCAGGTTGTGACGCAAGTCACGATCCTTCAGGCGTGGTGCGAGGTCGAACGGATTATGAAGACCTTCACCGTCCTGTTATTCGCTCTCGTTCTCGCCGCCGTCTCGCAGGCCGTCACCATCGGCCAGGTTATCACCCGCGCCCGCTTCGAAACCCCTGCCGAAAGTCGGGAGGGCAACCTCGCGGCCCTCGCCTTCGCCGACTACTTCCGCGACACCGTCCGAACGGTATCCGACGGGACTCGGTCGCCGATCGCGCGGCTCTACGTCGATGCTTTCAACCCGCTCCTGATCGGAAGCAGACATTCCCGGATGAACGTCGGCGTTCGTGGCCTTGCCGACGGGCAGGGCGGTCGTCTCCAGGTCGACGCCAAGACGCGCGACGGTTGGCGGCTGCTTGCCGAGTTCGACTTCCGGGCCGATCACAGGTACGGGATCACCGTCGGCATCGCCCAGCGCTACCTCGACTACGGAACCACCAAGCTGAGGATCACCATGCGATCGAGCGAGCGGATCCTGTTCCGAATCGATCAGGTTGAGATCAAGTTCATCGACTGACCCGGCCGCCGCGTTCGCGCAGCCGTTCGCTCTTGCCTGAGCGCGCACGCCAACTCCGCCCAAGGAATACAGGAGTCCAAACGAGCAGGAGCAGGACCCGTTGGCCCTGCTCCTGCTCCGGAGGACTTTGTTCTGCGATCTGTACGGGAGAATCAGCGTTTCGTCTGCACCTCCAATGGGTTGCTCCAGCCGCTCGAGCCCCAGGCGTTGATCGCTCGGACGCGGAACTCGTAGGTCGAATTGGAACTCAGGCCGTCCCGAACGCAGTCCTGACGACTCCCATCGACGTTCTCGCCAAGCACCCAATCGGACCAACCGTTTCTCGTTTGACGCCGCTGCCAGACTTCGAAGCGGTCCACGGGGCCTGAGTGGTCCCACGCGAGCCGTACACGATCCCGTTGAATCTCGCGTGCAACGAGCCCGGTCGGCGTCGCAGGTGCCTCTCCCCGCGTTCGCGCAAAGGTCCGTTCGGTCAGGTCCGAGGCTCCGGCGCTGTTCACGGCACGAACCTTGAACCAATACTCCGTGTCGGGTCGCAGGTTCCCCACACGAAAGCCCGTGGCGTCTGCCGGGGCGTCGCCCACATGGCGGTACTCACCTCCCGTGCTGACGAAGACTTGGAATCCCGCTTCGTTATTCGAGTTGTCGTTCCAATGGACGTCCACGCTTCGAGCCTGGATGTTTGCCGTTCTCGGGTGCGAAGGGGCCCTTGGCGGGGTCGGAGGCGGGTCGGGAACGCGAACGGACTCCGTCTCCTCCCATGACGAAGGCCGGCCCTGGTCCCACGCTCGGATGCGGAACCGATAGTGAGTCGACGGCTGGAGTGGGTCGCGTGTCGCGGAACGGGCGGAAGCCGGCGCATCCTCGCCCGCACCCCAGGCGCCGCCTTCGACGCTTTGTTGAATCTCGAACTTATCGACGCCTCCCGGGTGATTCCATGCGATGCGCACAAAGTAGCGCCCCACGTCGATGATCCGGACGTTCGTCGGAGGCACCCCGAGGGTGGAGGCTTCGTGGACGTTGCTCCAACCCGAAACCCGCGAGCCTGCAACAGCGCGCACGCGGAATCCGTAGGTCGTATTCGGTCGCAGATCTTCGACAGCGAAGTTCCTCACATTCGCATCCACTTCGCCGGCGTCCTCCCACCCGTTCGATCCGCGCCGAACTTGAATCTCGAAGCGCTCCTCGTCGTTCGAGTTATCCTGCCATCTAACGCTGATCCGGGTCGCTGTGCGATGAGTGCTTTCGAGACGAGTCGGTGCAGCAATGAACCCGTCCGCAGTGGTCGCTGCCAAGACATTGCTCCAGGCTACGTGTTCGCCATACTCCGCACCGACTCGAATTCGATAGGTTTGGTTCGGATTCAGATCCTCAAGGGTGATCTCACGATCGCCCTTCTGGACCGATTCCTCTGCGCTGTCGTCAACCTCGATGGAGAATGAATCAGCGTCACCGGGATGATCCCACGCGATCGTCAGCGTCTCGGCGGTTCGAGCGATGAGCTGTAGATTCGACGGTGCTGTAAGGGCTCGCGTCGTGCCTTGCACATATGCGCTCCATTCCGACGTATGCCGGGCGGTTACGGTGCCATTTTCATCGAGGATCTCCAGCACGCTCCGAATCCGGATGCGGTAACTGGTGTTTGGCACGAGATCTCCCAAGACCTCCGGCGACTCGGATGCAAGTGGAGTTTGAGTTTGACCGTTCAGTTCGAACTCGTACTCCAGATCCCCCGAAGGATGCTGCCACTCGCACTTTAGCGTATCGAAGGTCGAGGCAGTGATACGGAGATCCTCCGGGACTGGTAGTGCAAGTGTGTTTGCTTCGAGAGGCCGGCTCCACGAGGAGAAGTACTCGTCGTTACCGATCATTAGCTTTGCCCGAACCTGAATGAGGTATCGCGTGCCGGGAGTCAAGCCCTCGAACGAGTAGCTGGTCTCAGTGGCGTCCGGCAACGTGCTGTTGTCGAGCTTGACTTCGAAGGATAGGTCGGGAACCTCGTAGGGCCAGACAACGTCGAGCGACGTGAAGGTCGCGCTCTCCAGACTCACTTCGGGTTGAGGTAGTGGCAGAGTTCGGGTCACAGCAGTATTCGACGAGCGCGACTGACCGTTTCCGTTGAAAGCACGAACCTGAAATGCGTAGCCCGTATCGGGAGCTAGATCCTCGAGGGTGACTTCTGTTTGGTCAGCCTCGACCGTAAGGAGCTCTACGAACTCTCCCTGATCATTACGCTTTAAGATCGAGAACCCATCTTCATCCTCGCTGTTGTCGGTCCAAGTGAGAGCGACGCTGGTGTAGCTCGGTTCCGCGACCAGGTCGCTCGGGGCATTCGGCCCTTCCGTGAGGGTGAATTCTCCCATGCGTGCTTCAACATCAATGCGATCGAGTTTTCCCACCTTACTGCGTACACGGTCACAGACTCGCAAGGTCCACGTGCCTGCCGGCGTCTCGCCCCAGAAGGCGGAGGTTGAGAACGTCCAGTTGAAGTTCCCAGCGTTGTCGGCCGAATGGCGGGAAAAGAGGCGTACCGTCGTTCCGCTCGGCGACGTGAGGAAGGCTTCGAGATCGCCCCGCCGCGAGTGAGTGACCTTGACGTTCAGGAGGATCTCCTCGAGGGAAGTCTCGCCTTCGAGCTCGAAGGTTCGTAAGAGGCCGGTAGCCTGGTTGTCAGGAATGGTCGCGTTGGGGGCCACCGACACGGTCTCTCGCTCAAGTTCGCCGATGCTCCATTCGTTGCCTGCAGCCTCGACAAAGGCAGTGGCGTCGATGAGTCCGTGTCCATAGTTGGGATTGAAGCGAAATCCGGCATCGTTCTCGATCCAATCAGGGTTGGAAGCGTCGATGGGCGCAGCCGTCCGGATGATCAGGTGCTTTGCGACGCGCACATCGATCGCTGGGGTGAGCTCGCATCCAAGCGCGATGACGCCGCCGACAACCGCCGCAGCGGCTGAAGTTCCGCCGAAGTCACTCGCATAGAGGCCGCCACCGAGATTGCCTCGACCCGGTACCGCCGTGGTGGGGATGCTTGGGCCGTTCGCTTGTCCGCGCGAGGGCGCGGACACGAAGACGTTGGCACCAAACGCGCTGTACGGTGCGAACCGACCGTCGGGGCCAACCGCCGCCACCGCGATCGAGGTCGGGTCGTTCTCCAGGTCCCACTTGTTGGCATCTTCGGTCACCGTGCCCCGGCCGTTACCCGCGGCTCGAACGTGGATCATCCCCAACTCTGCAGTCTCCGCCTGCGCGGCCGAGATCGATCCAAACGCCATGTACGGCCTCGGCCCGGTTGCCGCGACCGACATGCCGTATCCGTGGATCTTGATCTTGATCGCTTCGGCTTGATGACGGATCGCCTGACGGAGCGTCCAAGTGTTGGTTGGATTGCTGCGGCCAATTCTGATGCCTGCGGCGCTGGCCCACGGCGCCACACCCGTGATTCCGATCGCGTTCCCACCGCGCCCGACGGCGACTCCCGCGACCTGTGTTCCATGCCATTCTCCCGCCAGGGGGGCTGGGTTCGAGTCACCGGACGCGAAATCGTGGCTGAGAAAGTTGAGGAAGTTCGGAGCAAGGTCGGGGTGAGTGATCGCGATCCCGTCATCGACGATCCCGATCACAACCCCTTGCCCGGTAGCATGGGCCCAAGCGCCGGGCAGATTGGCGCTCGGCATGCTCCCGCTGTTGCTCAGACTCCATTGTCCTCGGTACGAACCGGACGGCGCAAAGAGCGGGTCGTTCGGCACGAACTGGCGGGATTCGATCGTGATCGGCATGTTGAACGTCACGGAGAGCACACGCGGGCTCAGTGCAGCTTGAGACAGAGCCTGGTTGGCATGACCTCCATCGGATGCCTGGTATAGCACGGACGATCCGTGACGGTCGACCTCCACGAGCCCGGCCGGCCGATAGCCAAGGGCAGGAACGGACTGCGGGGCGTAGTCGACAATGAGCTGGGGCCCTTGTGCCCTTGCCGAGAGTGAGATTGTCGCGCAAAGAGCCGTGAGCAGAAGTGTGCGAGACCAAGGGGTGGTTTGCTTCCGGTACATGGGTGCCTCCCGGCTGCTCCTGCAGCCGAACGTGGGTGAGGGCTTGCCCCGCTCTTCAAGCGGGGCAAGTAAGCAATCGATCAACGATCAGTGCGCGCTTCGACGACGGCGCTCCAGTCGCTCTTCCGACTTCCGCTGATAGCGCGGATTCGGAACTGGTACAGCGTGTTCTTCCTGAGGCCATCGCGTATGGCGGCATTCCGATCGCCGGGAACGGTCTCTCCTAACGACCACCCCGACCAGGAACCGCTTCTGAATCGGCGCTGATCGATTCGAAACTCCGAGGCTCCGCCCGAGTGATCCCAGGCGAGGCGGATCGACGTTTGTCGAGTGTCACGGACACGCAAGTTGGTGGGGGCCTCAAGCGGGAGCTTCTTCGTCTTGGCCGAGGTGCGAGAAGTGAAGGCGGATGCACCCGCCGCGTTGACGGCGCGAATCTTGAACCGGTACGTCGTTTCAGGCCGAAGACCTTGCGCGCGAAAACCCGTGTTGTCTGCGGGCGCATCGCCGATATGGGCGAATTCGCCTCCGCTCACCTGCATGAAGACCTGGAAGGCCGTCTCATTGTTCGAGTTGTCAGTCCAATGAACGTCGATGCTCCGAGCCTGAACGTTCGACGTCGACGGGTTGCTCGGCTTCTGCGGAGGTGTCTGCGGCGGGGCATCGGTCAGCGCTCGGTAAGCGTTGACCCGACCCCTGGCCACGAACGACCCGACGGGGTCGCAGTTGGCTTCGATCCTGCGTCGAATCTCCGAGATGGGCGTGTTTGCCCCCAAGTGCGACCAGAGCAGCCCGCCGAGGCCCGCCACTGCGGGGCAAGCCATCGACGTACCGCTATTGAGGTCATAACGATTGCCCGGGAGCGTCGACAAAATTTCTTCGCCCGGCGCCGCCACATCGACCCAAGATCCAAAGTTCGAGAAGTTGGACCTTCGATCGTTGGCGTCGGTCGAGGCGACGGCGATGGCGTTGGAGTAATACGCTGGATAGCTTGGAGCATCTGTGTTCCGATTGCCGGCTGCGGCGACGACCAGGACATTGTTCTGCCATGCGTCGTCGACGGCGGCTTGCAGCGCGACAGAACCTGGCCCGCTTAGCGACAAGGAGATGACTTTCGCCCCGTTGGCAGTAGCCCACCCGATGCCTTGCGCAACACCGGCCACGCTGCCGGTCCCATCCGCGCCGAGGACCTTGACTGGCATCAGCGAGCAGTCGAAACCAATCCCTGCGATGCCGATCGCGTTGTTCGTTCTGGCCGCGGCGATCCCCGCGCAGTGCGTACCGTGCCCGTAGTCGTCGTACGCATCGGCGTCACCGTTGACGAAGTCGTAACCTGCCGTGACCTTGCCGGCGAGATCGGGGTGACGATAGTCGATGCCGGTGTCGACAATCGCGATCACGACCCCGGGATTCCCGGACGACAGATCCCAAGCAGCCGGCCCAGAAACCCGCTGCGGCGCATACTGTGACGTGAACAGCGAGTCGTTTGGCGTGAACATCGTGTGGACAATGCCGTTCGGCTCGGCAAACTCCACGTTCGGGAACTGCGAGAAGTAGCGGGCGGCTTCAGGGGGAGACATCGAATCGGGAATGCTGAGGACCGATACGCCGATGGATGGCACGGCGTCGATCATTTCGCTTCGGATCGCACTCATGGACCACTGCGCCATCGGGCTCAGAGCGGTGTCCTTGAACTTGACCAGAACCTGTCCCGGCACATATTCCTGATGGAGGGACTGAGCCGGCGCGATAGCCGCCGCCAGGGATAGTGCGGCCATACACACGAGCCGCGTTCGACTGGATTTCTTCACTTTTGAGACCTCCTTCCCCAAACGCCGTTCGGGGACGGGATCAGCCTAACAATCAGCGAGTCCCAAGTTCGGAACGTACATCACGATCTGGCGTGATCTTGGTCACAGAAAACCTGCGCCGCTTGCGGGCATGCCTCCGACGGGGGCACTAGGACAACTGACGGATCGGCTCTGAGCCCGCACGAATACGAGGACGTTCTTCGTAAACTCGGTGTCAGAATGCACGCGGAGCCCGACTGGGGTTCGGTGATTCTAGGTTCGAGAGAGGATTACGATGCGTCGATTTGCGATTTCGTGTATTGTCTTGGCAGGGGCCGCGGTTGGATTCGGCCAGACGAATCCGCCGTCTTGGTGGAATCAGGCGAACGCGGACACGGTCAGTCTCTGCTTCCGCTTCAACATCCAGAGCTTCCCGGATTTCGCGTCGCCGTTCAACGTCCCCTTCTGGTACGGCGGTTCCTACTTCGATCCTGATCTCGCGCCACTGTGGTCGCCGGTCGGGTCCTTCGGCGATCCGTCTCGCCAGGGGATCATTCGATATGCGCCGGGTGAAGCAGACCCGGCCCGAACCGAGATTCGTCTGAACGTCGACAACGACGCCCGGCTGAGTGAGTTCTCTTTCTTCTGGATTCAATTCGACTACCGAACAAGCGGTAACCTGCCGAACGCGAACAACGTCATCCCGAGTGCCGGCTCCGACCTCCTCTCGATCGACCGGTCGACGAACTCGTTGGCGGACGGTTGGACGCGGTACACGTTGACGGGCTTGATCGGGCCGGCACCCGATTTCGAAGAGTTGTCGATCATACTCGACACGACGGGTACCCCAACCGGACAAACCCGGCAAGCCGCGATCGACAACCTCTGCTTCGGTACGTTTCTGAGCCCGGTTCCGGAGCCTGCGACGTTGGCCGGACTCGGCCTGGCGAGCCTCGCTCTGATCGTCCGCCGCCGGCGTCGAAACTAGGGCCGCGGTATCCGGGCGAGGATCGGTCGAAGCTCTTGGATGGTGGCTTCGGCCTCTTCGCGTCGCAGCCCTTCGCCGGCCGCTTCGCGATCGAAGAAGGAAGGCAGTCCCCACTCCGCCGGAATCTCGTCGGGAATCGTCGTTGGGATCGGGCGGCCGAGGAGCGTGAGGATAGCGCCCACCCACATCCGCGGAACCGTCGTCAGGTTGTAGCCGCCGCCCCCGACCGCCACGATCGGGACCCCGAAGTCGCGGATGAGCCGGACGGCGCACCACCAGTCTTCGACCCCGACCCGCAAGTGCCCGAGGGGATCGAGGACATGAGCATCCGTGCCCATCTGGAGCACGATCGCCTCTGGGCGGAACGCCTCGAGGGCGGCGAGGATCCCTTCTCGGAACGCCCAAAGCCAGACATCGCCGGTCGTGTCGCGCTCGAGCGGGACGTTGAGACTCGTGAACGCCTCCCCGGTCTCCTCCACCCACCCGGTCGACGGAAACAGGCTTCGCCCCGACTCATGGATGCTGCACGTGAGCACGTGGGGGTCGTCGTAGAACATCCATTGGACGCCGTCACCATGGTGGACGTCGATATCGACGTAAGCCACGCGGTCGAACCGCTCGCGAAGGACCGCGATCGCGATCGCGGGATCGTCGAAGATGCAGAAACCACTTGCCTTGGACCGGTGAGCATGGTGGAGGCCACCTGCCAATCCGAAGGCGAGCGGTGCCCCCTCGCGGACTTCGTAGGCGGCTCGTGCGGTGCCCGCCGAATAAGCCAGCGACGCCTCGTACATCCCGATGAACGCGGGATTGTCGAGGGAACCGAAGCCGTGCTGCCGAACGAGCGTGTCGGGAAGACGGTCACCGCTGCTCAACGCGTGGACCACGTCCACGTAGTGCGGGTCGTGGACCCGAAGGACGTCGTTGCGCGCGTCCATTCCGGGGTCCGTGACGTCGAGGGGCTCGACTGCCTGCAGGAGCGCGATCGCCCGTCGCAAGCGTTCTGGCTTGAGCGGATGGCCAGGCCCGAAGTCGTAGTCGAGCATCCGGGGATGATAGAAGAAGGGGATCGACAACGCTTAGCCCGCAAGCGATCCCATCGGGTCCCAGGGCTCAAGCTCGACCGGAGCCTGGTCGAGGATCGCGAGGACCTCCGCGGAGAGGTACGTTTTGTGGACGGCAACTTCGTAGTTGTATTCGTCGAACCAGGCGTCCGTCATCATCAGGAAGCCCTTGTCGCCACCCTTTTCGCCCCATGAGTTCTCGACGCGCCATTTGAGCGGCTGGTCGTGCGTGTCCAAGTCGACGCCGGTGAACACCATCGCATGGGTCATGAGCGATTGGCCGTAATCGAGGCGCGCGGCCTTGTCGAGCCGGGGAGCGGTGCCGTAGACCGACTCGAAGTCGAACAGGTGGGTGTTCAGCACTCCGAGATCGCGGTCGAGGAACTGTCCGACGTCGCATCCGAACCAAACACTTTCGCCATCCTTGAGCTGCGCAATCGCGGCAGGCTTCATCACGTCGAGCGGGACGTTCACATACTCGACGGGCTTACCCCCGACCACGTTTCCAAGGTATTTGACCGTGTACAAGGTGTTCATCGTCTTGGAAGCTTGAGGGCAATGGATGAGGCAGACGTAGTCGTCGAGGTCGATCTGAACGTGCTTGGCGAAGAATTCCTGGGGCGTGATCCGCCCATCGCGGTGGAAGTTTCGGTCCTCGTCCCGCCACTGCCAGTGGAAGTCGGTCGGTGGCTCGCCGAGGTGGATGGCAAGCATCCGATAAGTCTCGCTCATCGATCCCTCTTTGAAGGAGCGCAGGTCGTCCATGCCGGCCCCGGCAGCGTGCATGCGGCGGATCTCCGCCCCGTATTCTCGTAGCTTGGCGGTGATCATCCGATTCATCCAGGCCGTGTTGCCGCTGCTCTCCGTCTCGGGCATGATCGCCTTCGGGACGACGCCGTACTTCTGGACAAGGCTGACCACCATATGCCATTGTCCGCCATCCTGGATCGGATCTTTGAAGATCCAGTTCACGAGCCGACCATCGGTCGGCTCGTCGAGGGTGTCGAGGACGGACTCCAAGAAGTAGTTGGCTTTCTCCAGCTTGTCCCAGAACATCAGGTGGTTCGCACTGAGCTCGAACTCGTCATCCAACTTCATGTTGGCGATTGCCTTCACTCGCATCACGTTAAGCGCCGCAAACAACCAACAGCGTCCGCTCGACAGCTGGGTGGTCGCCTTGTTCTCGGGCAGGTGAACGCTGAACGAGAAGTCCGTCTCGACGACTGCTTGCCGATCAAGCGCGACCTTGTTGACCCCGGTTGTGGCGACCGCGTTCATCGATGCGCGGTTGCGCGGCTCCTGGCGGAAATCGGCTTGAAAGCGGCGAAGACGCTCGTCGTCGATGGGATCGCCGATGTTCGGCGAAATCAGGGTGTCGGCCATAGCGCCATTCTAGCCTCTTGGGAACCCGGATCTTCCTCGAAGGGACGAGACGTTCCTTCCATGGCGTTCGTCTCGAATCGAGCCTCTCACACGCCGTCGATCGACCAGATTCCCGTGGCGCTTGAGAGTCGGACGATGTCGTCGAGGAGCAAGCGTGCGTCTTCGGCCGGCATGTCGGGGATCTCGACCTTGCCCATCCCCGTCAGAAGGGAGATCGAGGCGATGCCGAAACGTCTCTGGAGCGGGCCCTGATCCCAGCTCGCAAACTGGACGCGCCCGATCGGGACGATGGTCAGGAGGTGGTTCCACGCTCCCGAGCGCACCACGAGAAACCGGGCGTCGAGGTGCCAGCCCAGCCGGGCGTAGGCAGTCCTCGCGTAGAGCGCCGCATACAACAGAATCGGGATGATAGCGAGTGCCGCCCAAAACGTCCAGAACCAGGCTACCGGAATCACGAGGAGGGTCCAGGACATCCAAACGGCATTGAACGAGCGCAGACGGTGAATCGGTGCGACTGGGTGGAAGGTGATCCGGGGCAGATCCAGGCCTGGGAACACCTCGGCGACGATCCGGCCGGCCTCGCTTGCGTGGAGCGCGGGACTCAGGACCGTCTTGCCGCCGGTTTGGGTCTTGTTCTCGGCGGAGCGCTCCACCGAGGCGAAGTAGGGTGAACTCGCTTGCACCTCGCAGAAACCGACCCTGCGCATGAGCCAAGTATCGGACACGTCCAGCGTCTGGATCCGACGGATCGGTAGCGTCTGCTCGAATTGGGTGAAGAGTCCGTACTTCACGTGGAGCCGGTCACTCGACCGGCGCAGACCGAACCCATAGTAGGTGATGGCGTTCCGGGCCATCGACAAGACCCAGCCGGCAAAGAGCAAGGCGACTCCGGTCACGACGATCATCGCAGGCGTGGGCTCGAGCCGTGCGATCGCACCGATCGCCCCGCGGGCGGTCTTCTGGTTCTCCCCCATGAGCTGGAACCCAAAGGCGACGATGCCGAGGAAGCCAAGCACGATCCGCAAGGCATGATTGTGGAGGGCGCCGCAGACGATCAGATCTCGCAGCGTGGCGGCCGTGATCGGGCGATGATGGGGGACGCCGGGAAGCTTGGCTCGGTCGTCATCGAGCACAGGGGGTGCGGCTCCCTTCACCGCGAACAACTCGGTGCGGAGAGCCTGGGCGTCGCGCTCGGTCAGGGCCGAGAGGGTTACTTCGGATCCCGCGCCCGCCGCCGTCTCAACCGAAACATCCACGAGCCCGAACAACCGGTGGAGGACGCCACGCTTGAAGTCGATGTGTTGGATGTTGGCAAGGGGCACCGTGCGGAGCTTGCGCTGGAACAGTCCTGTCCGAAGCACGAGGTGTTCGCCGTCGATAGCATAGAACGTGGTGAAGTAGCTGATCAGCGGGGAAGCGACGGCGAAGACGCCGAGGAGGGTGAACAGAATCTCGGTGCGGTCGCCGCCACCGCCGGCGAAGGCGATGAGAATGAAGATCCCGATCGTCCAGATCGAGCGACCCAAGAACCGCACGACCTCGAGGAAGATCGTGAGGGGATGGATACGCCTCCAACGGTCCGCCGCGATCCGTTCAGACATGAGGGGGAGGCTCGGCAGCGGCTTGTGTCGCGGTGGCGAGCAGGGCCGTGCGCAGGGACTCGGCCTCATGGGGGGCGAGGCCGGGAATCGTGGCGACCGCGGCCGGGGCGCCGGCGGTGTAGACCGACAGCTGAACGAGTCCCAGGCTCCGGTCGATCGGTCCCGAGTGGACATCGACGTGTTGGATTCGCAAGCGGGGAATCGAGAGAACCGAGCGCCAGAAGATCCCCTTGCGGACGAGGAGATCGTCGGCCCGCAGGGCGTAAGACCAGAATTCGTATTGACGCTGGATCAGGGCAACGCTCAGGATCGCCAACCCGACGACTCCGGCACAGGCCACCCCGGACCACACCCAGCTCCTCGTAAGGACGTAGGTCGATAAGGTCGCGGGGAGCAGGAACACGAGGTACGAAACGACCGTGCTGAAGAGCCACACTTTGCGAACTCCTGGATGGAGTCGCTCCCAACGCACCTCGTCGATCATCCTTGCTCGCTCCTACGGTCGGTCATGCCTGGGGGTTGCCGGTCAAAGCTCGAAATCCTTATCTACCGGAGGTCGTGGACGCTCGACCTTTTGGCGAGTCGCTCCCTGAGCACGCGCAGCGGCATCGTAGATTGCCCACAGATGGCAGAAGGCGGCGACGGCGAGCGGAACGAGCACCGCACCGTTGAAATCTCCTCCCGCTCCGCCAAACAGCTTGAGGATTCCTTTCACGCCGTTGGGGATCAGGAGTGCGACGGTCCAACCGATCAGCCAGCCGACCAGCATGGCGATCCCACGATTCCGATGTCCCGTGACGATCTGGCCAAGCCCGGGAACGAGGATCGAGAGGATCAGGGCGACCTTTCCGCTGGCGGCGTCGATCTCGTCGCGGGCCGCGAGGGACTCGAAGCTCATCTGCTCGGTGGTGAGCACGCACTCCGCGAACTTCCGCTCGATCGTGATGTTCTTGGGATCGACCCGCAGGGCACGGGCGTACATGTCCCGGGCCGCCCGCGTCTGACGTCGCTCGCGGAGGTCGTCACCGACAGCCTCGAGGACGGCCGCCGAACCCGGGGCGACTTCGACCGCCTGTTCGAGGAGCTTCGAGGCGTGAAGTTTGTCACCGCGTCGCCGCGCGACCATCGCCTCGCGGATCAGTCTCTCGGCCTTGTCGATCTGTTCCTGGGTCGGCGGCGCGGGCACCGGCTCCTCCTCCGGGGCAACGGGGGAGTCGTCTTCCGGCACTACTCGACCAGGTTCGGGTCGGGCTGCATCGTCTTCCATAGCGTCTCCAGGTCGTAAAACTGGCGATTCTCTTCGCGCATCACGTGGAAGACGACGTCGCCGTAATCCTGGAGCACCCACCCTCCGCCGCCATGTTCGGAGCGTTGGGGCTGAATACCCCGCGTCTTCATTTTCTCTTCCACTCGATCGGCGATGGCTCGCATATGCACGTCGCTGTTGCCGGTACAGACGACGAAGTAGTCGGCAATGGATGTCTTACTCCGGACATCGAGGGTCTCGACCCGCTCGGCCTTCGCCTCATCGGCGAACTCGACGATCAGTTCTGTCTTCTCTCTTGAGGTCAATCTTCTATCCTGTAAAGTCGGTGGCGCTGGATGTACTCGTAGACTCGCGGATCAAGCCACCGGACCACGTCCTCATCTCGCCGCTGTAGCATACTTCGCACCCGCGTTGACGAGATGTTGGGAGTGCGGCACTCGACCCAGTCGAGCACGTTCTCCAGGTAATCAGGGAGCGGGAACGTCACTTTCTCCATCGGCGGACGGATCACGGCCGCGACCCGTGCGAATCGGCAGATGCGCTCGGGGTGTCGCCATTCGGAGAAGCCTTGGAGAGCGTCGCTTCCCAAGATCAACCAATAGTCGGCCGGCTGGACAAGGTGTAACTCCTCCAACGTCTCGACCATGTAGCTCGATCCGCCGCGGGTGATTTCGATGTCGCTCACCCCGAGACCGGGCTTGCCTTCGGCCATGACACGCAGCATCGCGAGGCGATGTTTGTGTCCGGCGTGCGCGCGCCGGTCTTTCATCGGGTTGCGGGCCGCCGGGACGAAGACGACCTCGTCGAGCTCGAGTTGGTCCCGGACCGACTCCGCGACGGCGAGATGCCCAACGTGCGGGGGATCGAAGGTGCCGCCGAGGATGCCGATCTTCATGGGTCGATGACGTGGCCTTTGAGGAGCATGTTCGGGGAGCGCCGCGAACCACGTGAGGTGGAGAGCGCCATCTTTCCGCCCCGAGGGGAGAGGTCGGTGAGCGCAGTGAATCCGTTGAGGTGGTTTCTCATTGGTCGGTGAAATGGAATTCGAGATCGCCGACGACGACGGTGTCCCCTTCTTCCGCGCCCATCTCGCGCAGCTTTTCGATGACGCCCAGACGTTGGAGCCGGCGATGTAGGTAACGGAGGGCATCCCGATTGTCGAGGTCGGTCATCGCGACCATGCGCAGGATGCGTCGACCGAGGACTTCGTAGCCACCCTCGATCGCAACGACCTCCCAGTGCTGGTCGAACTCGTCTCGGATGGTCGGCGCGATCACCGGCACTTCCGGCTGGGCCGCTTCCGCCTCGCGCACGAGGCGAAGAGTCTCGTAGAGGAGTGGCTCGAGCCCGTGCCCCGTGGCGGCCGAGATCGCGAACAGCTCGCGACCGGTCGCGGCAAACTGATCCCGGATCGCGTGGAAGTCACCCGCGGGCACGAGGTCCATCTTGTTGAGTGCGATCACGCGGGGACGCAGGGCGAGTTCGGGTGAGTAGTCCTGGATTTCACGTTCGATCGTCTGGTAGTTGGTGAACGGGTCGGAGCCGTCGATCGGGAAGACATCCACGACGTGAATGAGGACTTTCGTTCGCTCCACGTGCCGAAGGAACTGATGGCCGAGGCCGCGCCCCTCGCTTGCGCCCTCGATGAGGCCGGGCATGTCGGCGACGACAAAGGTCTCGTCGTGGAGTTTGACGACGCCAAGATTGGGCTCGATCGTGGTGAAGGGGTAATCCGCGACGGCGGGTTTCGCCGCCGAGATCCGGCTCAGCAACGTGCTTTTGCCCGCGTTGGGGAGGCCGACGAGGCCCACGTCGGCAAGGAGCTTGAGTTCGAGCTTGCAGCGAACGGTCTCGCCCGGTGCCCCCTTTTGTGCGAAGTTCGGGACCTGACGGACGCTGCTCACGTAATGGAGGTTGCCGAACCCGCCCCGTCCGCCCCGGGCGACAACGTACTTCATCCCCTCGACGTTGAGGTCCGCCAGGACCTCGTGGAGGACGACATCCGTGACGACGGTGCCGATCGGGACCTTGATCGTGACGTCCTTGCCGTTCTTGCCCTTCTTGTTCCCGACCGCGTGCTGACCGTGCTCGGCCTCGAAACGTGCCTTGAGGGAGAAGTCGTAGAGGGTGCGTCGGTTTCGATCGGCGACGAGGATGACGTCGCCGCCCCGTCCTCCGTCGGCACCGTTCGGGCCGCCTCGTGGGACGTGCTTCTCGCGGTGGAAGCTGACCGCTCCGGAGCCCCCGGTTCCCGAGGTGAATTCAACCAGGGCTTCATCGAGAAACATCGCAGGGGACAGGGTACCTGCGTGGAAGACTCGCGGGTGCTGCCGCACTCTTGCCATAGAAAACCACGACACGTTCCTCTCGCCAGTGAGCAGGAACCTGGAGGACGCGTGAGTAATATGACGATGGTCATACGGATTTGATGAAAATCGAACCCTCACCCAGGAAGGAAATGAGGCCATGAAAATCCAGACTGTTGTATTGATTCTCGGGGTGGCTTCGTTGCTCTACGGCTCGCTGGAAACCCAGCAGACCAGCCGGAGCGCCCAGTCGTCTGCAAGCAAGCTCTTCGCACGAGCGAAACCGGACGATTTCATGGGTGACGATTACTGTCTCGACTGCCACCGCGAGAAGACGGTCAATTTCAAGGCGAGCGCTCACTCCGCGGTCATGAACGACCCCAACCTCCCGGCAAGCCGCCGAGGCTGCGAAGGATGTCACGGACCCGGCGCCATCCACCAGGCCGACGAGAACCCCGAAGTCATCGTCTTCCGGAAGATGGACGCCAAGGAGTCGTCGGCTGCATGTCTGCGTTGCCACGAATCCACGCTGAGCGAGAACCACTGGAAGCGATCGGAGCATGCGAAAGCCGATCTGTCCTGCGTGAGTTGTCACCAGATACACCCTGACTCTGACCCAGACCTGCCGCATGGGGCGCTCAGGAAGAACGCCGACACCAAGAAGCCGGTGTTCACCGCCCGCGTCGAATCGAAGGCGCTCCTTAGGGCCGACGAAGCGACGCTTTGCGGAAGTTGCCACGGACCGCAGACGGCGGAGTTCCGACTCACGTCGCATCACCCGATTCCCGAGGGACGGATGCTCTGCAGTGATTGCCATAACGTGCACCCCTCGAAGAACGAGAAGGTGAGCCGGGCCGCGGACCGCGACAAATGCGTCACCTGTCACACCGAATTCCAAGGACCGTTTATCTATGAACACGATCCCGTGGCGGGGCACGGCGGCGAAGGATGCGCCGAGTGCCACAAAGCGCACGGATCCCATAACCCCAAGATGCTCAATTCGTTCTCGCGAGGCCTCTGTGCTCAGTGTCATACGGATAAGTTGAGCAATCACTACCCCGGTCAAACGTGCTGGACATCCGGTTGCCACGCCGCGCCTCACGGCAGCAACACCAGCCCGAACCTGTTGAGGCCTTAGGGAGGACAGCCGCATGCGAAGCATGGAACGTTACGCAGCTCTGATCACCCTGATGGCGGCCGCCGGCGCCGTCCTGGGACAGGACCAACCTGAAACCAAGCCGGAAACGGAAGAGCCGGCTGCCCCGCCGATTCGATGGAACTCGTTCTCGATCGGATACGGGAACTGGGACATCAGCCGGAATCGCGGGAAGGTGTTTCAGTACGCCCATCCCCGGCAAGGATTTGACCTTCGCGAGTTCCAGGGTCTATTGCCTGGGGACGGAGTCCGGAGCCCCTGGGGGAAGCTGTCGCTCCACGGGACGTGGGAGTCCGACAACATCCAGCGCGGCACCCTGATCTTCGGCAACGGAAGGGCGAGGCTTGATTTCGGCTTCGACCGTAGTGAGTTCTACGACCCGACTCCGCTCCCGGTCGACGCCAGCCATGAACGCAACGCCGACGTCCGCGTCAGCTATCGGCCGGCGGATCATTGGGGGCTCTTCGCCGTTTACAAAGACAAGACTCAGGAAAAGCACTATGCGGCCCCAAAACCGAGGACCGCGACCCTGGCCCGGACGGTTGCCGTCGGGCTGGAAGGCGACTTGGGACCTGGGCACGGCGGCGTCACCTATTCGGAGACCAAGCACCACGACCGCTCCGGCCTTCGAGCCGGATCCACCCAGCGAAGAATCGATCTGTTCTACGGTTGGCAAGCGAACGAGAAGCTGAACCTCGAAGGCGTGTTCTCGAACGTGCGCATCCAGCAGCGAGGATTGCGTGATAGCAACGTTCGCAGTTGGGGCGTCCACGCCGATTGGGACTTCACGCCGATGACTTCGCTTGCGTTCGACTTCCGACGGCAGGACCTTTCGATGCCAAATGTCGAGAACGCCTACGTGCGCAAGCGATGGACGACCGGATTGCGGCTGGATCACCGATTCTCTTCGAAGGCAAACGCGACGCTTGGCTTCGAGCATCGCGAGGCCGAGCGGGTGCGTGCCGATCAGACTTTCGTCGATGTTCCCAAGTGGAACACGTGGAACGGGCGGCTTTCGGGCCGCCTGAACGACTCGCTTCGGTACTCGGTCCGCGGCAAGTGGGAGCATCTTCAGCGAGCGCCGGTGATGGTCGACATCGACCCGCGGTCGCTGTACTGGGATGATCGGATTCTGCTC
This sequence comes from Chthonomonas sp. UBA6659, assembly GCA_002455425.1. Lineage (GTDB taxonomy): Bacteria > Armatimonadota > Fimbriimonadia > Fimbriimonadales > Fimbriimonadaceae > UBA6659. Next base: position 9,066 of record DKKT01000083.1, on the reverse strand, counting down.
GACGCGCGGTTGGACTACCATTGGGACCGACTCAATGCGTACGCGAGCTACGGCTACCGCTTCCTCCAGAATTCGCCCCGCAATGTCGAGGTGACGTCGAACCACCTCGCCCTCGGCGCAGGCTACGTGTTTACGGACCGCACCCAGGGCTATCTCGAGATTTCGAACGATACCTACCGTTCGACCGGCGTTCGCGATGGGGATGGATACGACCTGGATTGGTTCTTCCCATCCCAGACGACGTACGCCCTCGGCGTGAACCATCAGTTCTCGCCCGCCACCTCGTTGACCGTCGCCGTGAGCCATAGCGTGACGAACAACGACAACCCACTCCTACTTCCGGGTGGGAACTATCGCCATACCGAGCTGACCGCGACCGTTCGGCATCGGCTCAACGACCACTACTCCTTGGAGCTCGTCGTCGCTCCCTGGACCCTTCGGGACCGGGTCAACGACGCCTACGGCTACCGAGCGACGATGATCGGCCTCAACTGGTCGATGAAGTTCTAGAGGATCTTATGGACACGATTTCGATTTCGGCAGACAGCGGAGGAACGCCATGAAAATGAAATGGTTCGTCACCCTATTCGCTGCCATCCCGTTCACTGTGGCCCTGATTTCGCTACAAAGCTGTGGCGGTGAGGGCGGACCGTTGAACGGCGGTGGCGGCATTCCCGGAGTAACCCAGCAGTTCCTTGACCTGCTCTCCGCCGATCAGCGCTCCGCAAGCTATATCGGCTCTGAGGCTTGCGCCGACTGTCACGGCGGGCGTCAAGGCGACGGCACTCCTATCTATGCTCACTGGAAGGAAACGAAGCACAGCCAAGTGGGCGTCGGATGCGAACGGTGCCACGGTCCCGGCAGCGTCCACCAGGCGAATCCAACGGCAGGAAACATCCTACACGGGCCGAAGAGCCTCTCGGCCATCGTCTGCGCGCAATGCCACGGACCGGTCTTCGATCAGTGGCAATTCTCGGCCCACAGCAAGATCATCGCCGATCCAGTTGAAGAGGCTATCGTCAACCCGGCTCGCTATGGCAAGACCTCGCGATGTGTGAGCTGTCACAGTAACGTTTTCAAAACGGCCGGTGATAACGGTGTAAACATCGGTGAACTTTCCGACGCGGAAGTCGCCGAACTTGCGGAGGAGAGCCTTGCGGAATCCCCGCATACGGCGACATGCGCGACATGCCACAACCCGCACAAGAACACGGAGTATCTGACGGATGACGGCAAGCAGGTGCAACTGCGCCATGCAACGTTCAGCACCGACACCACGACCGTGGGACCGGGTAGCACGCCGCCGACGTTCACGACCTTCAATCACATCTGCGCGCAATGCCACAACGGACGCGGCGGCAATCCCGCCGATTCGGCGCTGAGTTCGGGCACGGCGCGACCGAACATGCACGACAGCAACCAGTACAACATGCTGCTCGGCTTCGGCGGTGTCGAGGGGTCCGGACCAGTGCAACGCAACACCGCGCATGCAACCGCACCCGGTCAATGTTCGAAGTGCCACATGCCCGATGCGAGGCATACGTTCACCGTGAGCTACGACAAGGGCTGCGCACCCTGCCATACCGCGGCGGATGCGGCAGCTCGTGTAGGCGTGGTGAAGGATGAGGTCATCAGTGAACTCTTCGCACTCCGAACGAAGATGGAGGCCTATGCCCAGGCGACCTTTGGCGACCCCGACCTCTGGGATTACACGTCTCTGATCACCGCGGAAGGCAAAACTCCGCCCGATCAGAAGCTCGTGCCGATCGAGGTCAAGAGAGCCCGCCATAACTACTACTTCGTGATCCGATCGGGCGACTACGGTGCCCACAACGCCCCGTACGCCAAGCACCTGATCGAGATCGCCAACGACAACATGGACGCCGTCCCCGGACGCGCCAAGGCATCCGCCGGAAGCCAGTTCCTGACGACCGCCCAGAAGCTTGAGATCCTCGAGCAAGACCGAGCCCGTGCCCGCAAGGCCGACGCTCACGAGGACTAAGTACCTTCAGGAAGGGCCTTCGGGCCCTTCCTCCCAATCAGATGGACGAACTACCTGCCCCGAACTTCCCGGCTCCCCCTTCGTGGTCGATTACCGTCGGCGACCTGGGTAAGGGGCTCGTTTACATTGCCGCCTTCGCGTTCATCGTTGCCGTCCTGTGCGGCATCTTTGGGAAGGGAAGTGACGGCAGCAAGCGGCTGGCGCGCGTAGGCTTCATTTTCGGTTCCTTGAGCCTGATCGCGGTCTTTGGCTTCTTGGCGTCTCTGTTCATCGCCAATCGGTTCGAGTATGAGTACGTGTGGAAACACGCCGATTCGAGCAACGCACTCGGTTACCGGATCGCAGGGATCTGGTCCGGCCAGGAAGGCTCCTTCCTTCTCTGGGGCGTCTGCGCATCCCTATTCGGACTCCTCGTGCTTCGCGGGGTCGGCACTTTTGCCCGGTGGTACGTCGTCGTCTATTCGCTCTTCCTCGGTTCGATCGCCGGCATCCTCGCCTATGAGTCTCCGTTCAAATTGATCGAACTCGACGGACGGACGATCGTGCCGTTCAACGGGATGGGCCTCGCTCCGACCCTCCAGAACTATTGGGTCACGATTCATCCTCCCACGATCTTCCTCGGCTTCGGCTCGTTGACGGCGTTGTTCGCCCTGGCGGCGGCGGCGATGCTCACGAAGGATCGCGACGGCTGGATACCGATCGTCCGCCCCTGGGCGATCGTCGCCACGACCCTCGTCGGGCTCGGCCTCTGTATGGGCGGCTTCTGGGCCTACGAGACCCTCGGCTGGGGTGGGTTCTGGATGTGGGATCCGGTCGAGAACGTCAGCTTTGTGCCGTGGTGTTTCGCGGCCGCGTTTCTCCACGGAATCATCGTCCAGACCACCCGCGGAACGTGGAAGACCACCAACCTCCTTCTCGGCGGGCTTCCGTTCCTCGCTTTCCTCTTCGGAACGTTTCTCACGCGTTCGGGATTCCTTGCCGACGCCAGCGTTCACAGTTTTGCCGAGATGGACCGATCGGCCCTGCGGCTCCTCGTCGGGCTGATGGGAGTCAGTACCCTCGGGTTCTTGGGGCTCTGGGTGTTTCGGCTGGTTCAGGCTCGGGGTGAGGCCCGACCCGAGGAGCCGCGCGGCTTCAACCGCGAAAGTTTCTACCGGTTCGGTGTCCTGCTGCTCATGGCGATGGGCGTCGCCACGCTGATCGGCATGAGTGTGCCGCTGATCATGGCGCTGTCGGGCAAGAAGCCCGCCGTCGTGGAAGAGCGCGTCTATCACATGGTCCTGCCCTGGATCTTCATCCCGATCATGGCGCTCATGGCGATCGCGCCCTTCGTGAGTTGGCGCGGCATGCCGTTGCGCGACCTCTCCAAGCGGGTGTACTCGGCGTTCTGCGTGTCGATCGGGCTTCTCGGTTTCGTGCTCCTCGGATTCACGCTCACGCCGCTCGGGCGGATCGCCGATCTCAATGCCCCGATGAACTTCCCGGGCGGGATTCAGATCAAGGGCCTCGGATGGGTGTTCTTCCTCGCCGGCCTCTGCCTGTTCGCGATCGTCGCGAGTGTGTGGCGGATCTCCGAGATCGCCAAGGCGTCGAAGCTGTCGTGGGGTCCGTTCGTGATGCATATCGGCGTCGCGATGACGATGGCCGGACTGATCATCTCCCGAGGATTCGAGCGAAAGGCGGAGACGCGCGTAATCGATGGGCATCCGGGTCAGGCTCTCGGCTACATGTTCCGCTACGCAGGCCAGACCGCGGGTCGAAACGACCGCGAAAACAAGATCAGGATCGAAGTTCTGCGACCCGGAGACGCAAAGAACGTCGTCTTCGAAGCCCGGCCCGGGCTTTACTACGCACGGAGTCCGATGGATGAGTCGGAGACTCCGGTCGCGTGGCCCCATATCCAGCACTTCGTGTTCCACGACCTTTATCTGACGCTGGCTCCGCCCCAACTCCAAGTGAGCGACGAGTTCACGATGAACGAGGGCGATACCAAGACGATCGGTGATCTCACGATCACCTACAAGAATTTGCTCAGAGCCGGCGAGCCCGGTCAAGCGGGAACGCGGTTCGGTGCGGGTCTTTCCATTAAGAAGAGGGAAGGGGAGCCTCAGGAAGTGATCCCGCAAATGGAGCTGGGGACGGATGGCCCGATCCAACGGCCGGCCGTGATCGACGAGAACCTCAAGGTCTCGCTCAACGGCATGGACGCCGGCAGTCGTTCCGTCCGGCTTCAGCTTCAGCGGGAAGGCATGATCTTCCCGCTCGAGGTCTTCCACAAACCGCTGTCCGGGCTTGTCTGGCTCGGCACGGCGGTCATGACGCTCGGCGGCTTCATGTCGGCCTTGTACCGAAGGCGCAGGCCCGAACGTCCAACAACCGAATTCGCCCCGGAGTCCGTCGAGGACGATCGGGAGCTTCTTACAAGGAGTCCATCATGAAACGCACATTGAGCATTGCGGTGATCCTGGGAGGCGCCGCCATCGCCATGGCCTTCACCGCGTCCAGCAAGGTCTTCAACGACCTCTACAAAGTCAAGCCCGACTCGAAGCTCGGGAAGGCCGGGTGCGCGGTTTGCCATGCCACCGCGAAGGGCGGAAAACTCAACGCCTACGGCGCCGACATCGATGTCCTGCTCCGAGCGGCCAAGCGCAAGAGGGTCACCGTCGATGACCTCAAAGCCGTCGAAAACAAGGATTCGGACGGCGACGGCATGAAGAACATCGACGAAATCAAAGCCGACCGCAACCCAGGCGTCAAAGGTTAGCCTGATCCGATGAAGCTGAGGATCCGGATACGAAAGACGTGGCCGGTGCTGTTTGCACTTGCTCCGTTTCTCGTCGTCCTGGTCCTCGGCCAGCCGACACCCTCCGAGCCGGCCCCCGCCGCCCCAAGCGAAGAGGTGCAGGCGTGCATGGGCTGCCACGACCCCGAGGTCGAAGAAGGTGCCGCCGTCCATCTGACCGCGCTCAGAGCTTCACCCCACGCCGACCTCGACTGTACGAACTGTCACGCCGACTTCACTGCGGATGCACCACACACGGAAGCGATGCTCAAGAGCACGCCCACCTGCTCGGACTGCCACCCCGACCAGGTGGAGTCCTTTGCCGCAAGCGTCCATGCGCGACCGGACAAGGTCGCCGGTGACCACCCGACATGCGTCAGCTGTCACGCCGCCACCGGCGATCCCCACTCGATCCAGCTCGCGGACACGTTCACGCGAAAGAAGCTCGTCGAAAACTGCAGCGATTGCCACTCCAACACCGAGCGCATGGCACGCTACGGGCCGAACACCGATGCCGTCCACTCGTACGACCTAAGCTTCCACGGCAAGGCGTTCCTGCGCTTCGATAACCAGAAGACCGCGATCTGCACCGACTGCCACGGTTATCACGACGTGCGGTCGCCGGCAGACCCGAAAGCCGCGACCAACGTCGCCAACATCGCCAAAACGTGCGGCCAGCCCGACTGCCACCCGGGCGCGACGATGAATTTCGGCATGTCCGGTGCAAGCCATCTTCACCTGAAGATTAAGGAGACCCCGCTCCTCAGCGGCGTCGAGTGGTTCTTCAAGACGCTGACTTTCGCGGTCATCGGTTTTCTGCTCCTCGGCGTCGGTCTCGACATCCGCCGCGCGCTGTTCGGTGCGAATCCGCCACCGTCAGGACGTCTTGTCGGCGGTCTCGTCGCCTTCGGCTTCCTCGCGATGGTCGCGGCGATCGTCATGGCAGTGCTCCACGTTCCCGGGGGCATGCCGGCGACGATGGTGGCTGTCGGCCTGATCGGCGTCGCCGTCGTCATCAATGCCTTCCGACCGAAGAAGAAGGTCCACGATCCCACCGAACGCAAGTTCATGCGCCTGAACCTGTCGCTGCGTATCCAGCACCTGGCCCTCGCGATCAGCTTCACGCTTCTGGTTGTGACCGGCATCCCGATCCGCTACCCCGAGAACGACGTCCTGCGAGACGTCTACATGGCCCTTGGCGGCATGCCCGTCATGCGGCTGCTCCACCGGGTGGCCGCGGTCGTGATGATCGTCGCGTGGGTCTATCACACGTTCGAGCTCCTCTACAAGTGGTACAGAGCCGGGTTCAAGATGAGTTCGTGGACGATGTGGCCGCGTCTCAAGGACTTCGGCGACTTCTTCACCACGATCAAGTACCACCTCGGCCTCGCCAAGTCCGAGCCGGCCTACGACCGCTTCCAGTTCCGCGAGAAGTTTGACTACTTCGCCGTCTACTGGGGCATGCCGATCATGGTCCTGTCCGGCCTGATCCTCTGGTTCCCGGTGTACTTCGCGAACTACTTGCCCGCCCTCGGCATCCCGGTCGCGTACATCGCCCATGCCGATGAAGCCGTACTCGCGTTCCTGACGATCGTGACCTGGCACTTCTACAACACGCACTTCAACCCGAACCACTTCCCCATGAACCCCGTGTTCTACAAGGGCACGATCAGCGAGTCTGAGATGAAGCGCGAGCATCCGCTCGAACTTGTGCGCCTCCTCGCTGCCGAAGAACCGCGATCCACGGAGCCCACGCCTGAGCCGGAGCCAGAGCCGCCTGCGGAAGAGGAACCCGCTCCGCCTCAGCCCGAGTCCGACGACAAGACTTGAGCCCACTCCTGGGGCGTGTTCACTCCTCGGGCGAGGAAATCCAAGTCCGGGTCATGAACTTCCCGCACCTGAAGCGGGTCGAGCCAGTCGCTCATCCGTCGGTTGCCGCCTGCAACCAGGGCTGCCAGCTTCTCGAACGTGGACGCCCGGTAGAGGGCGCACAGGGGCTGCCGCCGTCCATCGAGGACCGGGACGACCGCATCGGCATCCTCCATCCGCTCCGACAGCGCCGACGCCAGTCGCGCTTCAAACCAGGGTAGGTCGCAGGACGCCACGAAAACAGACGCGTCTCGAGGCGTGAAACGCGAGAGAGCGCCCAGGGGCCCCTCGTGGACTTCCGTATCGGCGAGGAACTCGAATCCGGGAATTGGAACGTTTCCCAAAACCGTCACCCGCGCGCACACCAAGGCGAGCTGAGACGCGACGTGCTCCCCCAGCGGGATGCCGCGGAGTCGGAGCAAAGCCTTGTCCGTTCCCATCCGCCGACTCGCGCCGCCGGTGAGCACAACGCCCTCCATCACGACCCCCGAAGCTTCACGAACACGCCGTGGTCGAAGCCGTAGTACGGGCAAGTTTTCTCGTAGGTCATGGCGAGCCGCTCGGCCACGCGCAGGGAAGGTCCGTTCTCGGGCCGGATCGCGGCGATCACCCGCTCGCGATCCATTGTCCGGAACGCGTAGTCCAAGGCGGCCCGTCCCGCCTCGGTCGCAAACCCCTGACCCCAGTGCTCCTTCGCAAAGACGTACCCGAGGCCGGTCTCGGTCACATCGTCGATGAAGTGGTCAAGGAGGCCGGCGTGGCCGATCACCTCCCCGCTGTCCTGCCGCATCACGAGCCAGTAGGTTTGTCCTTCGCTCTCGTACCGCTTGTGCATGCGCTCGATCCAACTCGTCACCTCGTCGCGCGAGAGCGGGTGCGGCCAGAACTGCTTGACCACCGGGTCCATCAGGATCGGGGCCAACACGTCGCCGTCGTCCTCACGAACCTCGCGGAACGCGAGACGAGCGGTGGGAGGCGGGAGCGGCATCATGCGAATCCGGGCAGGTACTGGGCTTCAGCCTCGAACATCTGATCGAACATGCGGAAGATCTCCTCCGGAGAGCACACCGCGGCCGTCAGCGGATCGAGCAACAGGGATTGGCGCGCCAACTCCTTGCTGCGGTGGATGCATGCTTCCGCCGCGATATCGAACATCCGCATGTTCGAATCGCAGAGTGCCGCCATCAGCTTCGGCAAACGCCCGAAGCGGATCGGCTGAATCCGGTTGTGGTTCACGAGGCACGCCACCTCGACGCAGCCATCCGCGGGCAAGTTCTCGATGCATCCGTCGTTGGCGACGTTGCCGTAGATCACTTGCGGCACGTTCTTCTCGACCGCCTCGATGATCCATGCGCCGTACTCGAACGTGCGCTCGAGTCGGATCGGCTCCTCTCCCGCGATCTGCCTCGCCCGGGCCGCGTCCTGGTCCTTGCGCCACTGCGGCCAGTGGTTCGCGTAGAAGCTTTCCTCACCGCGGTAACGCGTGTCCGTGTACTTGTCGAGGAGGTCCTTGCGCTTGCGATAGTACGGGACATACTCGCTGAGGTGGCCGCTCGACTCGGTGATGAATGCGCCGAAGTGCAGCATCATATCCGTGCGGATCGGCTCCGCCTTCGCGAACGCGCTCGCGCGGTCCCGCGCTTGGGCGAAGAGCGCCGGATAGAGGTCGCCTTCCGGGCCATTGAACTCCGTGAACCAGGCGAGGTGATTGATCCCCGCGCACTGCCACTGGACCTGCTCGTACGGCACTCCCGCATACTCGGCGAGCATCTTGCTCGTCCCCTGGACCGAGTGACAGAGGCCGACCGTCTGCATCGTGCTCGCACGCGAGGCCGCGAGGCACATTACGTTCATCGGATTCGTGTAGTTCAGCACGAGCGCGCGCGGGCAGAGGCGCTCGCAGTCGCGAAGAATCTCGAGCCAGACCGGTACCGTCCGCAATGCCTTGAAGAGCCCGCCCGGGCCGATCGTATCGCCGATGTTCTGGCTGACTCCAAACGTGAGCGGAATATCGTTGTCGAAACGGACGCAGTCGACGCCGCTGACCTCGATCGAGTTGACGACATAGTCGGTGCCGGACAGGAGCTCGGTGCGATCGACGCTGGCCCGAATCGTCCATCGCTCCCCCACCCCTGCCTCCTCGACGATCTTCTCCATGAGCTGGGCGGCCAGGGCGAGGCGCTCGGCGTCGATGTCGATGAGCCGGAGCTCGCCCCCCTTCGAACCGGGAATGAGGACCACGTCCTTCAGGATCGAGTTGGTGAAGAAACTCCCCGCGCCCATCATCGTGATGTTGAGCGGGCGGGGCATCACCCCAGGAAGACCGACGCGGCGATCGGCTTGACTATGGCCGGCGTGAGAGGCGGTGGCGGACATGATCCATTATGGGCGCGGCGGCCCAGAGGCCACGCCC
>DKKT01000063.1 GCA_002455425.1 Chthonomonas sp. UBA6659 | reverse complement strand
GATGATGTAATGGCCAATGTTGCAGGCCACATGTGCGGGTCAGCGTCGGTGATCACAACTTGCTTGCCATGGATCTTCTTTTCCCCAAGGGGCTGGTGTGAGGCGTGCTGCAAACTAATGAACTACGGGCAGGGCTTCAACAGTGGCTCCGGTCCGGTCGCCATGCGACTGGAGAGGCCGGTATGAGGGGAGCTCTTGGCTCAGCAAGGAGCTTGAAGCTCGCTCTCGTGGGCGCTACTTTCGCCTGTCTGGCAGTTGGTTTTCTCATCTATTCGGAACTTAAGAAGGACGCAGATGTGGCTGGCTTTGCGAGTATGTACGTTGGTCAGCCATTCCGAGACCTTGTCGCTCAGATAGGTGAACCAGGCGTATCCTGGCGGACCCAAGAGGAGATTGAGCGCCACTACGGCCGTGCTCAACCGGGTTCGATCATCCACGTATACAGCGGTGGATACAGCTTGATTTGCGTAGTGGTCGACGAACATGGGACAATCCGCCAGGTACGGCAGCGTGGTTCGCCGTGACACGCAAGTGAAACGCCCTGCGAACGGGGCCATGTGGTTCAGAGGCAATCACGGATGGCAGTTGTGAGAGGTGGAATGCAAGATGCGCGTTTGTCGTGACGTCATCAGGCGAATGAACCTATCCCTACGACTCCCGTTCAAATCCCCAGGTTCTTACGGTGGAACGCGATCGCCTCGGGCAGGTGCTCGTTCCAGTAGTCCCAAGTGTGATCGCCCGGGAACTCGGCGTACTCGTGCTCATACCCAAGCGAACCCAGATGCTCGTGAAAGGCTCGGTTTGCGGCGAGCGTGAAGTCATCCAGCCCACAGTCGAGGCGGATCGCGGGTCGAGGGTTCGCCCGCTCGGCAAGTGCAAACAGATCCTGAGGACCGCCGACCGGATTCGGACCGAGGACACGGCGAAACTCGCGCCCAAAGTCATCGTCGCCCCACCCGTAGAAGTGGCCAAACCCGAGGGAGCCCGAGTGCGACGCCACTGACACGAATCGTTCGGGGTAGTTCAGGGCCAAGCGCACGGACCCGCTCCCACCCATACTGAGACCCCCGATCGCCCAACGGGCGTGGGTGGGAAACCACCGGTCGACGAGCTCGGGCAGCTCGACCCCGATCGCCTCACCCATCTTCGGGCCTTCGGCGGCATCGGCATAGAACGACCGCCCCCCATCGGGCATCACGACGAGGAGCGGGAGCCCCGCCACCATCGCCTCGATGCGAGTCTGACGCAGCCAGGTGGTCTCGTCATCGGAGAGTCCGTGGAGCTGAAACAGGACGTGAAAGGGCGGCGCGATGTGTTCGGGTACGAGCAGGATCGCGCGCCGCCCCTGCCCGAGCACGCGGGACTGGTATTGCACCTGCAGAACGGCCATGGCAGTAAGCTACCCCGCGACATGTTTCGTACGATCCCAGGCTCTCGACTTCTGGTCCCCACCGTCCCCGTCGCGTGGGCGCTGATCGTCCTCGGCGTCGTGCTCATCGCCGTCGGCACCGCAGGGATGATCCGAGTCCGCTCCCACATGTGGGGCGAAACGAGGTCGATGTTTGAAGCGATGTTCAACTCGACGAAGGGGACCCTGAGCTACCTGCTCCACGAGTACGATGAGCCGGACAAGCCCCTGATCCTCCTCGGCCTGGTGGGACGATTTCTCGGCGGAGTCCTTGTCCTCTGGAGTCTGATCGCCCTCATCTGGGCCTGACAAAGGCAGAAACACTAGACGAACGGCTACACTTTGGCAGTGTGGATAACTCCGCGCGGCTTGGGCCGTGGCCGATTCGTCTGTTTTGACGCCGAACCATGAGGCTCAAGCGCGTAAAGATTTTCGGGTTCAAGACGTTCGCGGACCGGACCGAGTTCGAGCTCGACGGCGACATGATCGCCGTCGTCGGCCCGAACGGTTGCGGCAAATCCAACATCGTGGACGCCATCCTCTGGGGGCTCGGAGAGCCCAATGCGCGCAACCTGCGGGCTCAGACGAGCCAGGAAGTCATCTTTTCCGGCAGCTCTCGGCGCAAGCCGCTGGGCTTCGCCGAAGTCACCCTCCTGTTCGATAATGAAGACGGTGCCCTTGGCATCGACTCACCCGAAGTGGCGATCACGCGCCGGCTCACACGAAGCGGGGACAGCGAATACCAAATCAATCGCCGCACGTGCCGATTGCGCGACATCTACGAGCTCCTCGCCGACTCTGGGCTGGGCCGCGCCGGATACGCGATCGTCAGCCAAAAAGAGATCGACGCCGCGCTTGCGGCCTCGCCCGAAGATCGTCGGGCGTGGATCGACGAGGCCGCCGGTGTCCAGCGGTACCGGGTCCGCCGCCAGGAGGCGTTCCGACGTCTCGATGCCGCGCAGCAGCATCTCTCACGAGTCGAAGATATCCTCAATGAGATCGAGAGCCAACGCGAACCGCTTCGGCTTGAGGCTGAAACCGCGCAGCGATACCGGCAGATCCAAGACAGCCTCCGCGAAATCGAGTCGGGCCTGTTGATTCTTGAACTCGCCGGCTCGGTCAACGAACTCCTCGAGCTCGAGGCGCGGATCGCGAACGCGGGAGAAAAGGCCGCATCCGAATCTCGCCAGGCCGAGCTTCTCGACATCGAGGCCAAGCGACTCCTGGCACGACTCGCGGCGGCCGAACGTGAACTCGACCAGTTGCGGGCCCGGCACCAGGAGTCGATCGCCCACGCCGAGCGCGCACAATCTCAGCTCGAACTGGCCGAGCAACGCCTCTTGAGTCTGGAGGACTTCGAGAAGACCTTCGCGGACGAACTCGGAGCGGCCGAGCACCGCCGGGCCGAGTTCGAAGCCGATCTCCTTCGAGCCACCGAAGAAGAGAGAGCCGAGGTCGCGGCACTACAGAGACTCCGGGTCGAGGTCGGCGGCCACTCCGCCGACGCCGAGCGCCTGACCTTCGCCCTCGAACAGGCGGAGACCGAGCTTGGGGAAGCGCGACATGCCGAAGCGCTGCGGCTCCGCGACGATGCCGAACGTCAGCACGCCAAGCAGCGTCGGAAACTCGCTCTCGCTGAGCTGGATGGCATAGCCCAGAGCGTCCCGGAACTCGAGGCCGCGATACGGGAGGCGGAGACGACGTTCAGCGATCTCGAGGCCGGCGAGGCGAAGATTCGGGCCCAGTTGAAGTCCCTCCGCGAGGAAGCCGATCGCCAAAGGGCTGCGACCGAGGGCACCGAGCAAGAGCTTCGGCGCCTCCACCATGAGCGTGCCGTCCACGACGGTCGACGGCGAGGCCTCGAGGCGACCCTCGAAACCCACGAGGGCCTGGCGCAAGGAGCGCGGGCCGTGCTCACGCTCGTGGAGCAACGCAAGCTCGAAGGCGACTACGTCCCCGTGGCCCAAGCGCTCGACGTTTCCGCCGAGCTCGCGACGGCGATCGAGACGGCACTCGGTGCCTCGGCCCACGACTTGATCGTGCCCGACGAGAGCCACGCGAAGCGGGCCATCGCGCTCCTCAAGGAGCATCGCCTCGGCCGGGCGACGTTCCAGCCGATGACGCTGATGCGACCCCGCTCCACGTCGCCAGAGTTGAGCCGTGTGCTCGAACGTCGGGGGGTCGTCGGTCTCGCGTCCGAGTTGGTGCAATGTCGGCCCGACCACCGCCCCGTGATCGAAAGCCTGCTGGGAAGGACGGTCGTCACCGAGACTCTCGAGGACAGCCTGCGCCTGGCCAAAACGACGGGATGGTCGCGCCTCGTCACCCTTGAAGGGGAGGTCGTGCACAGCAGCGGCGCGGTCAGCGGAGGCCATTCGGGACGTCAGACATCCGGCATCGTCCATCGGCAAGCCGAATTGAGGACCCTCGAACGCGAGCTCGCCGACCTCGATCGCAAGATCGCGGCCATGGAGAAGATCGCCCAAAGCACCGCGAAGGCCCGTGAAGAGCGCAAAGATTCGGAGGACCAGGTTCGCCAAGCGATCGAGGGCGGTCGCCAAGACCTTGAAGACGCCAGGACCTGGCTCGCGAATCTGCGGCACGAACTCCAAGCCGCCTTGAAAAGTCGGGCCAAGCTGGAAACCGAACTGGCAGAACTCCCGTCCTGGAATGCCAGTACGCCGGCCGTCGATCTGGGTGCCCTTGAGGCCCGCCGCGACACCCTCCTCAAGGAGTTGGCCGCGCGGTCGGCGGATGCCGGACAAGCCGCGGAGCGTCTGCGCGACGCCGAGATGCGGATGAACCAGGCTGTCCAGCGTCGCGAGATTGCGGAGCGGAAACTCGCCCACGCAACCGAGGCGGACGAACACCGGGTGCGGCGAGCCTCAGGCCTTGAGTCGGATCGCGAGAAGGCTCGCACTGAGATCGCAAAGCGCCAATCCGAGCTCGCGGAGGCCGATGCCGAGCGGGATGCCGCCGCGGCTGCAGTCGAGAAGGCGGTCGAACGAAAGCGCGAGCTGTCCGAAGAAGAGGTCTTGATCCGCGAAAAGGCCCGCGAGGCCGAAAAGAACGCTGCCGCCTGCGCCGATCTGGCTCATCAGGCCGAAGTGGCGCGAGCCCGAACCGACGCGCGCAGAGCCGGAGCCCTCGAACGACTTCTTGACGAATATGGCCTGAGCCAGGAAGATGCGCTTGCCCGAGCCCCAGACACCACGATCCCGGATGACGCCGCCATCCTCGTGGCCAAGATGCGCCGCGAGCTCCGCGGCATGGGCGACGTCAACCTCGGCGCGATCGAGGCGTACCAGCGCCTTACGGAGCGGTTCGACGAACTCGATGCCCGGCGTGACGACATCCTCGCCGGAAAGGCCGAAGTCGAGAGTAGCATCGGAGTCCTCGACCAGCTCACGCGCGACCGGTTTGCCGAGACGTTCACGCAAGTCCAAGAGGCGTTCGCCCATCTGTTCCACAAGGTGTTCGAAGGGGACGGAGAGGGACATCTGCGCCTCACCAACCCGGACGACTTGCTCGCCACGGGGGTTGAGGTCGAGGTCACGATCCCGGGCAAGCGACGCCAGCGACTCGAACTCCTCAGCGGCGGCGAGCGCGCGATGAGCGCATGCGCGTTCCTCTTCGCGCTCCTCCACGTCAAGCCGAGCCCGCTGGTCGTCCTTGACGAGGTCGACGCGCCGCTGGACGGGCGCAACGTCGAGCGCTTCATCGCACTCTTGAGGGAGTTCACCGATCGAACCCAGTTCATCCTGATCACCCACAACAACGTCACGATCGAGGCCGCCGACATCTGGTTCGGGGTGACGATGCAGGAGCCCGGGGTGACTTCGCTGATCCCGCTCCGCCTACCGCCCCAGAACCTGGTCGATCACCCGATTGCCGCGGCGGCGACGATGAAAGGCTAGCGCATCATCGTGGGGTCGCGGAAGAGCCACCACAAGACTGCGCCGACCGTTCCGATGCCGAGCGCGGCGACCGTGAACGTCACCGACGAGGGGTAGTTCAACGCCGCCATCGAGATCGCGGCAAGAACCAGAGCCACGAGGGCCCACGCCATGACGAGCTTGCCGAGGAACCGGCGGGGATTGTCCATCGTACGGGCGAGGTCCAACAGGTAGGCACCGCGGCAACCTCGGCACGCGAGGTCGCCCGGATAGTTCATCGTCCCACACGCCGGACACTTCACCGGGTCGAAAGCCTTCGGATCCCGCAGACTGTTACGCCACTGTTTGGCCGTGTAGAACTCGTTGCGATAGATGTCACGAACGGAGCGGTTGTGGACCGGATCGATCGCGTCCGGCAGGCCGGCAAGCGTCTGTTCGACCGTGGCGATCGCGTAGCCCACCATCCCTTGTTCATAGAGGACGCGAGCGATCATGAATCGAGCATTGACGTTGTCGGGACGCTCGGCAAGGGCGCGATGTGCCTTGTCGAGTTCGTCTCCCCGAATGTCCCGATGTTCGAGCCGCTCCATCTGCGTCGCCGCATAGGGAAAGAACGCCATGAGGGCAATGGTGACGAGCGCGATCGCACCCGTCACGGCGTTGGAACGGGCCGTGATCGCGATCGCCAGGGTACCGATCACGGCGAACAGTGCGACCACTCCTTGGACAGCCCCCACGTCGCCGTCGATCATCATGCGAATGACCCGTAACACCCCATAGCCGAACAGCGGAATGAGAGCCAGCGTGATCAGAAACTGGGGCCCCGCCACGTCGATCGAAAGCGCTATCGGCATACAGATGGGACGCATCGACTACGGCGATATGCGCGCACGAGGGCTCCGGTTTTCGACCCGCAGCGCGTTCGGCGCGAGATTTTCGGAGAGGACGGCATCGGCAACCCCTTCGCCTACCTTGACATGGGGTTTGTCTTCGCGGAAGTCGCAGCCGCGGACGATGAGGCGACCTCCGGTCGCTTGGATCGCGGCCCGGCCCTGATTCTTGGCGTCCCACTGCACAAAGGTGCAGTCGCTGAAGCGGACGGTGCCTCCCGCAACGCGCGCAATCTGGTGGCAGGGTCCCCAGAACGCGCTGTTCACGAAGCTCACAACCCCCTTGCACTGAGGCCCGACGACGACCATCGTCGGATCGGGTCCCTTGAACGACACGAACTGGCCGTTCGTGATCAGGAGACCGAACGGCGCGCATTGATCGAC
Organism: Chthonomonas sp. UBA6659; assembly: GCA_002455425.1. Classification (GTDB taxonomy): domain Bacteria; phylum Armatimonadota; class Fimbriimonadia; order Fimbriimonadales; family Fimbriimonadaceae; genus UBA6659. The sequence continues at coordinate 60,782 of DKKT01000063.1, read as the reverse complement.
CTGGATCGCCGTCTCACAGTCATCCGCCCCGATGCCGATGAAGCTCCCGTTGGCGACCCCTTGTTGGGTCTCGATGAACCGAAAGCCGACGTGGTAGCCGTAGGCGAAGCAGTTCGTCACGCTGTGCCAGTCGGTCCGCCCGAAGACGAACGCCTCCCCTTTCCCCATCTGAAATGCGATCGTCTCCGGCTTCATCGACCACCACGGATTGAAGTGGATGTTCTCGTAGCGACCGATATCGGTGATGCCGTCGGTCAGCACTCCGATCCGCAGCGGTTGCCCGGTGACATTGCGGATCAACGGTCGCTCGGCCCCGTTCATCTCGATACCTTGGTAAGGATTCAGGAGTTCGACATCGAGAATCGCCGGATTCTTCGCCTTCGACGCGATGGCGAACGGATAGGGTTTCGGACTTGGGGTCTGCTCCGGATAGAAGATCACGACGCCCTGCACCGTCGCGTTATGGCTCAGGGTCAGGAACGCAGGCCCGTCCGATTTGCCGGCATTCGCGGTAACAAGGAGCGTCGTGCCGCCCTCGCCGGGCTTCGGGAATCCCGGGTTCCGCAACCCGATGTGGCTGGGAACCGAGTTCCACGACCCCTTGAGCGTGACCCCGACCGGAACCCTCAGGTTGCCCCGGAACAGGTACTTCCCGCGTGGGACCCAAACGGTGCCGCCTCCCGGAGTGGCGGCGGCGTCGAGGGCGGTTTGGAACGCATTCGTGGCATCGACGCGGCCGGTTTTGTCCGCGCCGAACTGGAGGACGTTCAATGCGTCCGGAACCAACTGACTGCCGAGCAAGGTGAGGGTGAGAGCGACCATCTGTGGATCACCCTACCCGTCTACCGCGCTGATCTAGGACGGCACCGACGTGACTTGAAGGAACCCGGGACCCGTCTGCGGAAGTAGCCTCGGTATGCGCCTGCGATCGCTCTGCCTCCTCGCCATCTGTCTCGCCATTCCCTCCTGGGCTCAGTACCCCGGTGCTGAGTCGGTTCGCGACGAACTCAAGCCGGGCTGGGACTCGATCATGGCAAGCGATGCCAAGGCCTGGCTCACGATGCTCTCAAGCAAGGAGTTCGCGGGCCGAGGGACGGGTCAGCCTGGATACCAGAAGGCGGCGGACTTCGTGGCCGGCAAGTTCAAGGAGTGGGGACTCAAACCGGTCGGCAAGGACGGGACCTACTTCCAGCCCGTACCGTTTCTGCGCACGAAAGTAGTCGAAGACAAAACCTACTTCGAGATCGAGGGCAAGGCGATCAGGATCGGTGCCGGCAAAGGGCTCAGTTTTCGGTCCGCGACCGGATCGGGCGATATCTCGGGCGATCTCGTCCTCCTGCGCGTGCGGGGCGAGAACCCGACGCTCCCCACCGAGGAGCAGCTCAAAGGCAAGCTCGTGATCGTGGATTCGCCGACGGTCCCGGCGGCGCTGCGTCGGCTCCTTTTCTCCGCCGACGCTACCGGCATTACGGTCGGCGGCGACGGCAAAACGAGTGAGTTCGGGATTCGCCGCGCCGGATCAGGAGGCCCGAGCGGCCCCGGACGGAGCTTACGGACGGCCCAACTCACCAAAGCCGCCTATGACCAGATTCTCAAGGGCCTCGGAAAGGCCTCCGGCCTCAAGCCGGTGGGCGAAAACGCTTCCGACCTGACCGGCCTCGGGGCGAAGGCCACCCTCAAGCTGGAAGTGACCAGCGAAGAGTTCGGCGTTCCCAACGTCGTCGGTGCGATCGAAGGCTCCGATCCGACGCTCAAGGCCGAGACGGTCGGGCTCGGCGCCCATCTCGATCACCTCGGCGTGACCGCCGACGGCACGATCTATCCGGGTGCCGACGACGACGGCTCCGGCACGACCGCGTTGCTCTTGATCGCCCGAGCGATGGCCAAGAGTCCGCTCAAACCGAAGCGGACCGTGATCTTCATGGCGTTCACCGGCGAAGAAATGGGGCTGATCGGGTCCGGCTACTACACTCAGAACCCGATCTTCCCCCTCGACAAGATGACTTGCCTGCTGCAAATGGACATGGTCGGGCGGAACGAGGAGAAGCAAGGCGACAAACCCGAAGAGAACGTCGACACGATCCACCTCGTGGGCAGCAAACGCATTTCGGCGGAACTGCACCAGGAGATTCTCGACGCGAACAAGATGGTGAACTTCAAGTTCGAGTGGGATGAGGAAGGCGTCTACACCCGCAGCGATCACTACATGTTTGCGGCCAAAGGAGTACCGATCGCGTTTCTGTTCAGCGGGTTCCATCCCGACTACCATCAGCCGTCCGATACGATCGAGAAGATCAACTTCGACAAGATCATCTCGGCAGCGCGCCTGTTCTACTCGGTGGCGATGTCGGCGGCGAACCGGGGAGCGATGTACAAGCGCGATGCGTCACCGGGCGGAGGATCCTAGCCCAAGTCGATCCGGATCGGTGTTTCTCCTGTGAGCGGCCGTGCGGGGTCATCGGCCTCGCAACCGGCGGCGTATTCTAGACAGGCATGGTTTGGCTCTTCGCGATCGTCCTGGTCTATCTTCTGCTCCTCGCCCTGATCGCGTGGAAGAGCGTGACGCCGTTCCGGACCCCGAAGTACCTGTCACCAGGCCAGTTCGGAATCTCGCAGGAAGGGGCATCGTTCCACACCCGGGACGGGGTGGAGCTTCGCGGCTGGTGGATGCCGGCTGAAAACGCTCGCAGCGTGGCCGTCCTGTGCCACGGCTACATGATGAACCGCTGCGAGCTCGCACCCCTTGCGCTGCTCCTTCACCAGCGCGGGGTCTCCTGCCTGGTGTTCGATTTCCGTGCCCACGGGACGAGCCGTGGGAAACGGACGGGGCTCGGCTGGCACGAGCGCTGGGACGTGGAGGCCGCGGTGAAGTGGGTGAAGGAGCGCTGTCCGGGTCTGCCGGTCGTGGCGATCGGAAGCAGCATGGGCGGGGCCGCGATCGCGTTCGCCGCCGCCGAGGACCCGAACCTAGCTGACGCGTTCATCTTCGACAGCGCGTATTCGCGGCTCGACACCGCGTCGTTGGGCTGGTGGCGATTCCTCGGAGGCAAGCCGCTCATGGTGGCTCTGGCCCCGACCCTTGGCTTTTGTCGCGCCCTCCTCGGGTTCCGTCTCCGCGATGCGGACGTCGCCCGCGCACTGCCGCTCATCGCCGAAAAGCCGAGCCTGATCCTCCACGGCGATCGAGACAGTCTGGCCTTGCCGAGCGAAGCCGAGCGGAACCTGGCCGCGTCCGGTTCGCACGCGAAGCTGGTTTGGTTCGAAGGCTGCGACCATTCCCAAGGGCGGTTCCGCGAGCCCGATCGTTACAACGAGATCGTCCTCGAATTCCTCAGCGACGCCGGGATCGTCGCTCAACGCCAGACCGTGCCCTAGGCGCGGCGCGCAAAGCGCGGGATCGGATTGCAGCGCCGCTCGATCAGATCGGCAAGATGTTGCCCGACCCACGGCCCGAACTTGAAACCGTGACCGCTGCACGGGCTGGCATACACCGTGCGATCGTCGAGCCGTCCGATACGGAAGTCCTCGTCGGCGGCGCTGGTGTAGACGCACGCACCCACTTCGACGATCGACGGCACCCGCCCGAGACGCCGCGCGCAGAAGTCCTCCACCAGCGCGATCCCATCGCGATCGACAGGGCGCTCGGGGGCATCCGGGTCGAACGGAGGGCCGGGCCGGTGGGCGGCGATCTTCATCGTGCCGCCCGCGTTGCTCGCCCGTTCGGACGGGAAGCCATACAAGTTGTTGGCGCTCGCCTCGATCCAAACCGGCCCGGCATGGGGCTCGGCGATGTAGACGAAACTCTGGGCGGTCGCCTGTACCGCAATGTCCACGAAGCGACGGATCCAGCCTCCTGCGCAGAGCGCGACCGCGTCGTAGCCATCCAGCGCGCCGAGGTCCTCGATCCGCTCGCGGCTGACGCGAGCACCCGCATCCTCGGCCAGGCGGAGCGTTGCCTGAACGGCGAGACCGGCATCGACCGTGCCCGCCTCCCGGGTCCAGACTCCGATTTCACCCGATTCGAACCGGAATCCGGGATGCGCCATGCAGGCAGCCAGCGCCTCGGGGCCTCGGATTACCTCGTGCTCCATTCCGAGCACCTCCAAGCCCTCGATCATCGAGATCATCTCGGGATCATCGCCGGCTCCGAAGTAGAGGAGGCCGACTTCCTGGAGAACCGGCAATCCGGAGCGATCGTGCAACTCGCGCCACATTGGATAGCCCTGCCCCATGATCTCGGCATAGAACCGATCCGGATAGGCGCGGCGCACGATCCGCGACCGACCGTGGGAGCTTCCCCGCTCGTGTCCGACCGAGAACTGCTCGAACACGGTGACCGAATGTCCCCGCTCGGCGAGCGTGCGGGCAGTCGATGCCCCCATGATCCCTGCCCCGACTACGGCGATCCGCATGACCAGATGATAGCCCTTCCATCGCGGTCGCTCCCTCGCCCGGGGGCTTCAAAGCACCGTGACCGCGATCACAGTCAGACGAAGCGCGGAGCACAAACCCGCGTGGGAACCCCTCGGTCGAAAGAACCAAGCGCGGTCCGAAAGAGCCGCGAACAAGAAAACACCAGGAGAAACAGAACCATGAAAACTCGACTCTTCGCGATCCTCGCCATCGCCTCGACCCTCGCCACCCTCGGCGCCCAGAGCGCCAACGCCGTCGTCGGAGTTCCGCTCTCGCAATCCATGTTCACCGGAATCCTCGAAAGCGGCAGCATCCTCAATCTGCCCTTCAGCGACAACAACCGGATGAACCTGCGATCGACGTTCCTCGCCAACGGATCGAGCCGGATCGATACGGCCATCAACCACTCCAACCCGACCTGGCTGGCATTCTCCAGCCCGGTCATCTCCCTCAAGCTGGAAGCCCGTCGCTCAGTCAGTGGCCCGGTCTCGATCTACCTCTACCACTGGCAGCAGGACCGCTACGTGTTCCACAACGCGATCGGCTTCGGTACGAACGACACCGTGCGGCAAGGTGTGCTGACCAGCAACGGCCGCGCCTACGTCGGACCGGGTGGTCAAGTCATCGTTCGATTGGTCTCAGCCGGCAGCAGCCACCGCTTCCAGATCGACCAGATGCTCGTCGACGTGTCGCCGTAGCCTTTCCCATCCTCTCTCTCCGCGCCGGGGTCCCTTCGGGGGCCCTGGCTTCCTTGTGTTGGGAACCTCCTCCCGCCCGCAAGCGGGCGGGAGGAGATTGGCGAAACGCTACTCGACGTTGTTACGGAAGATGCGCGTCTCCAGCGACGGCGCACCCGGTACGACCGTCAGGTTGCGCAGGTACTGCTGGGTTCCGTCGACGCGGATCGTGATCCGAGCGTCGATGTCGAAGTTGGCTTCGTTTCCGATGAACACACGGTACGGCACCTGGTTCGAATTCGTGCGGAACGTGAAGCGCTTATCGCTGCGGCTGAACTGGCGCGTGATCCAGTTCTGGCCCTGGAAGTCGTTGGCCGCCTGCGACGAATCCCACGCACCGTCGTTGGGCGAGACGGACAGGATCAGGTTGTCGGCATCGTCTCCGGCGCGGCGAACCTCGAGGATGATCTCGATGTCGGAGTTGCGACCGAGAGCGCCGCTGCCGCCGCCGCAACCCGTCGCGAAGAGGGCAACGAACGCAGTGAGCACGACGAGGATGTACTGAGTGATTTTCATGAGTTTCTCCTTGAGCGCGCCGCCCCTATCGGGCGCGACGCAGGGTGAACGACTCCCAACCATAGGCGTCGTCGTCGATGCCGACCGAGCGCAATCCGTCCCGGTCGACCTGAAACTGCAGCGTGCACTCCTCGCGCCGATCTCCCACGCGGGTCAAGCGCACGGTCACGCGATCGCCGCGCATCTCCCAGGTTCCGACATGTTCGAAGCGGCGCTGGTATTCGAGGGCGAGGAGGATGTTGCCCCAGAGCCGACGATCCTCTTTGGTGACGTTCGGATTGCGACCGAGGTTTTCGGTGATCATCACCGCTTCGCCGTTTCGGCGGAGCTGGAGCTCGCGCTGGAAACGGTTTCCATCCCGGAGGCGGAACTCATTACGGTAAGTGCCTTCGATCCTCCCGTTGTCGGGAATGTTGCCCCCGCTATCACGGCGGAGCGTCATCGGGTTCCGGCCGTAGATGCCGTTGTCCTTGGCTTCGGCGCGAACTTCCCGCGCATCGGCCACGAAAGTGAAGCTGCAATCGAGTCCACGAACGTTGTCGAGGCGGATTTCGATCTTGCCCTTGCGCTCGAACCACCCGCCGGCATGAACGATCCGACGTGAATCGGCCACGCGCTCCAGGATTTCGCCCCAGGCTTGAACGAGGCCGCTCGTGATCCGGGGTCGGTCACCACGGTATTCCGAGGTGAGTTCCGCGCGTCCACTCCGATCGATCTTCAGCGTCTGCACAAGCGTGAAGTCCCGACCGTCCGAGCGGATGCGTTCTGAACGGCTGTAGGTGCCGAGATAAGCCTGGGCAAACACCGTCGCCGAAGCGACGAGCCCGAGGACGACGACGATCGATCGAATGAGGTTTCGCATGGTGACTCGGTGGCAATGCAATAAGCTAGTTTAGCGCGCTCTCGATCCAGACGAGGCAAAGGAGAGGACCGGTTCGGCGTAGAACCGATTCGACAATGGTTCCTCTTCTCGCCGCCACCTTGGTGTCTCCGGTTGCCGTCGCGGATGTGCAGGGTCGCGACGTGGGCGTGCGGATCGTCAAGATCCAAAGCGAGTGCTTCGAGGAGTATTACGCGCGATCGGGGGACGGCGGCACTCGCACGATCGCCGTCAGCGCCGCCCATCCGGCGGTGGCCCACGTCACGAGCCCGTCACAGGTCACCGCGATCGATCCAGGCAGTTTAGGACTGTTCACGGCCGCTCCCTCGTTCCGTTTCCGAGATTTCCAGGTCGAAAGCAACGTCGTGATCCTCCGGTCGGTCGGCGAGCACACGATCGAGAAGCGTATCGAGATCCCGAACGAGGGCAAGGTCGTTCGCGTCACGGTTCGGGTCGACTTCGGTAAGGACGGCACGATGATCCGATCCCTGATGGACGCCTATGCGTTCGCACCGGACGGTAAGCCCGGCAAACCTGAGACGACCTTCGCCCCAGGACTGCGACCTCTCCCGAACCAGGTCATCGGCGATCACTTCTTCCGCGCGCCGGTCGTCTTCGCCCAGCAGGGCGCGGCCGCGTTCTCGCTCATCCCCGACGTCGAGGTCCTCGCAGAGAACCGACCGATGCCGACGATCTTGGATCTGAACGTCCGTGGTGAGGTTATCGCCGCGCCGTTGCTTGCCTTCGGCTTCGCCGATCACCGCCTCGTCGGACACGTAGCGTATGCCAATGATGCGAGCATGCTGCGCAAGATGCCCCGCACGATCGAACTCGCCTCCGATCTGATCGTGGACGGCGTCGCCGCCCCCTACGATGGCCTGGGTGAAGCCGCCCGCTTTCTTTGGGAGCGCGACGGGCGACGCTATCTCGACCGTATCAAGCCCCAGGTGATGCCGTTCCAAGAGTACGCGCGGGTGTGTTATCCAGCCGCGTTCGCCGAGGCCTATGGCGACAACCAACTCGGATGGTTCGAGGTCGAGATCGACGGCCAGATCTGTGGCGGCATCCCCGCCGGCTGGGGCTACCAGCAGGGCTGGGTGAGTTGGCAATGTTGGTTCAACAACCTTCGATCCGCGTGGGGCATGAAGTGGTGGGGGACCAATCGCCCGGGCGTCAAGGACTGGGCCAATAAGGCCGATAAGATGCTGAATCTCGCCCTCGCCGCGCCGATGGACCGAGGCGCGTGCCCAACCACCTACCAATCCCGCGAAAAAACCTGGAAAGGGTGCCTGATCGCCCCCGATCCGAGCTGCTACTACGACCTCACGAACATGGCTTGGAAGGGGATCTGGCTCCTGCGGTGGTACCTCGACTTTCCTGAATGTCCCCGGAAGGACGAAATCCTGCGCCAGTGCCGCGCGATGGCGGACTGTATGGTCCGGAACCAGAACGCCGACGGCTCGATCCCCACGTGGCTCACCAAGGAACACCGGGTCGTGCCGATCCTCGACCGCAGCGCCCAGACGGCACTCCCTGCCTGGTTCTTGGTTGAGCTCGCGAAGATCCCGGGAGAGCACGCGTCCTACGCCGAGGCCGCCAAGAAGGCCGCCGACTTCCTCCTTGCGAAGGTCGTGGATCAGCGCACGTACTACGATTTCGAGACGTTCTTCTCTTGCTCACCGAAGGTGTGCTTACAGCGGGGCGGAGTGCTCGACGACCCTGCGATGCACGATCCCTACACGATGGAGCCGCCCCAGAACACGCTCGCGATGCAGTGGGTCGCTGAGGCCCTGCGCGGCGTTGCCGCCTGGACACGGGAGGAGAAGTACCTCACCGGCGCGATGAAAGCCATCGATCGACTTTGTCTCTATCAGAACGTTTGGCCGATCTCGTATCGGCCCGTCGCCTACACGTACGGCGGGTTCGGCGTCCAGAATTCGGATGGCGAGTACCACGATGCGCGCCAAGCCCAGTTCGGCGTCACCCTATGCGATCTCGGTGCCCAACTCGGTCGCCGGGACCTCTTCGAGCGCGGAGTCGCCGCGATTCGGGCCTCGCTCGCCCTGATCAACCATCCGCTCCATGACGCGAACGGCATCTACCCGAACCCGAACTACCCGCCGGGTTTGATGCCCGAAAACTGCGGTCATGGCGGAACCGACCAGCAGAACGGACGCACCGGCTTCGACTGGGGCGAAGGTTCTGGCCTTGCGTCGATGGCCTGGCTGCTGAAGCAATACGGCGGGGTCTATCACCATGTCGGCGGAAACTGGGCTGTCGGGATCGATGGAGTTGCCGTCAAGCCAGGCCCGTTGCCGAGCTATGACCCCTCATCTTGGAGCGCATCCCTTGTGGCCCCGATGAACGCGTTCGCCGCACCGTGGACCGGCATTCAGACGGTCGAAGTCGTGCGATCGGACGGCAAGCGCGGCCTCGTCGCCCGGGCCCAGTCGCCGCTCGCAATTCGGCGGATCGAGGGTCGCGTTCGCGACGGCAAGGCGCTGGTCGTGGCGGTCCCGGCCTGGACCAACCCGAGCGGTACGCCGAAGATCGAGGCTCGATTCGTCGATGCAGGGGGTCGACGTTATCCGACGTCGATTGGGCTCGAGGGGTTTGAAGCTTCTCTGCCCCAAGAAGCGCTGGATCGGGGACCGATCCGCCTCGAAGGAACGGTCGACGGCAAGCCGATCGCGAGCGAGCCGGTCCGCCTCTTCCTGGACCCGACCTTCTCGTTCGAGGACTGGCGTATGCCCGGCTGGAAGGTCTCCGGCAACTTTCCTGATCTACCGACCCGATCGAAACGGATGTCGTTCAACGCGGGTGACGCCCCGTTCATCGGGACTTGCGAAGACGGCCGCGGCGGCTACGACGACGCTTACACCGGGACCCTGGAGTCCCCCGTCTTCATCACGTCCCGCCCGAAGCTCCGCCTCTTGGTCGGGGGAGGTTCGGGGGACGGCGTGTTCGTCGAGCTGATCCGCATGGACACGGGAGCGCAGGTGGAGATCGAACGAGGTCGTAACCGTGAGGCGATGGACGAACGGGTATGGGACGTCTCCCGGTTGAGAGGCGTCCCGCTCCGGATCCGAATCGTCGACCGCGAAACGGGCGGCTGGGGGCATATCAACGTCGGCGCGATCCGCGCGACGGAGCGATAGTCGGTGCCACGGCAGGTGATCGTCATCGGGGCCGGCCAAGGCGGCCTTGCCGCCGCAATCCACCTTCGTCTCAGGGGTTGGGACGTCCTCGTCCTCGAGCGCTCGATGCAATGCGGTGGCAAGGCGGCCCGCGTTTCGATGGCAGGATTCACCTTCGATCCCGGACCTTCGATCATCATCCTCAAACGCCTGTATGAGGCGGTCTTCCGCGATTCGGGCCGTCGCCCCGAGGACTACCTCTGGTTTCGGCGGCTCGACCCGATCAGTCGGGTCTGCTTCGAAGGGATGCCGACGATCGATCTGCCGGCCGAGCCGAGCGGCCTCCGGGACGTCCTCCGCGAGGTCGCTCCCGAGGACATCGGTGCGTTCGACCAACTCCTCGACACCCTTGACAAGGTGTCGCCGCTGATCGATCGCAGCATCTTCAAGAAGCCGTATCTGCGCGCCTCTCAGCTCGCGGACCCGAACCTCGTCCGGACCGCGCTTCACTTCGACGTTCGCAAGAGCTACAAGGCGCTTGTCGACGGCATGTTCCGGTCGCCGCTCCTCCGGTCGTTCTTCTACGGCTTCCCTTCCTACGGCGGCCAAACCTACGATTCGAAGGCCCCGGGAGCGCTGATGATCCCGTATCTCATGGTGCGCGAGGGGGTCTGGTGGCCGGAGGGCGGGGTCAGTCAGATCCCCGGCGCATTCGAACTCCTGGCTCGCAACCTCGGGGTCGAGTTCCGGATGGGGGTCACGGTGACCGGACTCTCCCACGATGCGAGACGGGTCACGCGCGTTGAGACCGAGTCGGGCGAAACGTTCGAAGCGGATGCCATCGTCGCCAATGTCGATCGGTTCACCGTCGACGGGTGGCTGGGGGTCACCCACTCTGAGCCGCCGAGCTTGAGCTACTTCACGCTCCAATGGGGCGTCAGCCGGGACGTGCCCGGCCTCTCACATCACACGCTGCTCGTGCCGAAGGATTTCGAGCGCGGCTTCGATGAGCTCTACCGGGCTGGGAGCTTCCCGACACGGCCGATCGTCTACCTGAACGCGACCCACCTGACCGACCCGCTCACCGCGCCGCCCGGCTCGACAAACCTCTTCGCGGTCGTCACGACCCCCGCCGATACCGACGCGATGGCTTGGCAGGAGCGCTCCGGGGAGTACCGCGCTCGCGTCATGGACGAGCTGACCGCTCACGGCTTCAAGATCGACGAATCAGACATCGTCTGCGAGCGTGTCCAAACGCCGCGATACTTCGCTCAGGAGCACGGGAACTACCGAGGCAGCCTCTATGGCCCGACCGAAGCGGCTCGCCTGTGGGGCTTGATGCCGCTTTCGAATCGCCACGACACTCTACGGAACCTCTTCTTCGCCGGTGGGAGTGTCCAGCCCGGAGCGGGCCTGCCGATGGTGACGCTCAGCGGGCGATTCGCGGCCGAGCTCGCGGACAAAGCGATCCGGTGATCAAACCCGCAAACGTCCTGAAAGCCCAGGCTCCGCGAGATGGAACACCCGAACCGAGGTGAACGACTTGCGACTGAAGTTCTTGATGATCGCGTCAGTAATGACGTGTGCGGCGATCGGCTGGGGCCAAAACTACGAGCCCGGCGAGCTGTTGGTGAAGTTCCGTCAAGGCGCCCCGGTGGCATCGATGGCCGCGCTCGCAGGGGCATCGGTCGCGTCCGAGAATCACGCCATCGGTACCGTGCGACTCGATCTCCCGGGTGGAATGAGCGTGACTCAGGCCGCCGCCTTCTACCGTTCGATGCCGAACGTGGTTTACGCGGAACCGAACTACAAGGTTCGTGCCTTCGGCGTCCCGAACGATCCCGGTTGGAGCCAGCAGTACGGCCCCCTGAAGATGCAATGTCCAGCCGCGTGGGACCTCGAAACGGGTGATCCCGGCGTCATCATCGCGATCATCGACACCGGGATCGACTTGAGCCACCCGGACCTCTCCGGCAAGCTCGTTCCGGGCTACGACTTCGTGAACCAGGACGCCAATCCTCAGGACGACCAGGGCCACGGCACCCACTGCGCCGGCATCGCCGCCGCGAGCACCCACAACGGGGTGGGCGTCGCCGGCGTCGGCTACCACTGTCGCCTCATGCCGGTGAAAGTGCTCGACGCGAGCGGTTCCGGGAACTTCAGCGACGTCACCGACGGCATCACCTGGGCGGTTCAGAACGGCGCGAAAGTCATCTCGCTCAGCCTCGGCGCCGGTTCGGGAAGCCAGGCCCTCGCCGACGCCGTCGACTATGCGTGGAACAACGGCGCGGTCGTCGTCGCAGCCGCCGGCAACAACGGTTGGACATCGCCCGCGTATCCCGCCTACTACATGAACGCGATCGCCGTCGCCTCGACCGACCAGAGCGATCAACGCTCGGGCTTCTCGAACTACGGCGAGTGGGTTGATGTCGCCGCGCCCGGAAGCTCGATCTACAGCACCTACATGGGCGGAGGCTACGGCTACATGAGCGGCACGTCGATGGCTTGCCCTGGCGTCGCCGGTCTCGCCGGCCTCGTCTTCAGCCGCCTCGGCGCGAACGCGACTCCCGCTCAAGTGAGAGCGGCGATCGAGAGCAGCTGCGACGACGTCGGATCGTTCGTCGCCCACGGGCGTGTCAATGCGCTCGCCGCAATGAACAGCGGAGGAGGCGGTGGCGGCGGCGGTCCGGTTGTCCTCAGCGGCGTCCAACTCGCGAAGACGACCGCCAGCGCCGGTGAAACCGTCAGCGGCACCGTCAACCTGTCGGGTCAGGCTCCGAACGGCGGAGTCGTGGTGAATCTCTCCAGTACGATCACGGCGGTCGCGACGGTGAATCCTGCTCAGGTTACCGTCCAGGAAGGAGCCACGAGCGCGACGTTCAACGTTGTGTGCGCCAACGTCGGATCCCAGCGATCCGTGACGATCAACGCCAGTTCCGGTGGGGTGACCAAATCAACGGCTCTGCTTGTAAAGCCGTCGCTCACCCTCGCGTCGGTCTCGCTCTCCCGAAGCACGGTGCGTGGCGGAGGCTTCGTCACCCTGCGGGTCACCCTCAACAGCCCCGCTCCCGCCGGTGGTGTCCGAGTGGCGTTGGCCAGTTCGAACCCGAGCCTGACCCGGATGGCGACCTCGGTCTTCGTGGCTCGCGGCCTCCGATCGGCCGGCGTCTCCGTCGTGACCCGTCCCGTCAGCACCCAGACTCAGGTGACGCTGACGGCGACCTCCGCCGGTTCCAGTAAGTCCGTTCCCCTGACGATCACCCGTTAGTCTCGCACCTCCGCGATCCCGCACACGAACGCCGGCTTTCGAGCCGGCGTTTCGTGTTGGTCAGTGAGCCGATCCGGCCCGTTCGGAGAACGCGGCGAGCGTCGCCTCGGGGTTCTCGCACTGCATCAGCGGACGACCGATTACAAGATAGTCTGCCCCGTCGGCGAGTGCCTGCTGAGGCGTTCCTACTCGGACCTGATCGTGGACGTCGTCTTGGGGCAAGCGAATGCCGGGGGTCACGATGATGCCGTTGTGGTGCACCACGTTCCGAACGGCCTTCAGCTCCGGGGCGGGACAGATGACGCCATCGAGGCCGCATTCGATCGCGAGGAGCGAGAGCGATACCATCTGCTCTTGGATCGAGCGACCGACTCCGAGATGGTCGGACAGAACGTGCTGGTCGATGCTGCTCAGCACCGAGACGCCCATCAACAGCGGGGCGTCCATCTCGCCGAAGCTTCGTGCCTCTTCGACCGCCGCCGTCATCATTGCCGGCCCTCCGCTCACATGCAAGGTCATCATCCAAACACCCGCACGCGCCGCTTCACGCACACCGAGTGCGACCGTGTTCGGGATGTCATGGAACTTGAGGTCGAGGAAGATCCTGTCCGCGCCGACGTCCTGAAGCCTCTTGATGACCTCGAGTCCGTTCGGCAGGACCAACCCATGTCCGATCTTGAAGGCTCCCACGTGACCGGCGAGGCGCTTTACCGTTCGGAGCGCTTCGTCGAGTTCACCCGTATCGAGGGCACAAATGATTTTGCGGTTCATGAAGTCCACCCATAGAGGAATACGAGTCAGACCGGGGTAAACGATGCCGCCTTAACCTCCGGCAAAATACAACTTCATGTTACACCGGGAATTGCTGATCGATGGTGTCTTTCTCGGCGGCCCTTGCGACCAAGGGATCGGCAAAACCGTCCAGCGATCCCCCTTTGACGGAACCGTCGTCGGGTCAGCGGCCGAAGCCGGGAGACCGGAGGCGGCTCAGGCGATCGCCGCCGCCCGTGATGCCTTTTTGACTTGGCGTCGATCCGATGGCCCGGTCCGAAGCGAGCTCCTGCGGAAAATCGCCGCCACCGTGCGGGCGCGACGCGACGAACTCGCCGAGCTGATGGCGCTCGAAATCGGCAAGCCGGTTGCGCTCGGCCACGGGGAATTGGACCGATGCGCGCTCACCTTCGAACTCGCCGCCGACTTGGCTCTCGAGCATCGACCCGAGAGATTCGATCTCACTTTCGACCCGCGCGGAACCGGCTACACGGGCATGGCCGAGCGCCTCCCGATCGGGCCGATCTTCTGCATCACACCGTACAACTGGCCTTTCAACCTTGCCGCGCACAAGATTGCGCCGGCGCTGGCTTCGGGCAACACCGTGATCCTGAAAGGCTCGCCCCTTGCCGCGCTGTGCTCGCTCACGTTCGCGCGTCTCATCCATGAGGCGGGCTGCCCCTCGGGGGTTTTGAACGCGATCCAATGCGAAGCACCGACCGCGGAGTGGGTCGCAAGGCATCCGGACGTGAGAATGGTCAGCTTCACCGGCTCACCGGCCGTGGGCTTCCACTTGAAGTCGATTCTGCCGGAGAAGCGGGTCGCCCTTGAACTCGGCGGGGATTCCTTCGCCATCATTTGCGAGGATGCCGACGTGGAGTGGGCCGCGAAGCGCTGTGCGGCCGGGGCCTACGGCTATGCAGGCCAGGTCTGCATCGCCGTCCAGCATGTGCTGGCAGAGCGCTCGGTATACGAGCGTGTGAGGGACGCGTTGTCGACCTCGACCGGGCAGACGCCCTCCGGCGATCCTCGCGAACCCGGGGTCGTCTGCGGTCCGATGATCACGAGCGACGCCGCCGACCGGGTGATGGAATGGATCGACGAGGCCGAGTCCTTCGGGGCACGGGTCCTCGCCGGAGGCAACCGCATCGGGAATGTCATCGAACCAACGCTCGTCGAGGTCTCCGACAACGCGCCGGACGGCCCCCGACTCCTGACCGAAGAGGTCTTCGGGCCGGTGTTGACCCTCGCAGCCTTCGAGAGCTTCGATGCAGCCCTCGCTCGCGTCAACGCGTCTCGATATGGCCTCCAAACCGGGCTCTTTACGGCCCACGAAGATCGGATCGCGCAAGCCTGGGAGACCCTCGAGGTCGGCGGCCTCGTGGTCGGCGACTTCCCCACCCTCCGCTTTGACAACATGCCCTATGGCGGGACCAAGCGGAGCGGAATCGGACGCGAAGGCGTCCGATTCGCGATCGAAGAGATGACCGAGTGGCGCTCGCTGATCCGACGACAAGCGCCCTAAGCCGCGCGCACACAGCCGGTGGGTTCGCTACAATGGTAAGACCGCTTGAACGATATCCTGCGCCGACTGAACGAGCTGCGAGAGCTCTCCTGGGAAAATGCGGTCAACCTGATCGACATCCTGCTCGTGGCTTACCTGCTCTACCGGGTCTTGAAGATGATCCGGAGCACGCGGGCATGGCGGATCGTGGTCGGCATCGGCGTGTTCGTACTCGCCCTATTCCTCAGCCGGTATCTCCAGCTCCGCACCCTCAACTGGATTCTCGACAAGGCGACCTTGCTGGCTCCGGTGGCGCTCGTCATTCTCCTTCTTCCCGAATTGCGGCAGGCCCTCGAGAGCTTCGCGCGCTTCGGGCTCCTTCCCGAGCGGCTCGCCGGCGAAAGTCGGGTCGCCGCGCACACCGTCGAGGAGATCGTCGCGTCGGTCGCGGAAATGTCGGCCCAACGGGTGGGCGCAATCCTCGTGGTGGAACGCGGCACCCTTCTCAACGACATCGCCGAGAACGGCGTATGCCTGGACGCGAAAGTCTCTGCGCCGCTGATCGGCTCGATCTTCTATGAGGGTAACCCGCTCCACGATGGTGCCGTCCTAATACGCGGGGACTCCATCGTCGCGGCCGCGTGCCGTCTTCCCTTGAGTGAGAATCGAGCGCTCGATCCCACGGTCCATATGAGGCATCGCGCCGGAGTCGGCATCAGCGAACAGTCCGATTCGGTCGCGATCATGGTCAGCGAGGAGCGCGGGACCATTTCGGTCGCGATCGATGGCCAGTTGCGTAAGCTACGAGACCACCTCGAACTCCGCGAAGTGCTCAACGGAGAGATCCGGGGAGTGACCCAGGACGGCGAGCGCATTCGCCGACGCCGACGGGAAAAGGTTGGTGGGCGGTCATGAAGCGGCTCACGATCGGCAATCTTCTCCTCGGGACCGCGGCGATCGTGGTCGCCCTCATGATGTGGCTCCAGGTTTCGGTCCAGACGGAGCCGAGCAAGCAGCGCGAATTCGACGTCCGGCTCCGCACCGAAAACCTCGCGGAGGATTTGATCGTGACATCGATTCCGGCGACCGTGACGGTTGTGGCCGACGGCTCACCCGAAGATCTCGACGCGATCAAGAGCGAATCGATCGACGCCGTGATCGACCTCTCCCGCGCCAAAGCCGAAACGCGGAAATTCGGGATACGGCTGATCGCCCCGACCCGATTCGCCAATCTCCTGACCCTCAATCAGCCGACCGTGCGCCTCGCGATACAACGGCGTAAGTCCGCCGAATTCGGCGTCGAAGTCGAGCGATTCGGCGCACTTCCTCGGGACGTCGTGTCCGACAGCAAGGACGATGAGGTCGAGCCCCAGAAGGTCATCGTGACCGGGCCCGAGCAGGATGTCGATCGCGTGCGTCGTGTCGTCGGATCGCTCGATCTCAAACTCGTCCGCGAGAAGGGCGCGTATCCGACCGAGGTGCGAATGCTCGATGAGGACGGCAAGATCATCCCGACCGTCCGAGCTGAGCCTAAGATCGTCAGAATCATCCCCTCGACCAGCCCGGCACCGGCCGACCGCGTTCTCCTCATCGTGCCCGACTTCGTCGGTCAGCCGGGGGGCAATTTCAGGGTCGCCACCTACGAGATCACCCCGACCCAAGTCTCCGTGAACGGGCCGCCAGGCACCGTCAGCCGCTATTCGACGATCAAAACGGAACCGATCGATCTCAGCGGCATGCGCGGCCGCCAGATCCGGTCGGTCCGGCTGATCCTCCCCGCGGATGTCAAGCTCGTCCGGAACCAGGTGGTACGGGTGCGGGTCACGATCGAGCCGATCCCGACCAACGAGATCCCGCCCCCCGAAGGAAGTCCGTAGTTGGAAATCCGCCCGATCGAGCACCATGAGGCGGACGAGTTCCTGCACTTGTTGTGCGATGTGTTCGAGCTCGACTTCCAGCGCGCCTCCGCGGTCTTCTACACCGAACCGTTCTTCGATCTCCAAAGAAAGTGGGCCCTCCTCCAAGGCGGCGTCATCCGCTCGATCCTGACCACGACTCCGCTCCACTTCGGCTGGGGAACAGCCTACGGCATTGCCGGCGTCGCAACGGACCGGCGGCACCGCCGGTGCGGTCTCGCGGGGATACTGCTTCGTGAGGTCATGAGGCTGGCCGATCCGGAACACCGACCCCTCCTCTTCGCAGCCGATCCTCGGCTGTACCAGAGCCTGGGCTTTGTCGCGATCGACGAAGTCGTCCGCGGCGAACTCAACTACCCCACACGCTTGGACCAACGCGAGCCACTCCCGCCCGAGCGCGTCCGCGAACTCTACGACCGATGGGCGTGTGAGGACCCCGAACGTCTTATCCGCGACGACCTGCGGTGGCGCACTTGGGGTTGGAGCCTTCGTTGCTGCGAACCGTTCTCGAGCGGTTACCTCTGCCAAGAGGTAACCGTCGTACGGGAAGCCGTACTCCCCGACCCTCAGCCCTACTTCCCCGTTCCTCCAAGTACGGATTGGGTCGGCCTCCGAAGTCTGACGCGGAGCCTCGACATCCCCGTCGGGACCCTGCACGCGGAGATGTTCCTGATGGGGATCGGTTGGCCCCGACCGCCTCAGATGTTCATGACGGATCAGTTCTAAGGACCGGCGTTCGCTCGCGGGATCGGCAAGCCATACTCCCGCGCAAAGAGCGTTGCCCAATTCCTGACGACCCGACCACCGACCCGATTCCGATCCTGTCGCTCGCGCTGGGAGATCGAGAACGTCAGGTCCAGAATCTGGCGCGGAGCCAGTTCCTCGAACGTGATGGCTCGCGGCGACCCCCCGTCCGAGAAGACGATCGCGTCGTTGCCTGCAGACCAGACTCTCCCTAACTCGGCACCGTTCGGACGTCGGAGAATCAGCGGATCGCCAGAGGAGGAGGAGGCGATCTGCGCCTTCAGCCACTCTTTGAAGCGAGCCAACTCGCGATAGCGCTCGGCAAGCCCGCGCCCGGCTAACGCGCTCGAATAGCCCTGATCGTCCAGCCACTTCGCGAATCCCGCGAAGTCATAGGTGGCTTTGTAGCCGCGCTGGGCCTCACGGATCGCGGCTTGTCGGCCGAGCAGGCTTTCGATGCTACGCCGATCTTGGTCCGTCTCCGAGAACGTGGGCTCATCCTCGTCTGCATTCGGGGGCACCGGACTGTCGGGCGCTTTCGGAATTTCTGGTGTTCCCGCGGTTCCCGAGGGCGAAGCCCCCGTTCCCGGATTCGTCTCCGGATTGGCGGGCTTCTCCTCGTCGGTCGGCTTCTGTGGGGACGCCTTCTCGTCGCCCTTCTTGCCTTCGGACTCGCCCGTTTTGGACTCCCCGGTACCCGTCTTGTCGTCGGAAGAAGGCGCCTTGTTCTGACCTTTGGAGGCATCGATCGGCGGTTCGCGGACGACGACCGTCGGCTTGGAATCGCGGGTCGCGAGCCAGATCACGATCGGCACAAGCAACACCACCACCGCACACAGCGCGATCAGAAGGCCTTTGGTCCCACCCGCATGCTCTTCTTCCTGCGGGGGCGGCAGATCGAGCATGACCTGCTGGGGCGTCGGGTTGTTGTGCGCATTCGCCTCGGCGAAGCCTGCCGGCGCTAATTGCCAGACCGTGATCGGTTCGACGATATGCTTGAGGTGACGGACCCCGAGGCAGGAGGCATTGAGTTTGGTCTTGCCCTTCACCACGTCATAGACCGTTTGCGAGAGCGCGATCCCGCCTGGCTTCGCTTCGTTCTGGATTCGGGCCGCGACGTTCACGCCGTCCCCGATCACGTCGTCCGGAAGCACGACCACATCCCCGAGGTGGACACCGATCCGATGCTGAAGCCGAATCTCACTCCCGGTCAGGGCCTGATCGTGGATCGCCTCCTGAATCGCGATCGAGCAATTGACCGCCTCGACCGCGCTCGTGAAGCACAACAAAAGGCCGTCGCCGGTTCCTTTGAGGACTTGGCCTCCGTACTTCTGGCAGAGCTGCGTGATCAGTTCCGAGTCGCGTCGGAACGCGGAGATCGCCGCGCCCTCGTCGCGTCCGGCCAGCACGGAGTAACCGACAACGTCTGTGAAGACGATTGCCGCTAGCATGCGCTGGCCCGAGCGATCCGCCGATCCCAAAGTCACTACTCGTAAGTATGCCTGACCGCCCGAATTGTTCAGCGGTCGGCGGGTCTTTGGGTCCTACCAGCGGACCCCGAAGAGCGCGGCGACCACCACCCCGGCCAACGCGAGTCCGGTCGCATACCCGAACATCAAAAGGCGGAACGCCTTGCGACCCAGCGGGTGGGCGAAGTTCAAAACGCGCTCGGCGTCGATCGGCTCCGCCTTCGCTCCTCGACGCGGAACCCAGAGGCGCGTGTCTCCCTGGCCGAAGTAGAAACCAAAGCGCCAACGCTTCGAGTTGGCCCAGATGACGTCGTTGCGAAACCGATCTTCAGCCAAAAGCGGTTCGGCGACCTTGGTCGCGACGGCACGATGGCGCGGCTCGACCAACGCCACGACGAATTCGACAGCCCGAGAAGTACGTACCATAGCTCCCTTGTTCCGCATTTGCGCGAGGAAATCACGCGCGGTCCGCAACGAGCCGGCCCGCGGCCGCCCGCGCGCCGGTTTCGGTCAACACGAGCCGATCGCCCTCGCGGATCGTCCAGCCCGCCTCTTCGGATTCGCGCACGATCCGGTTGACTTCATCGGAGGACCATCCGAGTTCGGCTTGCAGGTGATCGAGTCGACTTTCCTCCACTTCAGCGTCGGTCCCCCGGTGATGAGCCAGATGGATCACAAGCGCAGTCGCGGCGAACGCCCATCGCTGACGACGTCGAAGCAGCGCCTGGGCCACGAACCCGGTTCGAGGGGCGAAGAGCGCCGACCCGCCGACCAGAAGACCCAAGGTCGTCGCGATCGCTCCGCTGATCGACACGTCGATTGCGGTCGCGGCCCCATAACCGAGGAGGCCGGCGAAGGCGCCGATTCCGATCGAAAGCACGATCACCACCGGAAGCCGTGTGGTCCAGAACGAGGCGGTGACCGCTGGGATCACGATCAGGGCGACCGCCAAGATGGCACCGACCGCCGAAAATGCTCCGACCGTGGTCATCGCGATGATCGTCATGAAGCTGTAGTGAAGAAGCCCGGGCCGAAACCCCAGGATTTCGGCAAGTCCCGGGTCGAACGTCGATAGTTTCAGCTCCTTGAAGAAGAGGTACAAGAAGCCCGCATTCAGCAAGCCGAGACCCGCGAGCACCCAGAGAGATTGGGGCCCAAGGTTCCGGCCGGCGACGTTCCAGGTATCGAACGGAGCCAGAGCGATCTCACCATACAGCACCGCATCGGTATCGAGGTGGACGTTCGCGAAGTAGCGCGACACGAGAAGAACGCCGATCGCGAACAGCGCCGGGAAGACAAGCCCGATCGCCGCGTCTTCCTTGAGCCGCCGCATGCGGACGATCGTCTCGACGAGAAAGACGGTCAGAACTCCGGCCGCCGTCGCGCCGAGGAAGGCGGCGATGAGATTCGGGCCTCGCGCGAAGAAGTAGCCCGCGACCAAACCGGGCAGGATCGCATGGCTGATCGCATCCGACATCATCGCCAGCCGACGCAGGACGAGAAAGACCCCCGCGAGCCCGCACGAAGCACCTGCCACGATCGCGACAAGGGCGATTGCGAGAGCGCCGCTCATGCCCCGACCCCGCTTTGCCGATGGCGGCGCACACGCTCCCATACCCAGCCCCGGGACGACCCGAAGAGGAGCGAAACCACGACGAGGAGGGAGAGGATGAGGACGATCGCAGGTCCGGTCGGCGTGTGGTCCTGGCTTACACTCCAAAGCGCGCCGAAGATGCCGGCCGTCGCCCCAAAGCCGGCGGCAAGGAGGATCATCCTCCCCAGCGATTCCGTCCACTGACGGGCCGCCGCCGCCGGGGCGACGAGCATCGCCGACATCAGGACGACCCCGACCGTGTTCAGGCCGATCACGATCGCGATCACGAGCAGGGCCGTCAAAAGTGCGCCGAGTCGGCCGGTCGGCAAGCCGAGAGTCCGCGCGTAGTCCACGTCGAACACGAAGACCTTGAACTCCTTGAACAAAGCCGCGATGAGAACGAGGACGACGACGGAGAGTCCGGCCATCAACACGACCTGATCCTGGACCAGCGCCGCGGCTTGTCCGAAGAGGAACTTGTCGAGGCCTGCTTGTCCCGCATCCGGGCGCTTCTGAACGACCGTGAGCAGGACGACGCCGAAACCGAAGAACGTCGTGAGGACGATCGCGAGGGCCGATCCCGGATCCACCCGCGTCCGACGCAGGAAACCGATCAGGATGACCATCCCCACCCACCCTGCAAGCGCCGCTCCGAGCATCAAGACCGGTGCGGCCTTCGAGCCCGTAGCCAGGTACGCGAGACAGATGCCGGGCAATGCGGCGTGGGCGAGCGCATCACCCGCGAGGCCTTGCCGTCGCAACACCGCGAAGGTGCCGAGCACGCCGCTCACCACCCCGAGTATCGCCGAGCCGAGCGCCACGTTCCGCAGCGTGTAGTCGGTGAAGACCTCCGTCCACGTCATGGCGCGACCAGGAACCGCGCTCCAGCGCCATACGTCTTGTGCAAGTTCTCCGGAGTGAACACCTCGTCTATCGGACCTGATGCCACGAGGCGCACGTTGAGCAGGATCGCCTCGTCGAAGTACTCGGGAGCCGAGCCCAGGTCGTGATGAACCACGACGACGGTCTTCCCCCGATCCCGCAACTTGCGCAACGTCTCGACGACGGCCTGTTCGGTGACGGCATCGACTCCCGCGAACGGCTCATCCATCATGTACAGCCGCGCGTCCTGAGCGAGCGCCCGAGCCAAGAACACGCGCTGCTGCTGACCACCGGAGAGCCGCCCGATCTGCCGCTGGGCCAGTTCGCGCATGCCGACCTCTTCAAGACACTCAAGCGCCTTTTCCCGCTCGGTGCGGCCGGGCCGACGAAGCCAACCGAGGCGCCCGTACATCCCCATCAGCACGACGTCGAGGGCGTCGGCTGGGAAATCCCAGTCCACGCTGCTCCGTTGCGGGACGTAGCCGACCTTGCCGCGGTCTTCCGAGAGCGGCTTGCCGAAGATCGACACCGATCCGGCGACGCGCGGTACCAGCCCGAGGATCGCTTTCAGGAGCGTACTCTTGCCCGCGCCATTGGGTCCGATGATCGCGGTCAGCGCCCCGGAGCGTACGTCGACATCGAGGTCCCACAGCACGGGCTTCTCCTCGTACGCCACGGTCAAGTCACGGACTTCGATCGCGTGCGCCAGGGCGGGGCGAACACTCATTGGAGGGCCTCGACGATCGTGTCGACGTTGTGCCGAACCATACCGACGTACGTCCCGGCCGGCGTACCCGGGGAGCCCATCGCGTCGGAAAAGAGCGAGCCCCCGATCGCCACGTCCTTGCCTCGACTTCGAACCGCCTCGCGAAGCGCCTCGATCGTTCCCTTGGGAACGCTGGTCTCGACGAAGATCGCCTTGACACCCCGACGCGCGATCATCTCCGCAAGACCGCGAACGTCCCCGGCTCCCGCCTCGGTCGCCGTGCTCGTCCCTTGGAGGCCGAGCACTTCGAGGCCGTATTGTCGCCCGAAGTAGCCAAAGGCGTCGTGGGCCGTGACCAAAACCCGCTGATTCTCCGGGATCGACGCAATCTTCTCCTGCACGTAGGCATGAAGCCCGTCGAGCTCCTTCGCGTAGGCCTCCGCGTTCTTGCGATAGAGGTCCGCCGAGCTCGGATCGCGCTCGATCAGGGCGTCGCGGACGGCCTCAAGTGCGTATTTCCAAAGCGTCACGTCGAACCACAGGTGCGGATCGTAGCGACCCTTGAACTCCTTCGGCTGGAGTAGCCGGTCCTGCGGTACCCGCTCGCCGACGGCGACCGCATCGCGCCCCGACGCCGTCATCTTCTCGAAGATCTCGGTCATCCGGCCCTCAAGTTCGAGGCCGACATAGAAGACGATGTCCGCCCGTTCGAGCTTGTCGACGTCCGAGGCGGTCGCTCGGTAGAGATGCGGATCGACGCCCGGTCCCATCAGAGGCTGCACGGATACCCGGTCACCACCGACCCTCTCGACCAGGTCACCGACCATCCCGACCGTGGTGACGACGTCGATCCGATTCCCGGACAGATCTTCCTGGCGCGAGGACGAACCGCACCCCAAGGCAAGAACGATCACCAACATTCCCAGCGTGAGCATCAAGAACTTAGCCAATGCTAAGAATTATAGCCTCCGATAATCTGGGCCTCCGGGACTTGTCGGAAGAAAATCGGACGAACCTTCCCTCGTGAAGCTGTCGTATCCTTGATCAACGATGCGGAAGCGCGCCTTCACTCTCATCGAGCTCCTGGTGGTCATCGCGATCATCGCGATCCTCGCGGCGATCCTGTTCCCCGTCTTCGCCCGCGCCAAAGCCGCGGCGAGACAAACGACATGTCTGAGCAATCTCCACCAGATCGGCTCATCGATCGGGATCTACATGTCCGACTATGACGACGTGTTCCCCCATGCCGTCGATCCGTCCGACAAGTTCCGTCCGGAAATCTGGGATCCGTTTCCCGAGTTCAAAGCCCGCATCCCCGAAATGCCGATGCTCCATGAGGCGCTTCAGGTGTATTTGAAGAGCGAGGACATCTTCAAGTGCCCGGCCGACATCGGCGGGCGGGTCCTCGATAGCCACCCGTGGATGTCGTTTCCGACCGCGCCGTCGACCTACGCGGTGCACCAGACCTCGTATCTGTATCGGACCGAGATCGCGTTCCGCTTCTTCACCCAGACGAGCTTCGAGCTGCCCTCGAACGTGAACGTCCTCTTCGACGGCTCGGGCCACTGGCACGGCAACGCTCGACGGATCGAAGATAATGAGCCCGGAGCCAATCTTCCCGGGCTGTACCGGAACTTCCGCTACAACACGCTCTTCGGCGACTGGCACGCCAAGTCGCTGACCTATCACCAACTCCAGGACGCCTGGGACGTTCGGCTTTGATCCTCAGGCCCTACGGGATCGTCCTCGACGGTCGGCTGGAGGTCGGCGTCGAGGCGATCTTCGAAGGCAAGGAAGTCCGCGAGATTCGTCCCCATACGGGCATCCCGTCGCCGTTTGTGCTGTCACCGGCGTTCGTCAACCACCACTCCCACCTCGAGTATCGCGGCCTCATGGGTGCGATCCCGGCGCGCGAGTATTGGCCGTGGATTCGTGAGATCACCCGGATGAAGCGCACGCAAGAAGAGGAGATCGTGGCACGCGATGCCCGCCAGGCTGCCATCGAAAACCGAGCGTGCGGAGTCGGTGCCATCGCCGAGCACTCGGATCGGCCCGTAGCTGCCGAGGCACTCGTCGCGGCCGGGCTCACCGGCATCGTGTTCCAAGAGGTGATCACGTTCTTCGAGACCCAAGGACCCCAGGAGAAGCTTGCAGCGATCGAGAGCCGCGCCGAGTCCCAGCGCGCGCACGGGCTCTCAGTCCATCTCACCCCTCACGCCCCGTACACCGTCGATGAAGACACGCTGCGAACACTGGCCGCGAAGGGCGACCCGCTCAGCATCCACGCCGCCGAGACGCCTCTCGAAGACGCGTTCTTTCGGGAGGGCCGGGGGCCGATCGGCGACCTTCATCGCGAGCTGGGACTGCCAATGAGAACGGCCGGAGTCGGCGTCGTCGAGTACCTCGCCGGGCTCGGGTTCCTCCGACCCGGTGTCCAGTTCGTCCACGCTTGCGCGATCGACGATGGCGACATCGAAACGATCGCCCAGGGCGGGGTCGCGGTCGCCCATTGTCCGCGCTCGAACCGTACCCTCGGCTGTCCGATAGCCCCGGTCCGACGCATGATCGAGGCGCAGGTCCCGGTCGGGCTCGGTCTCGATTCCGCAGCGAGTTCGGGGCCGATCGACATCTTCGCCGAGATGCGCGAGGCGGTCGAGTCGAGTCATCGCCTTCACGAACCGCTCACCCCCGAGGCGGTGTGGCGGATGGCCACGGCCCCGTTGCCGTGGTCATTTCCGACTACAGGGTGGATCGCGATCCACGTCGCCGACGCCCATCACACGCTCGATTTGATCGAGCGCGGACGACCTGACCGGGTCGAGCAACTCAGGCTGATCGAAGCCTGACGAAGCGGAATCCCCTGGGCTGCGCTCCTCCGCTCTCGTCATGGTCCCTGGTCCGCCGCGTTCGCGACGTGGAAGGAGAGCCCGGGCGGCTGCCACGCCAAATCCGCTATCCTGTAAGTCGATCTGTGGGGAGGATCGCGACGTACCCACATGCACGACTCCCTCCCCATCACACGTCCCGAAGACGATATCGTCAGCGAAATCGAGTCCCAGCGCCCACGCGTGCCGGTCGGGCTCGTCACCCATGAAGAGCGTCATCGGCTCGTCGAGCAAGGGTTCGTCGGGCTCTACCGCTGGTATGTCAAGCGAAGCCAGGAGACGCGGAACTGGAATCCGGACTCAAGTTTCGACTGGCGCAACTACCGAAAGGACCACAGCCCCGAAGTCAGCCGCATCATCGAGGGGTTTTTCGCGGTCGAACAATACGTCCCGGACTACGTGACGTCGCTCCTCAAAATCGTGCGCACAAGCCATGGCCGCAGCCACTTCCAACTGCGCTGGGGGAGCGAGGAGGAGAAACACGCGGACCTCTGGCACAACGCCGTCTTCTTCGGTCAGCAACGGTCGCCCGAGTGGCTCGACGCATACATGGGAACGCTACGGGAAAAGGAGTGGAAGCTACCGTGGGAGGACCCGCTTCACATGCTGTTCTACACGGTGTTCCAGGAGCGCGCCACCCAGGTCAACTACCTAAACCTGGGTCTGGTCGCGAAAGGAGTGCACACTCATGAAGCCTTCCGGAACGACAAGGACCCCGTGCTCGCCGAGGCGTGCCGGATCATCGCCGTCGATGAGGCCGCCCACTACAACTTCTTCCTCGAAGGCGCGCGGCTGTATCTCTACTACTTTCCGGAGAAGGCGATGGAGGCGATGGTCAACGTGCTCCGTCACTTCGCGATGCCGGCCGGAGACCTGATTCCCAACTACAACAAGCTCGCCGAACTGCTTCATCGCACCACGATCTTCGGTGCCCGCGAACATGCCCGCGACGTCGTGAAAGTCGCTCTCCAGCAATTGGGGGCGAAAGCGCTCCGAGCCGTCGAGGACGGCTTGCGACGGAGCCGAGAGGTGCCGGACAGCGACACCGGAGCGATGCGCCGAACCGCGATCTTCGACAGCATCGACTTCGGCTTGGTCGAAACGAAGGTCAAAGCGCTCTTCCGCAAG
Organism: Chthonomonas sp. UBA6659; assembly: GCA_002455425.1. GTDB lineage: Bacteria > Armatimonadota > Fimbriimonadia > Fimbriimonadales > Fimbriimonadaceae > UBA6659. Next base: position 34,232 of record DKKT01000063.1, on the reverse strand, counting down.
ATCGGCGACTTCGAGCGCGAGCACGGCTTTGCCGACATCCGCGCGACCCTCTTCCGGCCGAATCCCGACTTTCTGATCCCCGATCCGGCTTAGAGGCGGGTCGCTTCCCAAGGTCGGGCTAAACCCGAACCGGCCTCTGCTCCCCATGAGGGGACGTGGGGGCTCGGGCGTCGTCTTCCGCTTCGAACGTACCGTAGTAGTACGGCGTGTGCGATTCGAACTCGCCGGCGCAGGTATCCACCATCTTGAAGACGGGCATCACCTTCCGCCGCTCGATCTCCAGGCAGGCCCCGAGTTCAGGATCGACCCGATAAAACAGGCCGACCCGCTCCTCAAGCCCGAAGTCGGCGCCTGTTCCCGAGCCGGTCTCCAGATCGAGGGTTTGCCGTAGGATCTGGAACTCCGCCGCAAGTTCCTCATCGTCCCCGCTCAGACCGGAGAGCAAGTAGGTCGCCAACGCGGCATCGTCGGAAAGCACGTCCTGCAACCGGCGCAAACGACGTAGAATCGACTTCGCAGCCCGCTGTTTCGTGGCCGAGACTCCCAGGATCGAGGCAATCGAATAGGACGGATACCCGAGCAGGAACGCTCGCTCGATCGCCTCCGCGACGCGTCGCCAATCGGCACCAACCGTTCGAAGTTCCTGACCGGAGGCGCGGAGTTCCCCTTCGACGTCGACGAGGAGACGGATCTTCTCCAGGAACCAGGGGTCGACGTTGCAGAGGTCGTGCACATCTTCAATCGACCAATGCCGACGCAGCGCCTCGGCGATGGCCCAGAGCCGATCGTCGGTCGGCTTGGCGACGGCCTTTCGAAGTGCGTCCTCGTCGAGGATCGCGAACCTGGGATGGCGCAGATCCTTCTGTTTCACTTCTAGGCCACGGATCGCCTTCATGAACGCGGCCTCGAAAGAGCGGTCGATCGCCATGACCTCCCCGGTCGCCTTCATTTGGGTGAAGAGCGTCCGATCGCCGTAAGGGAACTTGTCGAACGGCCACCGTGGAATCTTGACCACACAGTAATCGAGGGCCGGTTCGAAGCATGCCTTCGTAGTCTTCGTGACCTCGTTGTCGATCTCATCGAGCGTGCGCCCGACCGCGATCTTGGCCGACACGCGCGCGATCGGATAGCCCGTGGCCTTCGAGGCCAGCGCCGACGACCGAGAAACCCGCGGATTGACTTCGATCACGTAGTAGTCGAAGGAGTCAGGATTCACCGCGAGTTGGACGTTGCATCCCCCTTCGATACCGAGCGATCGGATGATCTTGAGCGACGCCGTCCGAAGCATGTGATACTCGATGTCGCTGAGCGTCTGACTTGGGGCGACGACGATGGAGTCTCCGGTATGGACCCCCATCGGGTCGAAGTTCTCCATGTTGCAGATCGTGATGCAGTTCCCCATCCGGTCCCGCATCACCTCGTACTCGATCTCCTTCCAGCCCAGGAGGCTGCGCTCGACCATGATCTGGGAGCGCATCGAGAGTTGCAGACCCTTGAGCCCCGTTTCGAGCAGCTCCTCCCGATCCCGGGCGATGCCACCTCCAGTGCCCCCCAGCGTGTACGCGGGACGAATGATGCAGGGATACGGGACGACGTCGAGGATCGCCTCAAGTTGCTCGGCGGTCTCGATGATCCAGCTCTCGGGAACAGGCTCCTTGATCTCGCGCATCAGGGCCCGGAACTCTTGGCGATCTTCCGCTTTCTGGATCGCGCTCAGGGGTGTGCCAAGGAGACGCACGCCGTGCTTGTCGAGAACCCCGCGTGAGGCGAGTTGCGTCGCGAGGTTCAAGCCAGTCTGCCCACCGAGGGTCGGGAGAAGCCCGTCCGGCTTCTCGCGCGCGATCACACGCTCGCAGAACTCCCATGTCAGCGGCTCGATGTAGACCGCGTCCGCCGTCTCCTCGTCGGTCATGATCGTCGCCGGATTGGAGTTGATGAGAACGACCTGGTAGCCCTCCTCCCGAAGGGCCTTGCAGGCCTGTGTGCCGGCGTAATCGAACTCGGCCGCTTGCCCGATGACGATCGGTCCACTGCCGATGACGAGGATCTTCTCCATCGAGACTGTATTGTGACCGGCACTTGCCCCCTGTGTTTTTCGCGGTAACCCGCCGAAGAGAGGAGGGAGGACACCACGAATGTCGAGCCTTCACCTTCATATCGGTCAAACGCTGACGGTCACGACGGAACGCGATGGACTGCCCTACGCGGTCCCCGGCCAGATTCGCTCCGTGCACCCCCTCCAAGTCGTCACGAACGAGTGCCTCGAGCTCACCCCGGGCCAGTCGGTGATGCTCATCCAGCATGAGGGCTTCGACCTCCATCGCGGGGTCGGCAGGGTCGTCGAAACCGGTCGAGCAGGGACTCGGACCGCGTTCGAGCTCGACGAGGTCCAGTGGACGTCGTCAAATCGACGACGCTCAGAGCGACGGTTCGTGAACCTCCCCGTCGTCATTCGCGCCGTGTCGGATGACGACGACGTGGCCCACATGGAAGGCGTGATGGGTCGTTTCGCCGATCTGAGCGAGACCGGCGGCTGGATCGATGCCGCCAACGTCTTGCCCGAAGGCACGCTTGCGGTCTGGAGCGCGGACATCCACGGCTCCCGAGTCCGCGGCCTCAGCCTCGTCGCCCGCAGTCGCGAGGGCGGCATGGGCCTAGAGTTCATCGAGTTTTTTGGTGGCTCCTACGGCGCACTGAAGAGCTACCTCGAATCCGAAGCGGCGTAATCTCGCTGCCTTCGAGCCCGAGCAGACCGGCGGGTATGCTCCGGCCGAGATGTCTCATGACGAGAAGCCGTGCTCCCGCAGGACGTTCATGCAGGCTGCCTCACTGGCGACGCTCGCGCTGAGTCTCGATCCGTCTTTCACCATGGCCAGTCTTGTGCCAGATGACGCCGTCGAAAGGGGCGTCCCCTCACCCCTCCTTCTTTGGTCCGATCGGCCCGCCCAGCAATGGATGACAGAGGCCTATCCGATCGGCAACGGCCCGATGGGTGCGATGCTGTTTGGCGGAACCGAGATCGAACGTATCCAATTCAATGAAATCAGCCTGTGGTCCGGCGCGCGGATGGCGGTGGACGGTGTCGGAGATGAGGGCCAGGACCTCGGCGCGTACCAGGCTTTCGGAGACGTCTTCATTCATCTCGGGCACAAGTTCGAGAACATCACGGGATACCGTCGCGAGCTCGACATCGCAAAAGCGATCCATCGGGTGACCTACGAACACGAGGGCGTACGATACGAGCAATCGGCCTTCGCCGGCCATCCGGATCGCGTCGTCGTGGTCCGGATCTCGGCGAACAAACCCGGTGCCATTTCCGGACGACTCGAGCTGGCCGATATGCACGGCGCAAAGGTCGTCGCCGAAGACCGACGACTTCGGTCGACGGGTGCGATCGGAAACGGCTTCGAATACGAAGCGATCCTGGAGGTGCTCCATCAGGGTGGCAATGTGGCGATCGTCCGGGATCGAAAGAGCCCCGGCAATCCTTGGAACATCGAGACGCCGCCTGGCGGCCTGCTCCTCGAGAAATGTGACAGCGTCACCCTGATCCTTTCTGCCGGAACCAACTTCGTCCAGGATCACACCCGGCAATGGCTTGGCGAACATCCCCATCAAGCCGTGACGAGGCGCATCGAGAACGCCGCCCGGCTCGGCTTCGAGAAGCTTCGGGCCCGACACCTCAAGGACTTCCGGGCGCTTTTCGAGCGCTTTTCAATCGATCTCGGGACGACCGAGACCGCACAGGCGGCCAAGACGACCCTCGCTCGACTTCAGGCCTATGTGCAGGATAAGGCGTCCGACCCCGCGCTCGAGGCGCTCTTCTGCCAGTTCGGTCGTTACCTACTGATCAGTTGCTCCCGTCCGGGGTCGCTGCCGGCAAACCTCCAGGGAGTCTGGAACGACAGCAACGAGCCCGAGTGGGCATGCGACTACCACTCCAACATCAATCTCCAGATGGCCTACTGGCCGGCGGAGCCGACGAACCTCGCCGAGTGCCACCGACCGCTCATCGACTACGTCGACAGCATCCGTGAGGTCAGTGCCAAAAACACCCAGCGTAAGTACGGCAAGGTTCGTGGATGGACCGTGCAAACCATGAACAACGCCTGTGGGGTGTCCTTCTGGAAGTGGAACCCGCCAGGGAGCGCTTGGTACGCCCAGCACCTCTGGGAACACTTTGCGTTCGGACAGGACAAGAACTACCTGCGCTCCATCGCCTATCCGATCATCAAAGAGGTCTGCGCCTTCTGGGAGGATCGCCTGGAGCAGAGGTCGGACGGAACCCTCGTCGTCCCTGACGGCTGGTCACCCGAGCACGGACCGGCGGAACCGGGGGTCTCCTACGACCAGCAGATCGTCTACGACCTGTTCACGAACGCGATGGCTGCGGCCGACGCCCTCGGCCAAGATCGCGAGTTCCGCGAGCGCATCGCCGGCATGAGGTCTCGACTGCTCAAACCGAAGATCGGGCGTTGGGGACAGCTCCAGGAGTGGGAGACGGATCGGGACGATCCGAAGGACACCCACCGTCACGTATCGCACCTTTTCGCGGTCTTCCCCGGCAGCCAGATCACGAAGGCCGGTACCCCGAGACTCGCCGAAGCGGCGCGCATCTCGCTGAACGCACGCGGCGACGAGAGCACGGGCTGGAGTCGCGCTTGGAAGATCAACTTCTGGGCCCGTTTGTGGGACGGCGATCGAGCCTACAAACTCCTTCGTAGCCTGCTGACGCTGACCCACGAAACGAAGACCATCTATGGTGAGCGGGGCGGCGGCGTGTACTCGAATCTTCTCGACGCCCATCCGCCCTTCCAAATCGACGGCAACCTCGGTGCGACGGCCGGGTACTGCGAAATGCTCGTCCAGAGCCATGCCGGACAAATCCACCTGCTCCCAGCGTTACCCGCGGCTTGGCCCAAGGGGCGGGTCGTCGGCCTTTGCGCACGCGGCGGCTTCGAAGTCGACGTGACTTGGGAGGAAGGTCGTCTCGTCGAGGCGACGATTCGCTCCAAGCGCGGGCTGCCATGTCGGGTCGTCTACGGCAATCAAACCTGGAACCTCGTCACCGAGGCCGGCAAAGCGTATCGGCTGAAACCCGACTAGCCCAGCCCCGCCGCCCAAGATTGATGGGAGAGGGAGGGGGTAACGGGCGAAAAATACCCTCTCCGCCCCTGGGGGAGAGGTCGGTGAGCGAAGCAAACCGGGTGAGGTGGTCCGAGACAAGAGCGATCCCAACCTCCTCAAACCGGTCCGTCGGCGTTCGCGATGAGGGTGAGCGCCTAAGGGCCCGCGCCGGAGCTGCCGCTCTCGAGCTCTTCGATCGACCGTTGTGTCACCGCACGCGCCGACTCCGCCTCGGACCATCGAGGATCGGGCAAGGCTCCGTCGGCGAAGCTTCGGATGCGCCTCGCGAATGCCTCTTCGGCCGGGGACCGACGATGTCGGCTCTCCTCGCGAAGTCCAGCAGCCTGATCCAACAGTCCGAGACCTTGGCTAGCACGACCGAAACGAACCAGGATCGCCGCTGCCCACTCGAGCCCGATCTCAAGCTGCCGCCGATTGCCTTTCCTCCACGCGAGGACGAGGCCGTCGATCGCGAATCGACGGCCGACGTCTTCCCGGCCGAGCGTCGCCGCAAGATAGCCGCGAACAGGAAGGATGAAACTGAGCAAGTCTTCAAGCTGGTGGACTCGGGCGAACTCGTCTGCCCGCAGAATCCAACGTTCCGCTTCGGGTTCCTCCCCGACCATGGCTAGCAGCGCCGCGAGGTTGTATGCGATCGCTGCAGCGGCGCTGAGCTTGGAAACCGGTCCAGGCGCTTGCGTCAGGCCCTCGTAGGAAGCTCTGTAGGCTTCGATCGCTTCGTCGTAGCGGGCCAGATGCCAATGCACCGAGGCGCGCTGCGCCTCGCATCGCCAAACGTCGTCCGGCTTACCCGAACGATGGGCCAAGTGCAGCGATCGATCCGCCTCTTGGAGCGCTTGATCCCACTCTCGTGCCAGCATTCGCGTGAAGCAGCACTGCATGTGGACGCTCATGCGTCGATCGTCTCGCGGGTCGTGGGCAAGAATCCACGCAGCCTGTGCTTCAGCGCGGTCGGGATCGTGAAGCAGGGCGTACACGGTCATCAGCGTCGTGCGCAACGGCGACTGAAGCTCGACGTCGCCCTCCTCTTCCAACGCCGTTTCGAGCATTCGCGCTGCATGGCGCGGAGCGCGCTCCGCCTCGATCGAGAACGATCGCGAGGCGAGGAGCCTCTGCAGCAGCGCGCGGTCCGTCTCCGCGAGCCGGGAGACGGTGCGCGCGAGCAGGGCCGCTTCCCCGCTTCCGATCGACCCATGATCGACATGGAGCTTCGGCTCGCGTCGCAGCAGGCGGGTCCGCTCTTCGAGGTCGGACCATTCCGCGCCCCCAAAGCCGTGCAGCCGTCGGGCCTCGTGCAGACGACGAAGGCCCTCGCTCGTTCTTCCCGCCGTGGCGCACGCCGTCAAGTAGACCTGCCAGCCTTCGATCGCAGTGGGATTGACTTCGACCGCCTTCCGTCCTCGCGCCACCGCCAGCTCGATCCCATCCCGGCGCAGTGCCGAGCGGGCGAGACTCAGCTGCGCCTCGGCGAGATTGCGACGCCAATCCTCCCGCAGCGGGGCGACCCAGGGATCGCTCCAGCCCTCGAGCAACGGCGATTCCGCGATCTCGGCAAGCGCGGCCAGTTCGCCTTCCGCTTCGGCGTCCTCAAGCGACCTTCGCGCTCGGCGCAAGTGCTCGGTGGCGCGATCGACGTCTGCGCTGAGTACCCCGTCGCGAATGCCGATCGAGTGGCGGTCGGCGACGATGGCGTTCCAGTCCGCAAGCGCACGCCGCAACCCGACAAGCCCGGTCCGAAGTCGATTTCCACTGACTTCGAACGGAACCTCGGGCCAAAGATCGGCGGCGAGTCGCCGCCGATCGAGGACGAAGTCTCGCGCACAGCAAAGCCGAGCCAGAATCTGGCGCTCGACATGACCTGGGATCTCGATGCAACGATCGCCGGCCGTGACCGCGAAGCGGCCAAACAGCCGCACGACGAGCCTCATATCCATGAGCATACTTGCCCAAGAATCTCGTCCGGCTCCGTCCCCGACGTCACCCGCCGGTCAAAGACCGGACGATCCGCTGAGGCGACGACGCCGGAGGAGCCACGCACTCAGCGCGCCGAGCGTCAGAAGCGAGGCCGGTTCCGGAACGACGTTCATGCTCCAGGCTAAGGCGTCGTTGTTGTCGTAGCCGAGGCCCGTCCCTGCTCCGAGCCCGACATACGCGCTCGTTCCTCCCGACAACGACACCGCGGAAAGAAGGTCGCTGCTCGCGGAAATCACGGGAGAACCGTCCAGCCAAACCTGCCACTGGTTCCCAGTCGGGGAGTAGTCGATGCGAGCGGTCCACGCCTCCTCTCGATGCAGTCCGAAGAAGTCGACTTCATCGAAGTAGACCGACGAACCGTTCGAGTCCGTCGCGATGATCTGAACTTTGTTCCAGAACGACTGGAAGTTGACCACCACCGACCCGGGTATATCCCCCATCGCGTTCCAGCCGCCTCCCGACCCCAGCTCGGAAACCCCGCTTCCCTGGATCGCGAACGCCATCCCGTCCGCCGGAATCGTGCCCACACCGTCGCAGCGGAACTGGAAGGTCGTCGAAAACCCGTCCGTCAGCGGTTGCAGTTGCGTATGCCACATGTTGCCGGCTTGGTCACCGACGCCATCCACGGTCATCCGCACGACATTGCCGACTTGAGCAGCCGTCCCATTGAGCTGGAGGTCACTGAGGGACGAAAAGTCGGCGTACGAGAAATCCGCAAGTGCGGTCGGCCCGATCGCGGCGGCGGCCAAGACAAAGAGAGCTTTCGACATGCCCCGAGCATACGACCGGCACCGCTAGCACTTCGCTAGCGTGCCGCGTGAGTCGAAATCTCCGGCAAGATTGCCGTCAATCGCCCTTCTTCGAGGGTGAGACCGTACCGAAGCTGGCGTACGACAGGTACTCACCGACTTCGTCGGCGTGGAGCCACTTCCAGGCGTCGTGCGCGCGATCGAGGCCGAAGAACTCGACGACGGTGCTCCCAAATACCTCGACGACCCAGGCCAGGGCCTCTTCCGTCTTGTGTTCTCCCACGACCGCGAGCTTCTCGATGACTTTGCCGTCCGTAAGTCCGAATCGGATCGCGGCCGCGACTCCCGGAAGCGTCCATCCATGAAAGTCCCGAAACTCGATTTGGACGCGTACGGTGTGGTGCTTGGTGAGTCGGGGCTTGATCGTCTCGTCCAGAAGGTGGTAGTCCTCCGGGGTCAGCTTCGAGCTCGCACGGGCGAGGATGTAGCGGTCCTGAATGGTGACGATCTCGATCATGGTCTGGACTGTACCCAGCCTGCCGGTTTTGAGGCTCAGCCGTCCATAATCCTAAGTATGCCGGACGGCTGGGCACTGCTTCTCGATCTGATGATCCTGCTCGCGGCGGCTGTTCTCCTCGGGTTGCTCTTCGAGAAGCTGCGGCTCAGCGCGGTCGTCGGGTACCTCGTAGCGGGGACTCTCGCAGGCCCGGGCGTTCTCGGATGGGTACGCGGCGGCGAAGGCGTGAACGCCTTAGCCGAACTCGGCGTCGCGCTCCTTCTGTTCACGATCGGGCTCGAGTTTTCCTTCCGCCGCCTTCTCGGACTCGGTCGTCAGGCTTTGGTCGGAGGACCGCTCCAGATCCTCTCCACCCTCCTCGTGGGAGCAGGAGGCGCGATGGCGCTCGGCGCCACCTGGCAGGTCGCCCTGATCGTCGGCGCGATCGTTTCGCTCTCGAGCACGGCGGTGGTCCTCCGCGTCCTGAAGGACCACTCCGACCTCGACACGGCCCACGGCAAGAGCGCCCTCGGCATTCTCCTGATGCAGGATGTCGCCGTGGTCCCGCTCGTCCTGCTCGTGACGTTCGTTTCCGGCGGGAGCGAGAAGCCGAAGGGACTCTCTTGGGAAGCGATCCTGATCGTCGCCGCGATTCTCGTCATCGTCGGGGTGCTCCTACCCCGGCTGCTCAGCTTGCGATCGGTGGCCCGCAACCGAGAGTTGCCCGTCATCTTCGCGATCGTCTCCTGCGTGGCATCGACCTGGGCCGCCCATGCGGCCGGACTCTCGCCTGCTCTCGGTGCCTTCGTCGCGGGCATGCTCCTCGCCGACAGTCGTTTCGCGGACCAGATGCGCTCGGACGTCATGCCCCTGAAAACCCTCTTCTTGACCATCTTCTTTGCGTCGATCGGGATGCTCGCGGATCTTCGGTGGGTCTGGGAGCACTGGTGGTGGGTCTTGACGGCCGCCGTCGCAGTGCTTTGCGTCAAGTCGGTCCTGGCCTATCTCTCCCTCCGACCGTTTCAGCCCTCGATCGTAGCGGCCATCGGCGGTGGGGTCTGCGTGGCCCAGGTCGGCGAGTTCTCGTTCGTCTTGGCGGGCATCGCCGCGGACGCTGGGGCCTTGAGCCCCGATCTGGTTCAGCTGACGATTTCCGTGAGCGTCGTCACTCTGCTGATCGCTCCGGTCCTCGTCGCGAACGCCCATAACATCGCGCGTGCCCTCGCAAAGCGCGTTGTGCCCGCCAGAAAGCTCGCCCTCGGGGAGCGGTTCGCCGCACGGAAAGAGGGTCTGTTCGGCCACTTCATCATCGTCGGTTACGGTGACGCGGGCCAAGCGACAAGCAAGGCCCTGAGCGAAGCCGGAGCGAATGTCGTCGTGCTCGAGATCCACCCCCATCTCGTGGAACTGGCTCACCGGAACGGGCATCAGGGCCGGATCGGCGATGCGACCCAGTACGCGAACCTCTTGGCCGCCGGTCTTCCCCAAGCCGCCTGTCTCGTCCTCGCGGTTCCCGATCACAACGTCGCTCGATTGACGATTTCGATCGCGAAGTCCCATGTCCCCGACGTTCCCGTGGTCGCGCGGGCCCGGTATCACACGTTCGCCGACGAACTCGACGTTGCCGGGGCCGATGTCATCGTCGACGAGGAACAGCTCACTGGCGATCGGCTTGGGCAAGAAGCGCTTCTGCTCGGATCGCCACCCGCCGCCGTCGCCCGCCAACCGGCGTAGGATCGAGTACACGATGCCGCGCCTGAACACATCCGAAGCCGTCGCCGAAAAGCTGAAGGGCCTCCCGACAAAGCCGGGGTGTTATCTCTATCGCGACGGCGACGGTGACGTCCTCTATGTCGGGAAGGCGGTCAGCCTTCGCCAGCGGGTGCGATCGTACTTCCAGGAGTCGACACGCCATTCGGCCCGCATTGCACGGATGGTCCACAGGGTTCGTGACCTCGAATGGATCGTGGTCGACAGCGAGCTCGAGGCGCTGGTCCTCGAGTGCAACCTCATCAAGCAGCACCGACCCCCCTACAACGTCCGCCTCCGCGATGACAAGAGCTACCCGTACATCACGATCACCAACGAGAAGTACCCTCGCCTCCTGTTCACTCGGAAGGTTCGCAAGGACGGAGCGAAGTACTTCGGTCCCTACACCAGCGCGTGGGCGGTGCGAGACACGATTCAGCTCCTCCACAAGGTGTTCCCCCTCATCCCGTGCGGCAAGTTGTGGAGCGGCCGCGAGGAGCAGCGCCCTTGCCTCTACCACCACCTCGGCCAGTGCCTTGCGCCGTGCGCCGGACTGAGTGATGCCAAGGCGTACAAGGAGATCGTGCACCGCGTCGAGCGCTTTCTCGCCGGCAAGCAGGAGGGTATCGTCGAGGAGATTCGCTCCGAAATGGAGCACGCCGCCGAACACCTGGAATTCGAGAAGGCCGCGGCACTGCGCGATCGACTCCAGTCCGTCGAGGCGATCCTCCAGCGTCAGAAGGTGCTCACGACCGATGCCGAAGACCGCGACGTCATCGCCGTCGTCAAGGATGAGCGTGGCGCCGCAATCCAGATGCTCTACGTCCGGAACGGCAAACTCATCGGGCAGCGCCAGTTCGTGCTCGACGGGGCGGCCGAATCGGCGCCAAGCGAAGCGGTCCAGGAGTTCGTCAAGCAGTACTATGCCGACGCTCCCGAGATTCCCCGCGAAGTCATCCTGCCGGTCGAAATCGCCGAACGAGCGATCGTGCAGCAGTGGCTGCGCTCCCGGCGTGGCTCGAGCGTGACCGTCGAAGTCCCCCAAGGAGGCGAGAAGCTCCGTCTCGTCGACTTGGCCGCCTCGAACGCGGAGCAGGCACTGGAGCTCCTTCGGCTCGAGATGGAGCAGAAGGAAAGCTGGACCGAGCAGGCGACGGAACAACTCGCCGAGGCGCTCGATCTCGTAGCGCCACCCGTCCGAATCGAGGGGTACGACATCTCGAATATCCAGGGCCGAGCCCCCGTCGGCTCGATGGTCGTGACCGAGAGCGGTGAACCGTCGAAAGCCGAGTATCGCCGCTTCAAGATTCGCTACCATCCGGAGGATCCGAACGACTTCGCGATGATGCATGAGGTCATCACAAGGCGCTTGAAGGCATATCTCGACGGAGACGAGAAGTTCGCCAAGCTCCCCGACCTGATCATGATCGACGGGGGCAAAGGCCAACTCCATGCCGCCCTCAAAGCCCGCGACGATCTGGGGCTGACCGTTCCGATGGTGGGTCTCGCAAAGAAGATGGAGCTCTTGTTCCGGCCGATCGACCTACCCCGTGAGCCAGGAAAGCCGAAGGAGTATGGCTTCGAGCCGATCGAGCTCCCGCTCCAATCGCCGGGCCTGCTTCTGCTCCGTCGCCTCCGCGACGAGGCGCACCGCTTCGCGCTGACCTACCACCGGAAGGTACGCGACAAGCGATTTCAGGGCTCAGCGCTCGAGGAGGTCCCCGGCGTGGGGCCCCGCCGACGACGACTCCTGCTGCGAACCTTCGGATCGCTCGAAGGCATCCGACGGGCGAGTGTCGAGGAACTCGCCGCCGTGCCGACCATGACTCGCCGGTTGGCCGAGCAGGTCCGTGAGTACCTCGCCGAGACCTAGGGTGCGCCGCTCAATCCGAAGTTCTTGACGAGAATGTCGAAGTCATCGGAGTCGACACTTGCGGTTCCATCGAGATCACCGATCGGCCCAGGACCACCGAAGGCGGCGATCAGCAGATCGAAGTCGTCGGAGTCGATCGCGTTGCTGCCGTCGATGTCGCCGTTGATCAGGGTGACGTCGACATTGGCCACCCCGGCCTCGACGATGTTCACGCCGTCGACCTCCGCCGCCAGCCAATGCGACGCTTTGATCCACACGTCGTGAACGCCGCGCCTCGCCGTGTTGAACCAGTACTGTCCGGTCGGGCCAAGGAGCACGCCCGGGATCGTCTCGACCGTGGCCCCGTTCTGGCGGAGCTCGATCGTCGCCGGCTCGCCCGTCGGCACGCCCAGGAAGTCGCCCAGCGTCACGGTCCCGCTGACGACCGGCTGCTGAAGCGTCCAGTTCTCGATTCGGAACGCGGGGTTCGTGATCGTGGCCTGCAGGCCGCCGAAGCCGCAGACGTTCGGGTTCTGAAGCGCCAGTCTCGGCGTGCCGAACAGGAAGCTCGAGTTGATGTCGAAGGTGAACGACGTCGCCCCGGGCTGACGGATCATGAACTCCCCGCGCGAGCCAGTCGTGGCGGTTCCGGTCATCGGGATCCGGAAGTTCCGAAACTGGATGATGGTCCGCTGGACGCCGAAGGTCGCTCCGAGGTCGGCAACCCCGAAGTCGAAGTTGGAGGTACCGGTGAGAACGCCGTTCATCGCGAACGCCCCGGTCGTCCGGTTGAACGATCCCGTGAGGGGCACGACCGGATTCGGGCAAATCGGATAGGTGATCCCGTTGACCACGTTGGGCGGCGTCGGCTGCGGGTAGCTGCCGGAAAGGGCGGAGTTGTCGGACGGGCCTGTGGTCGCGATGTTGAGCGTCCCCGGGGACGCCGCGGTGATCGGGATTCCCCCCGGGACCAGCGCGCCGAAGTCGATCGTAAACGCCTGCCCAGCGATGACGGTCGTGCCCGTCAGGTAGAGCGTCTTACCCCGCAGATCGGGCCACAGTGCCGTCGCGGAGAAGGCCGAAACAACGAACGACGCGGACAGCACCGCACGAAAGACGAAAAATCGCATAGGAACCTCAGGGTTCATTATAGCGACAACCCGTCCAGAAGCCAAAAACTACTTCGCGTTGAGCAATTCGCCGATCTTTCGTTCGCGGAACCCGCGTGGGGGCGTCAGCGCGAAGGTCGTCATCGGCATCGCCTTGCCGATCGAGTCGTACGCGAATCGTCTTTCCGAGGTCGCGACCGTACGGCCCCGATCGTCGACATTGAGATTCGTCATCGATGCGAACAACCCGTCGGTGCGGACGGCGGCCGTGATCCGATTACGGGCGGCCGTGCCTGCGAGGATCGTCGCCTTGCGACCATCGATCGTGACGGTGCCCTGGACGGACACGCGGAACGCCGGTGTGAAGATCACCTGGACCGGGTTGCGCCCCTGGAGCATGCTCCACATCATCGGCTCCATTCGGGTACCGAGTTTGCCGAGCGCATCGGCAATCCGCAGCTTTCCGACCTTGCCTCGGTACCATTGGGATCGGCCGCGATCGATGATCGTCAGGGTCCCGTTGACGTAGCTCCATTCGAGCGACGTCTGTCTTTCGCGGTACCACCCGTCGCTGATCCAGAGGGTGCGCGATCCTTCGTCGCTGGTCGTTCGCATCTGGACGCGCCGGAGCCGGTCATAGGTCACGATCGCCTTGTTCAGGACCGGCTTGGCCTTGGCATCACCATACTCAGGCGGTCCGCTGTCCGGGGCTCCGCCGGCCCGGGTCGCGGTCCCCGGGAGTTTTGGCGTGAAACTCTTCGGGGCGGCCGCGTATGACACGGTCCACGTCACGCGTCGTGCCTCGGTGCCGAGTTCGAGCCCGGCAACACGGTTCGAGCGATCCAGGCGCAGCACGATCGATCCGTTCGGACTTTCATGGCGGTAGGAGACGCCCGCGCCGTCACTGGCGCTCGTCCAGGGTTTGGCTTGGCGAAGGCCGCCGAGGAGGTCCCGCATGCGCGTGGGCTCGATCAGGGCCAGCAGGAAACCGTCGAGCGCAGTCTGCGCTTCAACGTTGGTCGCAAGATCGGTCCGGCGATTCCAAGGAGCGGAAGCGTACTTGTTGGCTTCCTCGTCCAGGATCGTCATCCCCTGCGGCGAGCCCCAGAGAGTCCAGCGGCCCTTCGTGCCATCCAGCGGCTTCACCGCGACACGAACCCGATCCGGACGGGCGTAGCCGATTTCGAAACGCTGGCGGAGCTTTGCTCCTTGGTTCAAACTGACCGACGTCGCGACCAGGGTCGCCGCTTTCATCCGCCCATGGACACGTTCGATCGCCGAGAACGGCGGTTGGATCGCGCCGAAGCCGATCGCCGATGCTGCGAGAAGGGCTCCTACCACGCCCGTGATTATGACGGTTTCAGCCCCGTTCGCCGGGTTTTTCGTGCCACGCGGCTTTGAGCGTGAGAAAGGTCAGGAGCACCGCGAGCCCGGCATAAAGCGACGCCCAGACGATCGCGGGAAAGCCGGTCGCGCTCGCCATCAGCTGCGCATCGCTTTGCTTCTCGGTCCCGGTGCTGATGCGCAACAAGGTCAGAATCGAGAGTCCCGCAGCGAGGATTTGCTGGACACCGATGAACTGGACGGCGAACACGGCGGTTTCGCCCTTGGTGAACCGAGCCATCAGGAGGAGCGCTGCGGCCCAAAGCAGCCCGGTGATCCACCCCGCGTCGTTGCGCACCCACACCAGGAGAGAAACAACAAGAAGCGACCCGACGCCGGCGAGAATCAGCTTTGCCCCGCGCTCAGATCGGCCGAAGTAGATCATGCCGGCACCGATGACCATCGCCCCGACGTACCCAGCGGACGCCACGACCGGTAGCCAACCGCCAAGGATCGGGGTCACCCCGCTCCCGTCCCAGAAGACGAGGATTCGCTCGGCAGAGCCTCCGGTGAAGACCGCCGCTAGGGCATGGCACAGCTCGTGGAGGTGAGTGTTCAGATACACGAGCGGCAGGATGAGCATCCGGCCGAGCGGGAAGACCCAAAGGACGAACGCCACAACGCTGGCCGCCAAGAGGAGGGACTGATCGCGACGCAACGGGCGACTCGCCATACCTATGCATAACGGTCGAAGTCGCCCCGACGATGCGTTATGATAGGTCTATGATTTCGGCTCTCTTCGCACTCCTGGCTCCGGCCGACGACCTAGACGCACGCGTGAAGGCCGTGCTCCCGACTTCCGCCGAAGAGCGCTTCCTGGCGATTCCGTGGCGTCTCGACCTGACCGAAGCCCGCGCCGAAGCCGCCAAGAGCAAGAAGCCGATCTTCCTGTGGTTGATGAATGGCCACCCGATGGGCTGCACGTGAAACAACGGCCTCTGGGACCGTGAGTTCCTCTTCTCGGACCGCAGCCTCGCCGACCGACTCGCCAAGGACTTCGTTCCCGTCGTCGGCGACACCCATGTTCTTCAGCGCAAGCGGACGGACGAGTCGAGGTGGTTCATGCAGATCGCGGAGGCGAACCTTGAACGCGTGCGTCAGGGCAACACGGCCCAGGGATTCTATGTCCTCGACTCCGGCGGCACGTTCTATGGCTACAACAACAATCGTAGCGTTGAGCGTGTGACCGGGCTCCTTGACCGTGCATCGGTCGCCTTCCGTGACGCGAAGACAGCCGGCCAGGCTCCCACCGAGGCCGAAATGAAGGCCTCGCGGGGCCCCGAAGCACCGGCCGGAACGACTCGAGTCCGCGTTTTCACCCGGATTCGCCCCGTACCGGCCGGTGCCGCGGACGCGAATCGACGCGTCAACCGCGATCATCTCTGGATCTCTCAGGAGGAGGTCGCTGCGCTCGCGGCCGGGCAAGCCGGGGGCAAGACGTTCCCGGTTCCACCGACCCTCGCGCGGCGCATCGCTCGCTTCCATCTCGTCGACAACGTGCGCGGAGAACCCGACATGTGGACCTCGCCGCAGGTTCATTCCTTGGAGCTGACCGCACGCCCCTCGGGGGCGGGCCTTGACCTCGGTGGTGCATTCGTGATGAAGACCGAGAACGGAGACCGAGGGTTCGAAGGGACGTTCGAGGGCCGCCTCACGTTCGACGCCAAGGCCGCGCGACTGACATCGTTCCAGGCGATCGCACAAGGCACGGCCTGGGGAGCTTCGACTTACTGCCCCGATCCCCCGAAGGGGCGATTCCCGGTCGTCGTGGCCTTCATCGACGCCGAGGACGCGATGTCGCGCAAGGTTGCGCCCCAGGGACTGCTCTGGGGTCCCGAGTACTGGCGTCCATAGGGTTCAATCGACGGATGAATCTCAGATCGGAGTGGATCATCGCGGCGTTGATCGCTGTCTGCCTCGGTTGTGGGTCGGCGCCCGATCCTGAGACTCAGACTAAAACCGAGACTCCGATTCCTGAAAAGCTCAAAGTCGACCTCGATCGGAAGCCGCGGCGCGAGCCTCCGAAGATTCAGCCGTCGAACGTTGCCGAGGACATCGACGCCCCTAAGATCGCCCAGATTCGACTCAAAGGGACGAAATGGCGCGGTAACGTCCCGATCGGACCAGGCTACCGACCCGAGAGTGCGGACAAGCCCGAGCCGCCGGAACTGGAGCTCACCATCACGTCGGAGTCGGCGTGGACGATGTACTTCCCGTATGGCGAGGGACAGCGCACGACCGGGACCCTCGAACGCGAGGGCCGCGTCGTGGTCTTCAGGGTTGTGACCTTCAATGGCAAACCCGCGACCGGCGACAACGCGGTGACCCAGCGCTACGTGCTGAGCAAGGACGGTAAGCAGATGGTCAACGAAGCCGGCTCCCAGCTCGTGTTCCGCCGAACGAACTAAGCGGCCTCGGACGATCCCGCGGGGTCGATCGCCGCTTCGAAAGTATCGAAGTAGATCAAACGCATCGCTTCTTCGATCGATGTCGTGCCGTTGACGACCCGGTCGAGGGCGTCATGTTGCATCGTTCGATAACCGAACCGGGAGGCCGCTTCGCGCAGTTCGTCCATCGACGCACAGGCGGCGATCTTCTTCCCCACTTCGGTCGTGATCGGCATGACCTCATGCACGGCCATCCGCCCGACGATTCCTGTGTTGGCACACTTGGGGCAGCCGCCCGGACGCCACACGAGGGGAACGCCACCCTCCCCGAGGTAGTGATTCATCAACGTGAGCTCTTGGCTCGTCGGCGCGCCCTGGCGGCGACAATCCGGACAGAGCCGACGTACGAGACGCTGGGCCATGACTCCGATGAGCGACGTGCTGAGCAGAAACGGGTCGACACCCATATCGAGGAGTCGTGGGACCGCGCTCGGGGCATCGTTGCAGTGAAGCGTGCTGAGAACCAGATGCCCCGTCATCGCGGCCCGGATCGCGGTCTGGGCGGTCTCGTGGTCCCGGATTTCACCGACCAGAACGATATCGGGATCCTGCCGCAGGATCGCACGCAACTGCGAGGCGAAGGTGAGCCCGACCTTATCGTTCACCTGGGATTGATTGATCCCCTCGAGGTCGTATTCGACGGGGTCTTCGCAGGTCATGATGTTGGTCCCGACCCGCTTGAGTTCGTTGAGGGCACCGTAGAGTGTGGTCGTCTTGCCACTCCCGGTCGGACCCGTGACAAGGATCATCCCGTATGGCTTTTGGATCAGCGTCCGAAAAATATCCAGGTTGTTCGGGTGGAAACCCATCTGATCGAGCCTCTTGAGCGCGGTGGCTTGGTCGAGGATACGCATCACGACGCGCTGGCCGTGATGGCTCGGGAGCACGCTCACCCGAAGGTCGATGCCTCGACCCTCGAGATTCACGCGAATGCGACCATCCTGGGGGACTCGGAACTCGACGATGTCGAGCTTCGCCATGACCTTGATCCGGGTCACCACCATCGGCACCAGCTTGGCCGGTATTTCGCCACTCCTCATCAGCTCGCCATCGACTCGAAGCCGAAGCGTTGCCGCACCTGCCCGCGGTTCGATGTGGATATCGCTCGCCTTCATCCGGATCGCGTCGGAGATGAGCTGGTTGACCAACCCGACGACCGGCCGCATATCCTCTTCTTCGATGTCCTCGCCCCGGCCGTCCAGGCGGATCTCGTCTTCCTTGACTTCGCGCATCGCCCGCGAGACGAAGTCGTCCATGTTCGTCTCTTGACTCCCGCCGTGGATCTGGGCGATGGCGTCGTCGAGCGCACCCTCGTCGGCCAACAGGGGCTCCACTCGCAACTTAGTGACATTACGTACGAAGTCGATCGCATCGAGATCGTCGGGCTGACGCATCGCTACGAGAAGCAGATCGCCGCGCCGCTCGACCGGGAGAAGGTGATACCGCCGGCACATCTTCGCCGGCACCAAGTCGAGCGCGTCCGCCGATGGTGCGTCGCGGTCGAAGTCCCAGTAGCGGACATTGCGTTGGGCGGCCAATGCCCGCAGCATCAGCGCCTTATCGACATAGCCCCGCTCGATCAGGATCGCGCCCAGCGGATGCGGGTCGGTCGCCTGAATCGCCAAAGCCTCCTCCAACTGATCGGAGGTGATGAGCCGATGGGCCAGAAGCAGATCGCCAAGTCGCTGTCGTTGTGGCATGCGAAAAACTCCGCCCCTCCCGAGGCTTGTTCCACATTTCAGTCAGGATTACCGGTCACAATTCGATCGAATTCGCGATCTCGATCGCCCGCTCGATCCCCATGTTGCGCCCCTGGACCCACGCCAGTTCGAACTCCTCCGTCGGAATCTTCTGGCGCAGCCGTTCGATCGCCTCTTGATACGACTGGTGCTCGGACGGCGGCACGGGCGTATGGAGTGATTTGCGGACCCCGACGGCGAACCCGAACAGAAGCGTCGCGGAGCGCGCCTGCCCCGCATCGACGCACAGCTTGGCGATCATCTCGAGCGAGATCGCAACGCCCTTCCGATCGCCGAGTTGGTGTTTGTAAACGATCGTCTCCTTGTAGAGGGAGAGCGCACCGCGAAGATTGCCTTGACGTTCGAGCGTCTTGCCGAGGTTCCCGAGCACGAGGCCGAGACCCTGAATGCTCCGGAGTTCCCGCCGAATCGCGATGCTCTCTTCGAAGTGGCGCTTCGCCTCTTCGAAGTCACCCCGATCGCACGCGATCTGGCCGAGGTTGTTCAACGACGTCGCGATCCCCTGCTTGTCGCCGAGGTCGCAACGGATTTCGTAGGCTTCCTTCTGAAGGCGCCACGCCGTCTTCGGGTCCCCTTGTTCGTTCGCCATCACCGCCAGATTGCTGAGCGTGTTCGCGGTGCCACGTCGGTCCCCGATCTTGCGCTTCATCGCCAGGCTCTCGAGCAACAGCTTGCGCGCCAATTCGAAGTCCCCGGTATCGAGGGCGACGATGCCGAGATTGGAGAGCGCGATCGCGATCATTCGGGGATCGTTCAAGGTGCGACTGATCTCGAGGCTGCGCTCATGGAGATGCTTCGAGCGTTCGTAGTCCGCGAGGCGAGCCGAAACGACGCCAAGGTTGTTGAGGGTGTCGGCCGCACCGGGCCGATCCCCCTCCCGTTCGCGGATCTCGAGAGCCTGTTCGAGCAGTTTGCCGGCGAGCCGGAGGTCACCGAGGATCTCGGCAAGCGTTCCGAATGTGTTCAGGACCTTCGCTCGTGCCGGTGGATTGTCGTCCGACGTGGGGAGGCGCAGGAACGCGTCGCACCAGCCCATTCCCTCGCGCCAATAGCCTCGCACCTTCCAGAAGTGCCCCATCGCAGCAACGAGACGAAGCCCAACCGCTGCGTTCTCCTCCTGAAGGCTGTACTGCAGCGCTTGCCGAAAATTGTCGTGGTCGACCTCGAACGCATCCAGGGTGTCGGCCTGCTCGGGTCCACTCAGCCGCGGCTCCATCGACTCGGCGAGCCGAACATAGTAGTCGCGATGAGCACCGCGGATCCACTGGTCCTCACCATGCTCTTCTTGGAGATCGCGCCCATAGGCCTTCACCATCTCGAGGAGTCGGAAGCGAACGACGCCCTTGACGTCCTCGTGCACGACCAAGCTCTTTTCGGCCAACGACGAGAGCAGGTCGAGAACGCTCCCCGTCTCGAGGTCGGTGGTGGATGGCACTCTCAAGGTCTCTTCATTGTAGGGCCACCGACGACATCAAGCGGGACTTAGGAACCGGCCTAGAACCGAAGGACCTGAACCGCGGCTTCGAGGGAAAACCCACTGAAATTGAAGCCGTCGAACCGTGGCATCATGTCGTACCGAGCGAGAATCGCGAATCGCTGGTTGAAAACCACTCCGAACTCCACGTTTCCCGTGAAGCCGAACTTATTGCCTGAGAATCGGCGACTCGTGTTTTCGATCGAATAATCGATGTACGCGAGGCCGGCGCGGGCCGCGACATAGGGCACGACCGAGCCGTCGCCCCGGTTGTCGAAGCTCTTGCTGACACCGAACGTCGGACGAAGCATGAAAACCCGATTGCCGTTCTTGGAGCGGGCCGTGATCGCAAAGTCGGTGCTCTGCCGCGTTCCATTCTTGGCCTCTAGTCGGACCGGCGAGATGCCGATCGACGTCCAGTTGTCGCCGAAGGCCTGTCGCAGTCCGGAGTCCGTCGGGTAGAAGACCCCAGCCTTGATCCCGAGTGCAAGACGAGGTTGGGCAAGCGCAAAGGCGGGCGCCAGGATGGCTCCGAGAATGAGAACGCGCCGATTCATCCTCCGCATCGTACCCGTGCGGGAGCGGGTTCGCTCGGTAAACTCGGCCCCGATGACCACAGTCGGAATCCTCGGCGCCGGGGGAATGGGCAATGTCCACGCCAACCACTACCGCAAGATGCCGGATGTCGACCTGGTCGTTTACGATGTCGATCGTGATCGACGGGCTCAGTTCGCCGACCGACACCGGGCTGGAACGATGGAGTCGCTGGAGCAGATCCTCGACCGATGCGACGTCGCCGACGTGTGCCTCCCAACGGACCTTCACGCCGAAATCGGCGTTCGATGTCTCGAGGCTGGACGACCGACCCTCATGGAGAAGCCGATGGCGGCCTCGACGTCCGACGCCCGGCGACTGATCGAAGCATCGCGAGAGTCCGCGACACCGCTCATGCCCGGCCAGGTCGTCAGGTTCTTCCCCGAGTTCGCCACGGCCCGCCGGCTTGTCCTCGAGGGAGCGGTCGGTACGCCCGCCGCGGTAAGAATGCGCCGCGGCGGCAAGGCCCCCCAAGGCGCGGGCGGCTGGTTCAAGGACCACACACGCTCGGGTGGTGTCCTTCTCGATCTCGCCGTCCACGACTTCGACTGGCTGCGGTGGACGCTCGGCGAGGTCGTTCAGGTCTACTCACGGTCTGTCCGTATGTCGCCGGCGACGCCCGAGACCGTCGAGGGCGACTATGCCCTGACGACGCTCACCTTTGACAGCGGTTGTGTGGCTCATGTCGAGTCGACCTGGCTCGACCCAAGCGGATTCCGGGCTGCGTTCGAGGTCTGCGGGAGCGATGGGATGATCGAGTACGACTCGCGCCAAGCCTCCACGCTTCGAACGGTGACCGAGGCGATGACCCGAGCCGAAGCCCCTTTGGCGGGCGATGACGATCCCTACTTCCGTCAGCTTCGGGGGTTCCTCGATGCCGTCCGTGACCACGCCGAGTTGCCTGTGCGAGCCGAAGACGGCTTCGCCGCCGTGGCGATCGCCGAAGCCGCGATCGAGAGCTGCCGGACGGGCACTCCGACGATACCGAACGCGCTCTAGCCCCACGGATCGCCGGTCAAATCCGACTCGACCCTCACCCCCTGCCCCCTCTCCCTTCGCACGAACATCGAAAGGAGAGCGGGTTCTGAACCTCAAGGTAGGGTCTGGGACCAATTCCTTGCCGGCTGGTCTGTGCCGGGAGGGACTCCGGGACCCCTTCTCCTTGCCGGATGGTTTGTGCCGGGAGGGAGAAGGGGTAGGGGATGAGGGTTCCCACCTTCCTTGCGCTCCGGGACCCCTTCCCCTTGCCGGATGGTTTGTGCCGGGAGGGAGAAGGGGTAGGGGATGAGGGTTCCCACCTTCCTTGCCCTCCGGACCCGTCTAGTGGGCCGACGTCTTCGATCGCCTACGCGAGAGCGAGCCGATAAAGAATGTGCGCGTAGATCCGGCTCATCCGAAACAAATTGTCGATCTTGAGGCGCTCATCGGTCTCGTGGGCGTTACCGTCCCCTTCCCAGCCCGTTCCAACACTGACCGTGTTGGAGATCGCGCGAGCATAGGTGCCCCCTCCCATAACCCCCGGAACGCCCCTTGCCCCGGTTTCGGCCTCGTGCACATCCAGGATCGTCTGGACAAGGGGATGGTCGATCGGAAAATACAGGGGCGGACTGTCGCTGAATGACACGAGACTCGGCCCCGCCGGGATCCGAGCGAGACGCGCCACGATCCGGTCACGGAGGGTCCCGCCGTTCCAGGTCACCGGGTACCGGATGTTGAACGTGAGGCGCGCGCACGTGCCCGCCGTCTCCACGATCCCGAGATTGCAGGTCAGATCGTCGCTGACATCGTCGGAACCTGCAATCCCGATTCCGGCTCCGCCGATGTGACCGGCTTCGAACAACGTCTTGTAGGCCTGCTCTTGGTCGAGGGGTGCGATCTCCTTGAGGAACCGCAGCACGCGGATGCCCGCGCTGTCCCCCATGAACGGAGTCGAGCCGTGGGCAGCCTTCCCGACCGCATGAACGGTGAGTTCATCGCTGCTCCACTCGCACGTGACGTTGCGATCCCACGCCTCGCGGAGCTTCTCTTCGATCCATGCCCGGGCGTCGGGAGCGACGCGGAGCGTCGCACGGCAGGAGTCGATCACGATGTTCGGGCGTTGCCCTCCTTCGATCTGGAGAAGGTCGAGACGGCCTTGGGGTAACGGCCAGTCGACCACGGCGTTGGCGATGCCCTTCTCGCCATGATAGAGCGGCCAACCCGAGTCGGGCGCGATCCCGTAAGTCGGGGCCTCTTCGGTCTGAACGTAGCGCTCGACGCATTGGAAACCAGACTCCTCGTTGCAGCCGAAGACGGTTCGCATCCGAACCCCGAGGTCAGGGAGACATTCCTGAATCGCGCGCATCGCGTAAAAGCCCGCCATCGTCGGCCCCTTGTCGTCGATCGCTCCTCGAGCATAGACGTAGCCGTCCTCGATCTCGGCTCCGAACGGATCGTGCTTCCAGCCCGATCCGACCGGCACGACGTCGAGGTGGCCGAGGCACATGATCAGCTTCTCGCCCGAGCCGAACTCGGCGTAGCCGCAGTACCCCTCGATATCCTTGGTCCGCATCTGCGCGTCTTCCGCCAGTTGGAGAGCGTAATCGAGAGCCTCTCGGTTCCCGCGACCGAAGGGTGCATTCGGCAAAGGTGCTTCTTCGATCGACGGAATGCGGAGCAGAGAACGGTATTCTTCGAGGAGCGGAGCCTCATGGGCGCGGAGCCATTCATGGAGGCGAGCGACGGCGGGGTCGGGCATGCCCCGAGTTTAGCAGGAGGAGTTGGCTGGGGGCTCGGAAAGTGCGGGCGGCAGGTTGTTGCTGCTTTCACGAAACCCCTATGGCGTTTTCCGTACCCGATGAAATGGCGGATAAGCAAGAATACGTGGGTTGCCCTATTGGCAGGGGCCGCGCTCGCGGCTGCGGGCGGGGCATGCGGCAGGCTCGTGGTCGGTGATGATCGGGTTGCCGCGGCACGCAAGGAGAAAGGAGCGGCCGTTCGCGATCTGTTTGCAGCCAAGAAGCTCGCGTACCCGCCGCGTACCCTCTTCCTTCGCGCCTTCAAAGACGAGCGAACTCTCGAGATTTGGGCCGCCGACGATCCGGCGAAGCCGATGCAATGGATCAAGAGCTACCGGATCGCGGCCATGTCCGGCGATCTCGGCCCCAAGCGGCGGGAGGGCGACCGCCAGGCGCCCGAAGGTTTCTACCGAATCGACCGATTCAATCCCAAGAGCAGCTATCACCTCTCGTTGGGACTCAACTACCCCAATGCCTCGGATCGCATTCTCAGCGACCGCGATCGCCCAGGCAGTGACATCTTCATTCACGGGGCCGAAGTCAGCATCGGGTGCCTCGCGATGACCGATCCGATGATCCAAGAGATCTACGTGATGGCGTGGGACGCGCGTCAAGCCGGCCTCAAGGCGATCCCGGTCCATATCTTCCCCACACGCCTCGACGCGGCGGGTCTTGAACGGCTCAGGCAGAACCGAAATCTCCGTCAACATCTCGACTTCTGGGAGAACCTGGCCTCAGGATATCGGTTGTTCGAGAAGACGAAGCTCGTTCCAAAGGTCACCGTCGATAAGCGCGGCGCATACGTGTTCGAAGGCGCAAAGTAGCTCTCGGTCTACCGTCACAAGATGGCGTCCATTCCCTTCGACTCTTAGAGGAATCCCCCATCGTCGTAGAAGGCGATCTCTTCTTCGGTAGGGGCTTGATAGCCTGCCCAACTGGATTCGTGGTCTTCTCGAACCATGACCCACGTCACGGTGTCGAGACTCTGGTTGCGGATCTCGATCCGCCGCCACAGTTCGTCCAGATCCGAGGAGTCCATCGCGAAGAGCTGAATCTGCGCGCCAAGCTCAAGGGCCTCCATCGCATATTGACTCCTCTCCTCTTCGGTCCAGAATCCGTTCTCGAGAACGACCGTCAGGCCCTTGGCCAGATAGCCCTTGGTCAAGTCCCATTGGAGGTTCTCGACGGCATCGCGCAGCCGGTTCTTTTCGTCGCGATCATTGAGGTCCGCCAACAAGGCTTCGATCCACTCATCCGGACACATCCGGATCGCATGGGTCTCCTGCTCCAGCCGCTTGGCAAACGTCGTCTTTCCCGATCCGGGCAAGCCGCAGACCAAGACCAGTGTCCCGACGCGAGGCATGTCATTCCTCAGCATCGATCAGCGCATCAGAGCGTCCCCGGCTAGTCACGGGGAGTCTCCCAGCACACGACGGGGAGTTCTGTCGCGACCCGGACGTTGGGGTGAGACGGCAACACCCGAACGACATAGCCACGGTGTCCGGCCCGATCGCACGCGATCTCGCCTTCGAAGACGGTGTACTTGCCCTCGCTCGCGCTCTTCGCAAGGGTGACGACTTCGACGTTCTGAAGCTCGCGATTGGACCCTACCTGCCCGAACAGCGCTTGGACCTCGACGTCCTCGGGGTGCAGCGTTCCGAGCTGGACCGTCGCGCGGATCCGAAACACATCGCCGATCTCGTTGACCGGCTCGGCCGTATCCATCACCGATTCGATCCGGATCTGCGGCCAGGCGTCCCGTACCCGACTGCGCCACGCGAGCGCCTCGGCTGCGTTCGCCAGCCCGTCCTCGGTCAGGCGATTGAAGGTTTCCGAGGCGGGCATGTAGTATCGGGTCGCGTATTCCCGAACCATGCGTGCGGTAGAGAACTTCGGCGCGAGTTTGCGCATGCTCCCCCGGATGATCTCCAGCCACGACGCAGGAATTCCTCCGTCGGTGCGGTGATAGAACCGCGGCGCAATCTCTTGCTCGAGGAGTTGGTAGAGCGCTCGACTCTCGACCCAATCCTGGTAGGAGGCGTCGTGATACTCGCTGTCGGTTCCGATCGCCCAGCCGACGCCGGGTTGATACGCCTCGGCCCACCAACCATCGAGAATGCTGCAGTTCAGGCCACCATTCGGCACGACTTTCATCCCCGAGGTTCCGCTTGCTTCCATCGGTCGCCTCGGGTTGTTCAGCCACACGTCGACGCCCTGAACCAGCGCGCGGGCGACTTCCATGTCGTAGTCCTCGATGAAGACCATCCGCGCACGACCTCCCTCGTGGTCGATGAACGTGTGGATCTCTTGGATCAGCTTCTTGCCGCCGTCGTCGCGAGGATGGCTCTTGCCGGCAAACACGAACTGGACCGGCCGCTCGGGGTGGAAGAGCAACTTACGCAGACGTTCCTTGTCCGTGAACAGGAGGCTGGCGCGCTTATAGGTCGCGAACCGTCGTGCGAATCCGACCGTGAGGATTCGAGGGTCGAGGACGTCGTTCACACCTCCGATATCGGAACGGACTTCGTTGCGCCGCTGGAACATGCGCTGCAGCCGGCGTCGTACGAACCGGACGAAGTCGCCACGCTGGTTCTCGCGAAACTCCCAAAGCTCCGCGTCTGGGATTTCGGCGACCTTCGCCCAGACTTCGGGCGACGACGCGTCGGAGCGCCAACCCGGTCCGAGATGGCGGTCGATCAGGTCGACCATGCGGCGGCTCATCCACGTCATCGTATGGATCCCGTTCGTGATCGCGTCGACCGGCACTTCTTCGACCGGGTACTGAGGCCACCGATCTTTGAACATCTCACGGCTCACTTTGGCGTGGAGCTTCGAAACCCCATTGATATGGTTCGCGTTCTCCATCGCGAGGACCGCCATGTTGAACGCCTCGCCGGCGTTCTCACGATGGATACGACCGAGTCGAATGAACTCGTCCATCGGCAGGTCCAATTTCGCGACGGTTTTTGCCAGGTACCGCTCGAGCAAGTCCGGGTGGAACTTGTCGAATCCGGCCGGAACCGGCGTGTGTGTCGTGAACACGTTCCCGCTGACGACCGACTTGCGTGCGGTCTTGAGGTCGCAGCCGTACTTCTCGCGGAATTGGGCGAGCCGCTCGAGAGAGAGGAAGGCCGCGTGACCCTCGTTCATGTGACAGACCGTCGGGCTGATCCCAAGCGCCTTCAGTGCGCGCATACCCCCGATCCCCAGGATCATCTCCTGCCGAACCCGCATCTCCTCGTCGCCACCATAGAGGGTGTCCGTGATCGTCTGGTCGTCCGGCTCGTTCTCGAGGACATTGCTATCGAGGAGGTAGAGCTCGATCCGCCCGACGTGCGCGCGCCATACCTGGCACGTCACCAGCCGATCGGGGAACTCGACGCTCACGCGCAGGGGCTGCTCATCCGCCGCCCGCACAAGTTGAAGGGGCATACGATAGAAGTCGTACTGCGGATAGAACTCCTGTTGCCAGCCGTCGGGGCTGAGGAACTGGCGGAAGTAGCCCCGCGCGTAGAGGAGTCCGACTCCGACGAGCGGGAGCCCGAGATCGCTCGCCGCCTTGAGATGATCGCCGGCGAGAATCCCGAGACCGCCCGAGTAGATCGGTAGGCACTCGCTGAGACCGAACTCCGCACAGAAGTAGGCGATGGTCGTATGGTCTCGCTGCCCTGGATACTTCTCGTCGAACCAAGTCTGGGCCTCGAGGTAGTCGTCGAGGTCCCGCTCGCAAAGCTTGAGCCGAGCCATGAACACGCCATCGTTCATGAGATGGTGCTGACGCTCCGGCGAAAGGCGTGCGATCAGCTCGACCGGGTTATGCTCGACCTGCTCCCACAGTTGCTTGTCTGCCTCCATAAAGAGGACCTGGGCTTCTTTGTGCCAGGTCCAGCGGTAGTTGAAGGCGAGTTTCTTGAGAGGTCGGAGCGGTTCGGGCAGCTCGGAGACGACCTCGAACGAATGGGCGTACTTCAGGTTCCTCATCGGCACACGTATTATTCTCGGGACGCCGGGAGGAATGCCCGAGCCTCAGCGGCCGACAAGGAGACCGCGAACCTGCAGGATCGCTTGCTCACGCTTGCGCCAGGGACCGACGATCGGGGTTTGGGGAGGGTACGCCTGAGGTGCCTTCGCGAGCATGTCCTGGAGCTTCTTGATCCGGTTCTTCTCGTCGGGGTGGGTCGACATGAACTCGGGCGGTTTGCCCTTGTGGTTGGCGTTGAGCATTACGAAGACGTCGACCATGCCTTGCGGGTTGTAGCCGGCTTGGACCATCATCGCGTATCCCTCGGTGTCGGCTTCGGTCTCGAATCGCCGCGAGCGCGGAAGCTGAAGGCCATAGGTCTCGAGGAGACTCGCTCCCTGCATCAAGGTGTCGTTGACTCCGAGGAGCAGTCCGGCGATGAGGAAGAGCCCCTGCTGCTCCAGGGTGCGGGCGTAGTCGCGGGCCCAGTGCTCCTTCCGGACGTGAATGATTTCATGAGCGAGGACCCCGGCGACTTGGTCTTCGGTGTCCATCATCTTCAGGAGCCCCGTGTTGAAAAAGACCGGCCCTCCAGGCAAGGCGAAGGCGTTGATCTCGTCGTCTTGGATCACGTCGAAGGAGTACACCCAAGGCTTGGACTTGACCTCCTTCTCCGGGATCGTCTTCATGAGTCGATCGGCGATGCGGCGAAGGAGCTTGACCCGAAGGTCGGTGTCGGGGAGGACCTTCACTTTCGGATCCTTGCGGATCTGCTCGGACGCAGACTTGCCGAGCTTGACCTGCTCGCGCATACTCGGCTTGAGGTCGAACGCCAACGTCGAAGCCGGTCCACCGAGGGCTATCGCCGCAATGATCAGAGCGATCGTCCGCATCCTGGAGATAAGACGAGGAGCAACCCCGACCAGGTTCCCGCGAATCCTCATCGAGCCCCGCACAATCCCGGTATTTCTAGCCGAGAGGCCCATTTCTGCAACATCCGACACTATCGCTATGTCCAAGGACTGGACATCAGGAGTGCGTGGATGGCACGAAAGCAATTGAAGGTGGTCCGGCTTCTCGAGCCGGAACTGTGTCTCGACTGCCGCTTTGCGAATAAGGCGGAAGTCGAGATGAACGACGGCAGCATTCAGCGAATGATCTACTGCCGGCGACTCGACTGCGACAACTGGGACTACTCGACCGCGGAATCCGCCAAGAGCGTCGTCGCCGACGAAGAAGAAGCCGCCTGACCTAGCGCCACACCAGCCATCCCGCCAGCGCGATCAGGATCAGCCAGTTGTAGATCGAGTGGACGAAGACGGCACGTCGAACGCCACCGCGACGATACTGATAGGTGAACCAGAGCCCCGGGATCGTCAAGGCCAAGCCGAGCCCGATCGGAACCCCGACGATGCAGTGGACGAGCCCGAACTTCACGCTGCGAACCAACGCATCTCCTGGACCTTTCGTCCCCCTGCGAAACTGCTCCTCCTCATACCGCGCGAACCGCGGCACACTTAACGCGAGAAGCGCGACGAAGAGAAGCCCGACATACGGGATTTGGGCAGGGGCAAGGTTCAGATTCTGACCCGCGTTGGCGGCCTCCTCGGGCCGCGCGAGGAGCATGAGCCACGTCCATCCGAGCACGCTCGGCCAGAGCACGATGAGGAGGATCCCGACCGTGATCGTCGTGAAGATCAGAACCACGCTCGAGGCCATCGTGCCGAGCCATTCGCCGAACTTGGCCCGCGCGAACACCGCATAGTGACGCCGGAATCGCCGCTTCGACACGTAGGTCAACAGGTTGATCGTGATCCAGATACCGAAGACGATCTGGACGAGGACCAGGGGGGTCACGACTTGATCTTTCCGCGCGGCCGCTTGCGCCGATTGCGGGCGATCGCGCGGGCGATCTCGGCGTACATTTTGGTCCGCGCCGCCGTCCCCTTGAGCATCCCCATCTTCTTCTCTTTGAAGGTGTTGCTCACCCCGTGGAGCACGACCCGCAACACACGCGCCTTCTGCCGCTTGGCGAAGGTGTTGATCGTGACCTCCACCCCCATCCGGAGTTCGGCGAGATAGGGGATCGAGTCGAACAACGACCGTCGCAGCGCGCGCTGCCCACTGATGTACGGGCTGATCCGCTGAGCCGTATCGCTCCAGAATTTGCCGCCCCGAAAGACCCCGACGCACATCTCGGCCGAGCCCGTCAGGATCGGAAGAATGATTTTGTCGAGGTGCTCGGGCTTGAGCCCAACCAGGTCGGCATCGACGAAGGCGATCACCTGGGCGTCGGTCGCCTTGACTCCTTCCACCATCGCCGCACCCTTGCCGCGATTGTAAGGCAGTTCCACGACTCGAACGCCGGCGTGCTTGCCGGCGATCGCGGCGGTATCGTCGACGCAGCCGTCGCACACGACGATCACCTCTTTGGCGAGCTTTGCCCGCGTGACGACGTCGAGGACCGCGCTTATGCGCTCGGCCTCATTGTAAGCCGGCACGATCACCGCGACTTTGACGTCCTGACGCTTACGCTCCAAACCTAGCTGCCCCACCCCAGGCGTGCCCACCCGGAACGCATCAGGCGCTCCGTCGTGTAGCCCAACGCGTGCCAGCCCTGAACGACCCGGCCGAAGCCATCGCCGATCGGGTGCAGGACGCGCAACGTCCTCAGCCGCCGCGGTTTCCACCGCAACTTGTACGGCTCGTCGCCTCGGAGAAAATCGAACCGTTCGTGACCTTCGTCGATCGCGCGTCGAACCGACTCGGCGATCAGCGTCGTCCCCGGAGACCACCGTTTCGCCGAAGGATCCATGCCGGCTTGGTAGAAGTACGTCGAACGCCCGTGCTGCAGAAGGTAAATGGCGCCGATCGGCTCACCGTCGCGTTCGAGTACTCGGATCGCCGCCTTCCCCTCGGCGCGGGCGAGGAACCGGCGGTGGAAGTCGCAGATCCGACGGGAATAGAAGACGCCGGGCAGTCCCCGCGATCTCCATCGGCGTCGGTGGAGATCGACGAGGATCGTGAACCCGCTCTGTCCCGATAGGGTCTGGAGGGTCGTCCGTCCCGAGCGAGACGACCGACGGGCCTCGTAGCGAAGACTCTTGGAGAGGGACCCGAGGTAGGCGTCCCAGGAACCGGGCAGATCCAGAGCCCAGCATGCCTGCTGCTCTTGCGCCTCCAAGCCCTTGGCGAGCGGCTGGTCGTCCCGCAACTGTTGGACGTCGAGGAGATCGGTGTCCGCAGCCGACAGCAGCTCCGTGGTCAGAGCGTTTGCCACAGCCGCCTCGTAACCGGCCCTCGCCAGCGGCTGAAGATAGTCGCTCGACCCACTCCCCATCACCCGGAGGATTCGACCCGAGACACCGGCTCGATAGAGCGGCAGCAACCCGACCCAGTCTCTGCCTTCGCGAACGACCACGATCCGCGGTCGACGACGGCGACCCACGGTTTCCCACCAAGCGCTTACCCACGAGTGGGACTGAAACGGGGTCGCCGTGACGCTGGATGCCTCAAGCTCGCGCCACGCGTTTCGGAGTTCGTCTCCCCAATCCGCGCTCTCGTTCACCCAGGTCGTCAGCACCTGGTGATTATACGTCCGGCGGTCACCTCGGGGCGTCGCGGGAACGCGTACCCCGTAAGGTCGGACCCCCGACCTCCGCCAGGCTCAAGTACTGCTCCTCCAAGGGGAGGATGACGCTGCCCGAACCGGTTGAGGAGGCCGGGGCTTCTTGGTCGGACGGAGAGACCACCTCACCCGGTTCGCTTCGCTCACCGACCTCTCCCCCAAAGGCGGAGAGGTAATACTCCCCACCCCCAAGCTCAAATACTTCTCCTCCACTGGAGGAGAAGTCGGTGAGGGCGTAGCCCGAACCGGTTGAGGAGGCCGGGAACTCTCGGTCTCGAATGAGAGACCACCCACCCGGTTCGCTTCGCTCACCGACCTCTCCCCCAAAGGCGGAGAGGTCGTTCCCTTTCACCCCAGCATGTAGATTTTCACGAGACAACGCGAGAATTCAAGAGAGTCTTGATACAATGCCCTTGAGGTATTGCGCTATGTCGACCAAGAACGAGCGACTTTCTTCCTGTATCTACGGAATGTTAGGTGCAGGACTCTTTACTCTGATCTACCACAGTGGCCCGGCCGTCGGGCAGACGGTCATGGGGTTCATGGTGGTTCAGCCGACCACCCCTGGTTTGACCCAGACCGGCCACTCGAACATCTCGGGGACGATGAAGGCGGGCCAGTTCGTGGGAGGGGGTTCCGGTTTGACGGCACTGAATGCTAGCCAGCTGACTTCGGGAACGATCCCCGGGGCGCGACTCGGTGGGAGCTATCTCAACCCTGTGAGCCTGACCAACGCCGGCAATGCATTCGCCGGGAATGGCGGCGCACTGACCAACCTCCAAGCGAGCGCGCTCACGGGCACGATCGCACCTGGGCTCCTTCCCTTCTCGTTCGCCCGACTCGACGCTGCCAACGTGTTCGGGGTGTTCGACAACGTTTTCCAGGGACGCGTCGGGATCGGCGGATCGACCGATCCCAGCTACCAATTGGCGGTCAACGGGGGCCTGAACGTGTACGGCACGCCCGCGATCCACGTCCAATCCGCGCTTCCGTTGAGCGCAATCGAATTAGGGACGGCGGCAGAGACCCTTCGCGCCGTGAACGGGCCTCAACTGGTCACGCTGACGGACGGAACCTATGGCGTCCGGGCGTACGACGGGAGTGGACATGAGGGGCTTGTGGCCATGCCCACCGCCGGAGTTGCCGGCTTCGCCCCGAACGACACCCACGGTGTGCTCGGCGCGACGACCGAGGGTGTCTTGGGGCGGTGGCAGACGACCGGGCCGTCGGCTCGTCTGGGAACGGCAAGCGCGGGGATCGTCGCCGACAACCCCGGTCAATCGAGCGCGACCGTCGCCGGAGTGGGCTTCGGGCTCCGAACCCAGAACGTCGCCGGGACGCAGGTCACCCTCGCCGGCACGGCCGCCGGGGTCGAGGCGACCGGAGTCGGCGGTCCCGGCGTCCTGGGTCAGTCCACGACCGGGGATCATGGCGTGGTCGGATTTGCCGACCCGGGCGACGGAGGGCCCTTGTTCGCTGGACTCTATGGACGAGGGGCCGGGGTCGCCGGGCCGGGAATCCCACGTGGAGCGGCTCTGAGGATCGACAGTGGCGCGGTGTTGTCGGGAGGCCCTCCCAACCTGCGATTCACGGGGTCGGTACCGATTCCGCCTCCGTGGGCGCCGATCTACTCGTGCGTGGGCGGTTTGCCCGCGCATGCCCACCCGATCGGGTACTACCACGACGAGACGATCGCATGCGATCTGGTCATGGCCGGTGGGCCCGGAGTCGGGAGCGTGATTCAAGCAAGCGTCGAGACCGTCACGCCGCCAATGGGGAACGTCTCGTACTCCGTGCAGATTCACTCGAAGAGCCCAGGATTCTTCACGGTGCGCGTCGCCCGCATGGGTGATCCGGGAGCATGCGCGCCGCCGACCGACCCGCTCATCGTCCACTACACCGTGATCAACTTCGCGCCGCCCCCCTAGGCGAACGCCATTCCATTCGGATTGGTAGAATCCATCGCAATGCCGAAGAAGATCGAAACGGTCGTGTTCCACGACAGCTCGACGCCGGTCCTGGGCGGAATCGAAAAGGGTGGCAACGTCGTGATCACCACGGCCGAGACGTTGATCGCTCAGGCGCGCGCCCACGCCCTCTGGCCGCTGACCTTCGGGCTGGCCTGTTGCGCGATCGAGATGATGTCGACGGTGGCGAGCCGCTTCGATCTGGCCCGGTTCGGCTCGGAGGCGTTCCGAGCCACCCCCCGCCAGGCCGACGTCATGATCATCGCCGGTCGCCTGAGCAAGAAAATGGCCCCAGTCCTGCGGCAGATTTACGACCAGATGCCGGAACCCAAGTGGGTGATCAGCATGGGCGCATGCGCGAGTTCGGGCGGCGTCTACAACAACTACGCGATCGTCCAGGGTGCCGACCAAGTGGTCCCCGTCGATGTCTACGTCCCCGGCTGTCCGCCCTCCCCCGATGCGCTCATCTACGGCATCATGAAGCTCCAAGAGAAGATCAAGCGGAAGAAGGCCAAATCGTTCGGTGACCTGCGGCTGATCGAGCTCACGCCGCGCACGCTCGAGACCGAGGTGAAGGTATGAGCGTCGAGATCTTCCGCGACGTTGCCAAGCCGATCCTGACCGGTTTCTCGATCACTGCGAAGCGGCTGATGCACCGCAAGGTGACGGTCCAATATCCGGATCAGATGCGGGAGCAGTTCCCCCGCAACCGCTGGCGCCACTTCCTCACCCGGTACGAGAGCGGGCTCGAGCGCTGCATCGGCTGCTCGCTGTGTGCGGGCGCGTGCCCGGCCCGCTGCATCTATGTCGAAGCCGCCGAGAACACGGACCAAGAGCGCTATTCCCCCGGCGAGCGCTATGCCGTGCGCTACGAGATCAACATGATTCGCTGCATCTTCTGCGGCTACTGCCAGGACGCCTGCCCGACCGGCGCGATTGTGCTGCGGAAGAACTTCGAACTCGCCGACTACAAACGCGAGGACTTTCTGTACACGAAGGAGATGCTCCTCGAGTCATACCCTGGCGAATCGAACGAACCGTACGTCTCGAAGTACATGCCGAAGTAGCCGGCCTCGACACGACTCGAACACTCCAGGCTCGAGTTACTTCTCCTCCACTGGAGGAGAAGTCGGTGAGGGCGTTAGCCCGAACCGGTTGAGGAGG
>DKKT01000066.1 GCA_002455425.1 Chthonomonas sp. UBA6659 | reverse complement strand
TCATCTGGCTCATCTGCTGGGCCATGCCCATGCCCATGCCCATCGCCATGCCTCCGGCACCCATACCCGAGGGGTTTTGGGCCGCATCTTCGAGGGCGTTCGCCATCTGGAACTGGGTGTAGGCACCGAGATTGCCGACGGCCCCCATCGACGAACGCTTGTCGATCGCCGCTTCGACCTCCGGCGGTACCGAGACGTTCTCGATGAACATCCCGCTGAGTTCGATGCCGTAGCCGGCGAGGTGAGGCCCGATCTGCTCGACGAGAGCCTTGCCCATGGTTTGGTACTGCGCGACGAGGTCGAGGACGGGCACCTGCATCTGGGCGAGGACGGTGCTGAAGTTGGACACGATCACGTTGCGGATCTGCTCGTTGACCTCATCGGTGGTGAACTCGCCGTCGGTCCCGACGATCTCCTTCAAGAAGAGCGCCGGGTCTTTCACGCGCATCTCGTAGGTGCCGAACGCGCGGACGCGGACCATCCCGAAGTCGGGGTCGCGCATCATCAGCGGATTCATCGTGCCCCACTTCTGGTTGGTGAACCGCTTCGTGTTGACGAAGTAGACCTCGGCGACGAAGGGGGAGTTGAAACCGTACTTCCAGCCCTTCAGAGTCGAAAGGATCGGCATGTTCTGGGTCTCCAGCGTGTACATGCCGGGCGGGAAGACGTCCGCGATCTGGCCCTCATTGACGAAAACCGCCGCCTGCGATTCCCGCACGGTGAGCTGGGCTCCCATTTTGATCTGGTTGCCGTACCGCTCGAACCGATACACCATCGTGTCCTGGGTGTCGTCGGTCCACTGAATGATGTCGATGAATTCGCCTTTGATTTTTTCCCACAGACTCATGCCGGAAGCTCCTACGGGCGACCGTTCGCGGGGTTGCACCGTGCCTGCATTGTAGCCCCGAGAACGGGGTCCCACGGGTATCCTCGGCAAGGCCCCATGGAAGGAAAAACCGTCTGCGTCATCGGCGCCGGGACGATGGGAAGCGGCATCGCCGCGCACCTCGCGAATCTCGGCTTCCGCGTTCATTTGCTCGATCTCACCGAGGAGTCGGTGCGCGCGGGTCTTGATCGCGCGGCCCGGGCCAAACCCCCGCATTTCTTCCTCCCCGAGACGGCGAAGCGCATCGAGCTCGGCACGATTGCGGAGATGGGGGAGCGAGTTCGGGAATCGGATTGGGTTTGCGAGGCGATCGTCGAAAAGCTCGACGAGAAGCGTCGCTTGTTCGCGGCCCTCGAAGAGCACCTTCGGGCCGATGCGATGGTCTCGACCAACACGAGCGGCCTCCAGATCTCCCTTCTTGCCGAAGGCCGGAGCGAGAGTTTTCGGCGCCGGTTCCTCGGCACCCACTTCTTCAATCCTCCTCGGTATCTCAAGCTGCTTGAGTTGATTCCGACTCCCGAAACCGATCCGGACGTCGTCGCCCAGGTCACCGAGTTCCTTGAAGACGACGTGGCGCGGCGCGTCGTGGTGGCCAAGGACACTCCGGGATTCATCGCCAACCGGTTCGGGATGTGGGCGATGATCCACGCCATCCACACGGCGGAGAAGCTCGGAATGTCGATCGAGCAGGTCGACGCGATCACCGGATCCTTCCTCGGGCGACCCCGAAGCGCGAGCTTCCGATTGAACGACATCGTCGGCCTCGATATCATGCAGGACATCGCCCAGAACCTCTTCGAGCGATGCCCGGACGATCCCGAACGGGCCGTTCTCAAGACCCCCCACTCGATGGCTGTACTCCTCGATCGGGGGTGGATCGGTGACAAAGCCGGCCAAGGCTACTACCGGCGTGAAGGGAAGGACTTCCTCGCTCTCGACCTCAAGACGCTGGCTTATCGCGACAAACAGGACGTCAAGTTCGAATCGCTCGACGCGCTCGCGAAACTTCCCCTCGGGGAGCGCGTGCGGGCCGCGCTCGATCTCCGCGATGAAGCCGGCGAGTTCCTGCGGGAGCATCTCGTGCCTGTCCTGCGATACGCCGATACCCTCAAGGCGGAAATCAGCCATAGCGTCCAGGACTTCGATCGTGTGATGCGGTGGGGCTTTGCCTGGGAGATGGGACCTTTCGAGATGATCGACGGGATCGGGCCCGAGAAGCTCGGTATCGGGGATGGCCCGTTCTTTCGTGGCCCAGAGATGAAGGACTTCTCCGGAGTCTGGGTCTCCAAGCGCCTCGAACCCAAGTTCCGACGCCTCGACAACTACCCCTTGGTGGCCCGGCACGAGCACTTCGAGACCCGCGACCTCGGGGACGGCGTCATCGCCCTCGCTACGACCACCAAGATGGGGGTTTACAGCCCGCCGGCCGTGCGTGAAATCTCAACCTACCTCCTCGAAGAGCAGCGCCCGTTGGTGCTCACCTCGATCGGCAAGCACTTCAGCGCCGGATTCGACTTGAAGTTCCTCCTCGAGACCTCCCAGGCCGAAGGATGGGACGAAATCCTCGCCTCGCTCAAGGAGCTGCAAGACCTTGGCGAGCTACTCAGTCGCCGCAAAGCGTGTGCGGCGGTGTTCGGTTACACCCTCGGTGGTGGCTACGAAATGGCGATGGCTTGCCCGGTCGTGGCGGCCCATGTCGACGCGATGATCGCGCTGCCGGAGTCGCGGGTCGGTTTGATCCCGGGTGGTGGCGGCACGGCCCGAATGCGGGTTCGACACCAAACCCACGCCAAGAGCCTCGTTCACGCGGCGCGAACCCTCATCCTCGGGACGATGTCGACGTCGGCCGACGACGCACGACGGCTGGGGTGGCTCCGTTCGAGCGACGTCACCGTGTATCACCCCGATAAGCTGATGACCCGAGCCCGAGAGTTGGCGCTGACCGCGGAACCGTCGCCGATGGAGTGGAGGGCGATCGAGGGCCCGGTCTCGGGGATGCTCGACCAGGAGTTCGCCGACCTGCGCAGCCGGGACGAGATCACCGATCACGATTTGCGCATCGGCCACATGATCAAGATGGTGTTCGCCAAGGACACCCAATGGACCTTGGCTCTCGAACATGAACGGCAGGAGTTCATCGATCTCCTCAAGGAAGGCCTGACGATCGCTCGGATCCAGCACATGCTCGATACCGGCAAACCGCTTCGGAACTAGACCATGAAGATTCTCGTGCCCATCAAGCGGGTCGTGGACCCGTATGCCAAAGTCAAACCGCTGCCCGACGGAACGGGCATCGACACGACCGGCGTCAAGTTCGATATCAACCCCTTCGATGAGATCGCCGTCGAAGAGGCCGTCCGGATGAAGGAGCGGGACGCCTCAACCGAGGTCATCGTCGTGAGCATCGGCTCGGGCGATGCCGAAGAGCAGTTGCGCAAGGCGCTCGCGATCGGCGCGGACCGCGCCATCTTGATCGAGACTTCGGCCGAATTGGATTCTCCGGGCGTCGCCGCCGAGTTGGCGGCTCTTGCGATCGAACTCCAACCCGACGTGATCCTGATGGGGAAGCAGGCGACCGACGACGACTGCAACCAGGCCGGGCAGATGCTCGCTGCGAAGCTCGGTTGGCCGCAAGCGACCTTCGCATGCAAGGTCGAGCCCTGCGGCAATGCGCTCCACGTGACTCGCGAGACCGACACCGGTGACGAGACCCTGGAGTTGCCGTTCCCATGCCTCGTGACGACGGACCTGCGGCTCAACGAGCCGCGCTACATCGCGTTGCCGGGCATCATCAAAGCGCGCTCCAAGCCACTCGATCGTCGCCCCGCCGCCGTGAACCAGGCTCCGCGAACGCGTACGACCCGCTATGAAGCGCCGGCAGCACGTCCGCCCGGGCGCAAGGTGGCGAGCGTCGATGATCTGCTCGTCGCACTGAAAGAACGAGGTGTCCTCTGATGAGCAAGCTGCTTCTGATCGCCTACGATCCCGCCGATGGGCTCCAGGGTGCCGGCTTCGCCCAGAAACTGGGCCTGCCGTTCGATCTGCTTTGCCTCACCGGGGTCGCACCGACCGACGTCGGAGCCGAACGCGCGCTTTCAGCCGGGCTCGACGAAGTCCCGCCGGCCGACGCGCTGGCCTCTGGCCTCTCCGGTGTGGCGGGCGGATACACCCACCTCGCCGCCGTGTCCGCGATGCGCTCGAAAGACGTCCTGGCGCGACTGGCCGGCCTTCTCGATGCGGCCATGGTCACGGACGTGATCGCGATCGAATCGCCGAGCGTCTTCAAGCGGCCTATCGTCGCCGGCTCGATCATCGCGACCGTCGAGGTCCTCGCCACGCCGGTCGTCCTGACTGTGCGCCCGGCTGCATTCGGGACGCCGAATCTGGGCGGTGCTTCGGTGGCCGAATCAGTGGCGCTTGCGGGGTCGGGGACGGCCAAGCGCCTCTCCATCAGCGCCCGCGGCGGGGCTCGGCCCGATCTCACCCAGGCGAAAGTCGTGGTCAGCGGCGGACGCCCGCTCAAGGATGCGGCAACGTTCGAATCCGTGATCGGTGGGCTTGCCGACGCCCTCGGCGGAGCCGCGGGCGCGACCCGAGCCGCGGTCGACAGCGGCATCGCTCCCAACGAACTTCAGGTCGGCCAAACGGGCAAGATCGTCGCTCCTGAGCTCTATATCGCGGCTGGAGTCTCCGGCTCCACCCAGCACATGGCGGGCATCAAGGACAGCAAGTTGATCGTAGCCATCAACAAGGACCCGGACGCGCCGATCTTCGACAACGCCGACCTTGGGCTTGTCGCGGACCTCTACGACGCCATCCCCGAAATCCGGGCGAAACTCGGCCGGTAGATCGTCGCCGAGTTCGAGACCGAACAACTCGGGTTGGGGATTGGCCTACGATCCTAAGGAGGGCGATCTGGATCCGCCGCCTCGCCCTCGTGAGTTCCCGACCCCTGACCCGGTCAGGGCAGCACATCTACCCGTCACTTTTGATCGGGGCCTAGTCATCGACGATCTCTCCCCGCGCCGAGCGCGGGGAGAGAGGTGATGCTATCGGCCGAAGCCGAACAGGAAGTTGTCGCGGGCGAACCGGTCGACAAAGAACAGCGTGTTCACGATCGTGCCGATGCGGTCGAGGTCGGGCGTGTTCGTTTCCGGTACGTAGACGATGTCGCCGGCCTGGAGCAAGATGTTCTGGGCTGCGTCGCCCTTGCGCACGAATCGGACGATGTCCGAGCGCATCCGAATGTAGTTGCCCGGCATACCCGCCCGCTCGCGGATCACGAGCACTTCGCTGAACTTCGATCGAGACCGGACTTCGCCTCGGGCAAGGGCGATCGCGTCCATCACCGTCAGCGGCTCGGTGTACGGATAGGAGCCGGGCACTTGGACGGAGCCCAGCACCAGCACGCGATTGCGGGTGTCTTCGGGGATGATCAGCTCGTCGCCGTCTTGGATCGCGTAGTTTTGGGACGTGTCGCCCTTCTTCAGCATCGCGTAGAGGTCGACCGGGATCAACTCCGGAGATCCGGAGCGTCGCAAGGTCGTCCGACGAAGGTCGGGGCGGAGGTCGGCGCGCTCGAAGACGACACCTTGGGCGTAACTCAGGAGTGTCAGCAGGGTATCGCCAGGACGGATGTCATAGACACCAGGCCGGTTGACCATGCCGTTGACGCTCGCCTTCACCGGGCGGTAGCGCACGATCACGACGCTCACCCGCGGATCCCGGAGACGAAGTTTCTTGATGTACTCCGCGACGAGGTCGGCTTCGAGCTCCGACGTGGTCTTCCCTTGAGCCCGAAGGATCCCGACGAACGGGGCGCTAATGTTTCCATCGACACCGACCGGCACTTCGATGTTGATCTGCTGCTCGTTGTAGACCTGGATGCGCAGAACGTCTTCCGGTTTCAAGCGGTAGGTCGGGTCCTGGCCGAAGGCCGTGGCGACCACGAACAACGCCGCGAAAACCGCAAGCGCCCGTTTCATGGCCCTGTGTACGCGTCCATGCGTGCTGTTCATAGAGACCTGCCCGATACTTTACCCGTCTTCATCGTCTCGTTCATGGCGCTCGCGCCGCCTTTGCCCTTCGATCACGATCGTGATCTCCCCTTTTCTAGGGACGGATGCGGGATCGGGAAGGGTGGGTAGCGTCGCGCGAAACACCTGTTCGTGCATCTTTGTCAATTCTCGGCAGATCGCGTAGCGCCTGGAGCCGAGGACCTCTGCCGCAACCGCCAACGTCTTGTCGATCCGGTGCGGCGACTCGAACAGCACCAGAGTCAGGGGCGAATCCGCGAACGGTTCGAGTTCGTTCCGAAGCGCTCCCGGTTTTCGGGGCAGGTAGCCGAGAAACGCATAGCGCTGAGCGAAGAACCCGCTGATCGAGAGCGCAAGAGCCGGGGCGGACGGGCCCGGGATGCCCTCGATCTCGACGCCCTCCTCACGGCACCGATCGACGAGGCGTGCGCCGGGGTCGCTGATCGCGGGGGTGCCGGCATCGGTGAGGAGCGCGGCGCGCCTGCCCGAGGTCAATTCGGCCACGTACCCTTCCACCTTCGCGTCC
The DNA here is from genome assembly GCA_002455425.1 of Chthonomonas sp. UBA6659. Taxonomy (GTDB): domain Bacteria; phylum Armatimonadota; class Fimbriimonadia; order Fimbriimonadales; family Fimbriimonadaceae; genus UBA6659. The sequence goes on along the minus strand of DKKT01000066.1, from coordinate 80,413 downwards.
GGAGTGTGGTCGTTGAGCACGCGCATCGGGCGCTGGAGCCCGAGAAGAATCTGCAGCTTGCCGCTGACACGGGCGTCTTCGACGATCCAGAAGTCGACGTCGGTCAGTGCGGCGACGGCGCGTGAAGAGAGATCACCGAGATTCCCGATCGGGGTCGCGACGACGCGCAGCACTCAGACCTTCACGACTTCGGTCAGATACTGAATGTTCTGCTGCGAGAGCTTGACCATCTCGTCGCGGCGCCGAGCGAGCTGAGCCGCGATTTTGTCCCGCTCCTTGTAGAAAAGCATGAAGCCGTCCATGATCCGCTGGGGTGTCATCCCTTGCATCCCCGGGGGCGAAGGGAGGTTCGCACTCGCAGCGAAGGCCGTAACCTTTGGATCGTAGGCGAGCATGTAGGGGGGCACGTCGACCGTCGCGGCGAGAATGCCGGCATGGAGGCGCATCGCGATGAGTGCGTCCATGCGCATGATGCGCTGTTGGAGCTGCATCGGCGTGTGCGCTTTGCGGATGCTCGGCACCTTGCCACCCTGGGTCTTCTCGATTTCGACGATCATCGGGCCATCGAGTTCGCGGTCCATTTCGACGAGGACAGGCATCAGATTGGCCTGGAAGACGAGCTTGCAGAGTTCGCCGAACAGTTGGATCGTCTCTTTGTTCTTACCGAACGGCCTCGGGGCGATGCCGATCGACTTCATGTTGCCGACCTGGAACGACATGGCGTCCTCGGCGAGGCTCGGCTTGGGTAGCAAGTACGCCAGGTCGCCGGCGACCCGTGGCGTAACCTTCACTCCCAGGTTGCGCAGGGTTTGCGACGAGGCCTGGTCCCGAACGACAATGAGATCGGCTTGGTTGAATGCGCCCGCCGCCATCCGCTTGCCAAGGAAGTTGTTCAAGGGGCCGACGCCTTGGCCGAGCATGACCACCTTCTTCCCCGCCTTCTTCGCTTTCGACACGAGGCCCGCGTAATAACTCACGCTCCCGACACTGCTGACGTCCTGGAAGATGCTGCCGCCGGCAAACACGAGGGCATCGCACTCCTGGATCGCGGCGGTCACCGCTGCGTTCTCGCGACGGGGGGTCGCCTTGGTGCCATACAGTCGATAGGTCTCTTCGGGGTAGCCGCTGAGGACATTGACGTCGTAACGGAGGCCCTCGATCCCCTTCAAGAACCCGAGCAGAATCGCGTCGTCCCCCAGGTTGCCGCACCCGAAGTAACCGGCGATGAGCAATTTTGAACCCATGCCTTCCCTCAACCCCGTGACGGCGCTAGCCTGACTCGTAAGAGTGCCCACAGAAGTCCGCCGAGTATACCGCCGAGAATCCAGCCGATCCCGATGCGGGCGAGACTAAGCTCGGTGGGCGTGTGGAGATGGCAGAGCGTGTTGACGATGCTCGTCTGGCCCATTGCCCCGACGACCAGGAGAAATGTGCCCCAGCCGAGTTGAGGCGTCGCTTCCCACGTCTGACCGGCGCGCGGTCGGGCGACGAGGAGAAGCCCAAGTCCCACGATCGTCGCGGGGTGGCCGACCAGGAATTCCTTGGTCCGCGGCCGGGTGTAGAGCCATTGATCCAAGAGGTCCCTCAGTCGCAATTCGAGGCCGGAGACGGCGGCTGGATTGTCGTTGCCGGTCCGAAGGACCATGAGGCCGAGACCGGCCAACACGACCATTCCGAGGGCGGCGTTACCCCAAGAGATGGGCTTTCCCATGATCGCACGCCAGTCGAACCAGCGGAGCAGGAGCACGATCGCAAGGATGAGAATCGGGAGCGCGACCGACGCCTTGACGCCGGAGAACTGGTCGACTCGAAGCAGGTAAGCACGCTCATTCAGAAGGCCGTTCACCGCGAGCCCCCCGGCGAGGCTGAAGACGCTCAGGGAGAGATACTCGCCAAAGATTCCGAAGCTCTTGCCGTTCGCGAGTCGATCCGCCAGCCAAAGGTAACCCGCGACCGGGAACACGATCGAGGCGAAGAGCGCCGTATACGGCAACAGACTGTTGGTGGCGGCACCCGCACCGGCCCCCAGGACGATCAGGGCCGCTCCGGCCCGATAGAGGAGAGTCGTGAAGAGAGACAAGACGCCCCAAAGCCCGACGAGGAAACACCCGAGAGCGATCCCGAGCTTCACAATGCGGGAGACCCCGGGTTCAGCGAACGGCGACGGCCGCCCGAGCTTGCCCCCTTCGTGCTCGATCGCCTTCTTGATCGCCTCGATCATCGCCACGTTCGTCGCGATCGGGTCCTCGCTCGCGTAGGAAATCGGCCTCAACAGGAGGAGGCGCATGTTGCGTTCGCGGTAGGCACGTGCGAATCGGTCGGCGACAGCCTCCGGCGACATCTTGTCGATTTCGGCTTGCTGGATGCTATGCAGTCGAATCAGTCGGGCTTGGCAGAGGGCGGAGAGCGTCGCGTCGCCCGCGATCTTCGTGAACTCGGGTGAGGCGTAGGCGAGGTCGGTCTTTTCGAGCACTTCAGCGGTCGTCTTGAGGAGATCCCGCATGCCGAGAACCTGGTCACCCTCGGGGAGAAAGACGTCGGCACCCAGCTTGCGCGAGCGTTCGAGCATCGCCCCGATGAAGCGCGGGGTCGCCCCGGATGGGTTTCCATGTCGGGCGACGATCTGGAAGTCGAATTCGCGGAGCATCGCGGCATCGTCTGCATTCAGGCCGAGGTTCACGCTGGTGAGGCTGTCGGCCGGGATGCCGGCCACCGAGATCATCTCAGGTCCGGTCAAACTGCGAGCCCCTTTGGTCCAGGGTCCTTCGCCAAATCGAGCGGTGAGTGCGAAGCGGACACGCGCCGCGACTTCGGGCGTCCGCGACACCAAGAACGGCGACTCGGAGGCGTCGTACGCCAGGGCTTGTCGCTGTAGGAGCTCGCTCAGGTTGTCGCTCGACATCGTGACCATCGTCAGTCCGGCCTGGCGTAATGCGCGCAACGCCTCGGGTGTACTTCGACCGCAGGCGGCGGCCATATCGTGGACGGCCTGAAGGTCCATCCCAAGGCCCACCGTTCGGTTGGCCGAGTCGACCCTGAACCGGGCGGAGACCGAGATCAGCGAGCATAGGAGCGTGAGTCCGAGCCCGCAAAGGAGCAGGGCGCTACGCATACTCGGCCTCGGGATCGTGTTCGAGATCGACGGACTTCAGGACCTTCTCGCGGCCACCCATGACGAGCACTGTCAGCATTCCCGCCAGAAACCCGCCCGCATGTGCCCAGTTCGCGACGTTCTCCTGGGGGAAGAAGATCTGCCAGAGGAACCAGACGCCGAGCATGATCCAGGCGCTGATCACGAACTGGAAGAAGAAAAACGGGAAAACGAAAAACGTGATCTTGTTGCCCGGGAAGAGCAGCAGGTAGCAGCCTAGAATGCCCCCGATCGCCCCCGACGCGCCGATCACGGGGATGTTCGATCCGGGGTCCACGAAGATCTGAGCGACGCCCGCGACAACGCCCCAAGCGAGATAGTAAAGCGCGAACCGAATTCCTCCGAGCGCATGCTCGACGTTGGTCCCGAAGACGATCAGGAAGATCATGTTTCCGATCAGGTGGGTGAGGTTGCCGTGGAGGAACAGAGAGGTGAACAGGGTGACGAGTGGAGCGGCGTCGCCCGAGAAGTGTCTGACCGCATCGACGACCTGGTCGGGTCGCATCGCGAGATCGGCGAAAGTAGTCCCCTGTCCCGAGAACGACCCGCCACGATCCCAAAGGAAGATCGCGACGTTCAGGGCCACCAGCGTGTAGGTGAGGTAAGGCGTGTGCCTCGAGATCAGATTGTCGCGGATCGGAATCATGGAGTTTCGGCGACGATCACCGAGGCGATGCCGCCTCGCACGTTGAATCGGCCCGTCACACGCATCCAACGTGGCCGGCAGGCGGCCACCAACTCATCGAGGAGGCGGTTCACGACCGCCTCGTAGAAAATGCCTTCGTTCCGGAACGAGTAGTAGTAGAGCTTCAGCGACTTGAGCTCGATGCANNTCCGGCTGCCCGGTCTTCGGGCAGACGCTCGTGAACTCTGGGCATGTGTGCGCGATCCGGTAGTCCCGATGCGGTGCTGGATTCGGAAACGTCTCGATGGCTGCGCTCACGGGCATGAGGTTACCCAGGCGTTGCGGCGCGCATAATTCAGGGGTGCCCGACCCGACAGCGCTCGCCCAACCCCTTGAGACCCTTGTCCGCCAAGCCGGGAGCATTGCCCAAGAAGCACGCGCGACGATGAGCCGCACACTCAAACCGGACGGGAGCATCGTGACCTCGGCGGATCAGGACGCCGAACGCTTCCTCCGGGCCGAGCTCACGCGCCTCCTACCGGGGTCCCGCGTTTGGGGCGAGGAGGAGGGCCACGCCGATCCTGGCCCGGAAGGACTCTGGCTCGTCGATCCGATCGATGGCACATCGAACTTCGCCTTCGGTTCACCGCTGTGGGGGGTGAGCGTCGCCTTGCTCGTCGGCGAGCATGTCGAAGTCGGGGTCGTCGCGCTGTCCGACCTCGACGAAGTGTATGTCGGGCTCAGGGGTGCCGGAGCTTGGTGCAACGCCATGCCTCTCCCCCGGCCGAGCCCAGGCCCGATCCGCCGCGAGGAGCTCGTCAGTTACTCGGACGGGCTGATCCACCGGTTTCCGGGAGTAGTCTGGCCCGGCAAGATGCGGCACAGCGGGGCGTTCGTCGTGGACGCGATGTTCGTCGCCCGCGGACGGATGCGTGGGTTGATCGATTACAAGTGCAAGCTCTACGACATCGCGGCGTCGTTGGTCGTGTGCGGAGAACTCGGCTATGACATCCGCTACGCTTCGGGCGAGCCGTTCGTCCTTCGTCCGCTCCTTGCCGACCGCCCGGTCGGGCAACCATTCGTGATCTTCCCACCGGATTCGGGGTTCATCGTGGCTCTCGCTTAGAGAACCAAATCCTCATGCCGGCGCCCGACCCTTGTAAGCAGCCCAGGAATCCGAGCGTGGCCGTCGAATCGAGACAGCGGTTCTCCTATGGAAAGCATCTTCCTCGGTCTCGCCCTCTCGGGGCTCCTTGCCGCTCCCGCTCGACTCACGATTCATGCCGATCGACCGACCGTGAAGGTCAGCCGAACGCTCTACGGACTGTTCTTCGAGGAGATCAACTGCGCCGGCGACGGCGGTCTGTACGCGGAGCTCGTTCGCAACCGGGGGTTCGAGGACTCCGACAAGCCCGACCATTGGGTGGCGCTGGAGGAGGCCTCCGTGACGGTCGATCCCTCCCCAGGCGGCAACCGATGTGTCAACGTGAAGGGCCGCATCGGTTCCGGGATCGCCAACCGGGGCTATTGGGGCATGCACTTTCAGAAGGGCAAGCGCTACGTCCTCAACGTCAGGACCGTCGCTGGGTACGAGGGCGCGACCCTCATGGCGACGCTCCGGGGTGCGCAGGGCGACGCAATCGGAAGGGCGACGTTGCCTGCCGACAAGCCAGGTACCCACAGCGTCGAAATCGTGCCGACCCGAGACGACCCCGCGGGCCGCTTGGACCTGACACTCGCGTCCGGGCCCCAGTTCTGCATCGACGATGTGTCCCTGTTCCCGAAGGACACCTGGAAGGGCCGAGCCAACGGCCTGCGCTCCGACCTGGCCGTGATGCTGGACCGACTGAACCCTGCCTTCGTCCGGTTCCCGGGTGGCTGTTGGGTCGAGGGCGACACGATGGCGACGGCGTATCGGTGGAAGCAGACGATCGGCGATCTCTCAGGCCGTTCCACGGTTGCGAACCTCTGGGGCTACAAGTCGACGAATGGGCTTGGGTACCACGAGTACCTCCAGATGTGCGAGGACCTCGACGCTGAGCCCCTCTTCGTCATCAACTGCGGAATGTCTCATCGTGAGGTCGTGCCGATGGACAAGATGGGCGAGTTCGTCCAGGACGCCCTCGACGCAATCGAATATGCGAACGGTTCGGTCGCCACGAAGTGGGGAGCACTCCGGGCCGCGCACGGCCACCCAAAGCCGTTCGGGTTGAAGTACCTTGAGATCGGCAACGAAAACGGCGGTCCGGCCTACAACGAACGGTACAAGCTGTTCGTCGACGCGATCAAGTCGAAGTACCCCGAGATCACGTTGATCGCGAACGTCTGGGGCGGCGTCCCGAACTCGGCGCCGGTCGAGATGATCGACGAGCACTACTACAGCACGCCTGAGTTCTTTCTCCAGAACGCGAATCGGTACGACACCTACGACCGCAAAGGACCCAAGGTCTACGTCGGCGAGTATGCCGTCACACAAGGCTGCGGTAACGGGAATCTACGAGGCGCGCTCGGCGAAGCCGCCTTCATGATGGGAATGGAGCGCAATGCCGACGTCGTGGTGATGGCGTCGTACGCGCCGCTGTTCGCGAACCTGAACGCGAAGGCCTGGAACCCCGACCTCATCTACTTCGACTCCTCTCGCGCCTTCGGCACGCCCTCGTACTGGGTCCAGGAGATGTTTGCTCGGCACCGACCGGACGAAGTCGTTGGGGCCTCGCTCTCCGGTTTTGAAGCACCCAAAGGGACCTTCCCCGGAGGGGGCATCGGGATCGGCACCTGGGGCACTCAAGCCGAGTTCAAGGACCTCAAGGTCGTTCGCGACGGCGTCTCCCTTTTCGAGTCGGTTGATGGTAAGGGTCTGAACGTGGAGTCCGGCGCGTGGAACACGGAGGCCGGAGCTTTCCGGCAAACGAGCGGAGTCGACGGAGCTCGGGCATGGTTCGGGGACGGATCGTGGACGCGCTACACGTTCACGTGCAGAGCGCGCCGACTCAGCGGTGCCGAGGGCTTCCTCATCACCGTCGGCCGGCAAGGAGAGCGCGACTTCCTCTGGTGGAACCTGGGGGGCTGGGGCAACCGTCAGCACGCGATCGAGTTGGCCGAAGGCGGGGGTAAACGTCTTGTCGGCAGGCAGATCCAAGGATCGGTTGAAACGGGTCGGTGGTACGACATCCGGGTCGATTACGCACCGGATCGGATCGTGTGCACCCTCGACGGCAAGGTGATGTACGACGAGTCCTTCCCGGTCACCAACCCCATCCATTGGGTTGCCGGTCGCACATCGAGCAGAGACGTGACCCTCAAGCTCGTGAACAGCGGGGCCACTGCCGTCGCGATCGAGATCGATCTCCCCGGCATCCAGGTCGTGGACGAAGTTCTGGTCGAGACCCTGACCGACCCCGACCCCTGGGCCGAGAACACGCTCGAGAAGCCAAACCGAGTGAAACCTGAACGCTCGAAGCATCAAGTCCGTGGCGGCGTGGTTCGCCACCGCTTCCCGCCGCACTCGCTAACCGTCATGCGGTGGAAACGCGCTCGCTAGCCATCCGCACGAAGTTCTCGATGATCCGGATCCCGTCCTGAGTCAGAACGGACTCCGGATGAAACTGAACGCCCTCGATCGGGAGCGATTCGTGACGCATTCCCATGATCTCGCGATCATCAAGGGAGGTCGCCGAAACGTGGAATCCTCGCGGAACCGAGTCCTTCTCGACGACGAGCGAGTGATAACGCACGGCCTCGAAGGGGTTCGGCATCCCCGCAAAGACACCCCTTCCGTCATGCTCGACCATTGAGACCTTACCGTGGCGGATGTTGCGGGCCTGGCGAACAACGCCTCCGGCAACCTGGCCGATCGCCTGATGGCCGAGACAGACCCCGAAAATCGGAATGTCGGCCAGTCGGGAACCAGGACGAAGTGCTTCGTCAAGAAGCGTTAGGCAGACACCGGATTGATTCGGCGTGCAGGGCCCGGGCGAGAGCATCAGCGCTTGCGGGCGGAGCGCGACGATACGATCCAGATCGACCGCGTCGTTTCGCGCCACCACGACGTCGACGCCACACATCCCGAGGTACTGGACCAGGTTGTAGGTGAAGCTGTCGTAGTTGTCGATCACGAGGAACATCGACTCCTATTGTGGGCCAAAGGAGTTTCATGCGAGGTTCACCTTTGCCCACGTCACAATCAGGGCATGGCCGCGAGCGACTATCGATTCGTCACGCTTTGGGAATTCGACGCCACGATCGAGGAGATTTCGGAGATCCTCGAAGACGTCGAGAGTTTGCCGGTTTGGTGGCCCTCGGTCTATCTGGGCGTCGCCGTCGACGAGCCGGGCGACGCCAAAGGCGTGGGGAAGGTCGTCCGCCTGCTGACCCGCGGCTGGCTCCCTTACACGCTCCGTTGGACGTTCCGGGTCACCGCCTCCGATTGTCCGAACGGCTTTGCCCTCGACGCCGGCGGAGATTTCGTCGGCGAAGGCGTCTGGTCGCTTCGCCAGGAGGGTGCCCGCGCGCTCGTGCTCTACGACTGGTCGGTGCGAGCGAAGAAGCCGCTTCTCCGCTGGCTTTCGTTTGCGATCAAACCGATCTTCTCGGCCAACCATCGTTGGGCGATGGCTCAGGGCGAGAAGAGCCTTGCCTTGGAGCTGCGCCGGCGCAGGGCGAAGCGCGAACGACGATTGGAGCGCGTGCCGCTACCCCCCGGTCCGGCGATGTACAGTGGCCCGCTGCTCGGAGCCGCGGCCGCTTTGGTCGTCCTGGGCGTCCTCGCGGCAATGGCCAAGCGTCGACAGTCCGAAAACACGTGACAACACGGGGCCGCTCTCCGCGATGCAACGGGAATGCACTTACCAGAGGTAGGATCCGGCGTTCCTCCGCTCGCGACAAGCCGAGGGTGCCGGTTGGACAACATGAAACGCAAAAGAACCGGCTTCTCGCTGGTCGAAGTGCTGTTCGGCGTCTTCTTGGCGATGCTCAGCGCGATGGTGCTTGCTGCGAGCATGCCCATCGCGAACACGAGCCGCGCCCGTGCAGACCTGAACAACAAAGCGACCGGTCTTGCCCAAAAACAGCTTGAGGCGATCCGATCGCTCGGCTACGCCAATGCGACGCCCGGCCAACTCCGCGCGGCCGGGTTGATTGACAGCGTCGAACCGATCGCCGAGAACACGTACAGCTTCTCGAACGTCGACTCGGCGGCGCTCGACAACCCCTCCCGCATCCTGACAAGCGGCTCGGGTCGCGTCATCCTTGAGCAGGTCGACATCGATCTGCGCCGAGCGACGGTCGAGGTGCGGTACACCGACGGAGGCCGGGAGAAGTCGGTACGAATCGGCACCTTGGTGGCAAACCTATGAGAGCGCGCCGCCATCGGGGAGCGACGCTCGTCGAGACGTTGACCGCCGCGTTCATCTCCGTGCTCACACTCTTCACCGCGGTGTCGGTGATGATCTCCACGATGGGGAGCTGGGCAGTTGGTCAGGGCCGCATCGACGCGGAGTCCGACGCTCAAAACGCGGTGCGTACGATCGCCGTCGAACTGCGGGAGGCGATGGCGGTTACGGTCGAATCGGGCACCGCCCTGAACTACCGGCTCCCCGTCCGCGACTCGGAAGGCAGCTACGTCGTACCCGCACAATGGGACGGCGTGACGCGCCGGATGGAGTGGATCACGACCGGGTCGGGGGTCGGCAACATTCGGGTGACCGACGAGAGTCGAACCCGGATACTCTGTCGCAACGTCATCCTGCGCGATCCCCAGTCGAATGGATTCACGCCCACGGCGGGCGGCTCTGCCTACGCGATCTTTACTCCAGGGGCGGGCTCCATCACGCGCCAGTTGACCATCATGGTCGTCTCCCGCACGTCGAGCAACCGTGGCGGCTGGGTGCTCGGGCGATCTCGCGAGACGATCTTTCTGCGCAACATCCCAACCCTGACCCGATGACCGCGGGGAGTCTTGCGACTCCCCTTCTGTGTCCCACCGTCTCCTTGGCTGGAGATGCCGGGATCGTCTCAAGGAGCCTCCGATGCAACTTCTCCGAAAACACAGGACTCGACGCGGCTATGCGATGGTGACGACCTTTGGGATTCTCACGCTCGTCGCCGTTGCCGGCGTGTCCTACGTGAACAGCGCCACCCAGACCGTGCGCCTCTCGAAGCGCCAGACCGAGGAGGTCCAGCTCACCCACGTCTGCGAGGCCGGAGTACAGAGCGTTCTTCGAAGTCTCTGGCGACCGTTCAAGATCGACCAGAACTTCTTCGACATGGACGACTGGTGCACGGGCGCCTCGTACGGCAGTGCGGCGGTCGTCACCAGTGGGACGATTCCCAATATCGGCGCGTTTTCCGCGGGCGTCATCGGCTACGCGAGTCCCAACAACGATCCCTACAGCCGGATCGTGACCGTTCGCGCGGTCGGCTTCATCGACCGCAACGGCAACGGCCAACTCGACGGCACCGAGACGAGCAAAGTCGTCGACGTTTCGGCTCGGTTCGAACTCGCGCGGAGCCAGGTGTTCGATTACACCTACTTCATCAACAACTACGGTTGGATGGACGGATTCGCCGCGAACCAGCTCATCGTCAACGGGGACATGCGCGCGAACGGGAACTTCGACTTCCTCAACGGATCCCCGACCGTGAACGGCTCCGTGATCGCTTGCAACAACGACAAGCTCGATCCGGGCGCACCCGGCAACATCAACATGGCCCCAGTCAAGCAGACGACGTCGAGCTACATCTCGTCGTTCAACAACAGTGCGCGCGTGCGGCAAGGCTACGATCCTGTCCGGCACGGAGCGGTCGGGTCGACCTCGTTCGAGCAGAATCGTGATTTCGTCTTCGAGTCGGCGGCTTCGCTCCAGACGAACCGCGCCTTTGGCGCGGCGATGATGGATGCTCGTGGCGTTCGCGGGTGGAGTCGCGTCAACACCGCCGAGACTCCCACGGTGACGACCCTGGACACGAGCCCGACGCAGGAAGTCGTGATGCCGGACTTGAGCGACCTGCCCTACTACCAGGGGCTCAGCGGCAATTACCGCAACCCGAAGCAGACCTGGCAAGACGGATCGGCCAACCCGAACTTCAACCAGGTTGCCTACCTCGAGGTCTGGGACCCGTCGCTGAACGGGGGTGCGGGAGCCTACAAGCGGCTGACGACGAACGGGGTCATCGATGGCTCGGCCGTCCTCGTCGGGACAAGCACGAACCCGATCCGAATTCACGGGCCGGTCACCATCACCCAGGATGTCGTTATGAAAGGCGTCGTTCAGGGCCAAGGCACGATTTACACCGGCCGCAACGTCCACATCGTCGGCAACATCACGTACAGGAACGCGCCCGACTTCCGCTACACCGGCGGGCGGAGCTCGATGCAGGCGGTCGAGAACTTCAACGAGAAGCGGGACTTCCTTGGGTTGGCGGCTCGTGGGAGCGTGATTCTCGGGAATCCTCTGACGTTCACGGACAGCTACCCGCTCTACTACATGATGCCGCCCTTCACGAAGGGGCGATACGACGAGAACGGAAACTACATCCCGGCTTACAACGCGAAGAACCGTGACTCAACCGGGCGCATGCTGTACCAGAGCGTCATCCCCGATGCCACGCTCCGCTCCGTGGCGACCGATTCCCAGGGCCGAGACATCGGTGTGAATACGGTCGACGCGATCCTCTACACCAACTTCGTGGGCGGCGGCAACGTCGGCACCGCCGGAGGCGGCATGACCCTGAACGGCACGATCATCTCAAAGGACGAGGCGATCGTCGCGTGGAGCCTGCCCGTTCGGCTCAACTACGATAACCGTATCCGGGAACGTTCGATCAGCCGGACGCCCCTCATCGACCTGCAACTCCCCAGGAGTCCGGTGATGCTTCGCAGCACGTGGCAAGACCGCGGATTCCGCTACCAAAGAGGTGCCCAATGATGAAGAAACTGCTCTCAATCGTCGTCGCCGCGCTCGCGGTGGGCGCTTGTGCGTTCCACGAGGATAAGCCGAGAGGGAAGACGTGGATCCCGGAAGAGTCGGATGCCTCTGTCGGGACGAAGCAAAAGTACCAGGGCACGGTACCGACGTACGGGGACGTCCCTTTGAATACACAAGTCGAGTCGGCACCCGCTCCTACCGTCGATCCCGGGGCGAGGGAGAACCTGGGGGCAGCGGCTGAACAGATCGACGGCCGCCAAGTCCTCGACGAGGGGCGAAACCGGACGGACGCTCGATCCTCAGGTGGAGGCTTCCCCTGGTGGGCGCTCGCGATCCTGCCGGTCGGCTTCGGGGTCGTCGCCGGACTTCGACAATGGGCCAATCGTGCGCTACCCGAGCCACCCCAGCCAAAGAAGCCGCAATGGTGATCAGAAGAGCCGCTGTTCCTCGACCGGCGGCGCGTCGGGGAGAATCGTGACCGTCGTCGGGAACGGGCTGAGCTCAAGTTCGTCGAGCGCCTTGTCGATGGCTTCGAGCTGGAGCTTCGCCTCGGTCAAAGACTCGAGAAACTCCTGGGTCGAGAGCTCCGGCTTTCGACCCGTCAACCGGTAGCCCAACATCTTCATGCGGAGGGTGTCGAGCGTGGTGGTGAAGACGGCCGCCTGAGCTTCGGCGCGCTGCACTCCGGCCATGACCGCGTCGAAGTGACGCTTATACTCGGCGACGTTCTTGTCCGCGATCCGATAGAGCTCCTTCGCCTGGGGATCGTTGGGGGTCGGCGTATGGATGCCGCTCGTTCCCTGAAGCCAGCCCTCACTCTTCGAGATCTCGAGAAAAACGAGATCCGCGCGGCGGAGTGCGAGGTACAGCGAGTTGGCGACTTCGCGGATCGTGTTCGGCATCTCAGCGAACTCGGCGATCTGGTCGCGCTTCATCGCCTTGAGGGCCACACCGAACTTCTCGAGCCGATCCTCGCAGGCGTTCCACAGGAGCTCGTACCGTCGGTTCTGAAATCGGCGCTTCGATGAAGCGAGATAGGCTGCGGCCGCCCAAACCGCCGCCAGGACCACGATCCAGACGCGCGGAATCCCCACGACAGGCAGGAGTAACCAGAGAGCCAAGCCGGTCGCGCACAACGCGAAAACTCGGCGCGGGCGAATCAGTTCGCGCACGAGAAGCCTGCGGTCTTGACGGACGATATCCTCCACGCTCGCGTAAGTCTACTGGTGTGGCCGCCCTGAGGTTGCCTCGGCCGGGCGCAACCTCCCTGCCCCGGTTTCGGTAATCTCCATCAGCCGATGGATCGACACCGCCTCCGCATCGCTCTCTTCTCGGACAGCGCGTTGCCGATTTTGAACGGTGTGAGCATCAGCATCGACATGCTGGTGCGAGGGCTGAGGGAGCGAGGCCACTCCGTTCACATCTGGACGGCAGCTCACTTCGGTTATCGAGACTCGGACCCCTCGACCTACCGATTTCCGGCGTTTCCCACCCCTTGGACCAAGCAGTATCCCCTCGCCTTTCCGCCGTTCTATCCGATGCTGCGGCATTTCCGACGCCAAACCTACGACGTGGTCCACACGCATACGCCGTTCACGATTGGATTCGTCGGCTTGCGATGGGCCCAGTCGCACGAACTTCCGGTCGTTTCGACCTACCACACGCTGTACGACAAGTACGCCCACTACATCCCGTTCGTCCCCAAGCGGTACGTGCGCTACAAGATCGCGAAGCACACGCACTACTATTACAACGAGGTCGATGAGGTCATCACCCCGAGCGAGGCAGCCCAGCGCTGGCTGCTCCGCCACAGCGTCCGCACCCCGATCACGGTCATCCCGACCGCGACGGGACTCCCTGTCGACGACCCCCTCTTACGGTCCGAAACCCGGCGACACTTCGGCGTCGCGCCCGACCAAAGGGTCCTCCTCTACGTAGGACGCATTGCGCGCGAGAAGAACATGGGCGCGCTCTTCCACGCCGCGGCCTTGCTGTTCCGCGACGACCCGAGCTTGTGGCTTTGGTTGGTCGGAGACGGACCCTACCGCGACGCCTGCGCCGAGATGGCTCGCAATCTCGGGATCGGCGACCGCGTCCGGTTTCTCGGTTTCGTTCCTCGGGCCGAGGTCGACGCCTACTATGCCGGTGCGGACCTGTTCGTCTTCCCTTCGATGACCGAAACCCAGGGGCTGGTGGTCGCAGAGGCGATGAGCCATGGCCTACCCGCGATCGTCGTCCATGGGGGCGGAGCGGGGAACGCCGTCCAAGACGGCATCAACGGCTACCTCGTACGGAATGACCCCGAAGTCATCGCCGATCGCGTCCGCATCCTCCTCGACGACGAAGCGCGCTACCGCGCTTTCGCTCAGGCGGCGCGGCAATCGGTCCGGGGCAACAGCGAGGACCGAATGGTCGATCGAGTCGTCGAGATCTACCTTCGGGCGCTGGGTGCTCCCACCGTCGCGGCGGGCGTCCGATGAGGCTCGTCATCGCGATCGACGGCCCCGCTGGTGCGGGCAAGAGCACGGTGGCGAAAATCCTCGCCCGCCGGCTTGGCCTCCGGTACCTCGACACAGGCGCGATGTATCGTGCACTTGCCCTGAAGGCGCAACGGGAAGGCCTCGGCCCCGAAGATGGCCCCGAGACCGCCGTCCTGGCCGAAGGCACCCGGATCGACCTTCTTGAGGGCGACCCGCCCCGGGTCATCCTCGACGGGGAGGATGTGACGACCTTGATCCGGACGCCGGAGATTGGCGAACTCGCCAGTGCGCTCTCGGCGTTTCCCGAGGTTCGAGCGTGTCTGGTCCGGCAGCAACAGGCCGTCGTCGCCGAAGGCGGGGTGACCCTGGAAGGCCGCGACGCGACCACCGTCCTCGCCCCTCACGCCGACCTCAAGGTCTTTCTCACCGCAAGCCTCGAAGAGCGTGTTCGACGGCGCAAGGCCGAACTCGACGCGAAGGGTCTCACCGTCGACTACGCGGAGCTCCTTCGGCAAGTGGCCGAACGCGACCACCGCGACTACACCCGCGAGACGAGCCCCCTGCAGGTCGCCCCGGACGCCGTGGTGGTCGAGAGCTTCGGGATCGATCCGGAGACCGTCGCCGACCGCATTCTCGACCACCTCCCCCGTCTCTAGGGGTTTCCGTTGAGACCGAAGTTCCGGACCACGATGTCGTAATCGTCCGAATCCACGAGATTGTCCCCGGTGAGATCACCCGTCGCGACCGCAAGCCCGAAGTTCGCCACAAGGACATCGAAGTCGTCCGAATCGATCGCGTTGCTCCCGTCGATATCGCCATTCACGAGATTGAACGTCTGGTTCGCGAGACCGGGCGTCAGGTTCACGGCCGTCAGCGTTCGCCGCAGCCAATGGGAGCCCTTCAGCGCAAGATCGTGGACCCCCTGGGCGGGGACGACGACGCTGAAAGTGCCCTGCTCAGGTCCCGAGGCCGTCAGGACGATCGAGGTCGTGAAGATCGGGTTGCCGCCGCTGCGGACGACCAGGGTCATCGGCTCTGCCGCAGGCGGCCCCGTGTATCCGTCGAGATTCACGGTTCCGGTCACCAAGGTCACCGGCTCCCAGGGTTCACCGGCGAAGCCGATGTCGTCGAGGTAGACGCCGTCCGCGGCGGTGGAACCGTTCGAAACGAACTGGAAGCTGACACGACTGCTCGCGATGCCCTGTACCGGCGCGGCATAGTAGCCCCAGCCGTTGGCACCGCTGTAGCGGGTCCGCTCGAGCGTCGGGCCGCCGTCCGCGGTGATCAGGACGCGAAGGGTGTCGTTGAAGAGCTCCGTGTTCAGGTTCATCCCAAACACCGCATGGGCGTCGGCAAGACTCGTTACGCTGACTGTCTCATTGCCGGTCAAGGTCGCGTTGACGTTGTTGGCGTAGTTGCCGGCCGGACTATCCGCCCAAGAGCGGATCGGGCTGAGGGCCTGAGTGGTCGTTGTCGCCCACGGTGCGCCTGCCGTGAAGCGCGCGGCGCCTTCCACGTTATCGGACCAGATCTGATTGACCGGGGCAAGGTAGATGTCGTCGATGTACACGCCGTCGCGCGTCACCGAACTGTCGGTCACGAGTCGGAACCGGATGCGGACGCTCTGGCCGGCGAAGGCGCTCAGATTCGCGCTGTAGACCTGCCAGACGTTCGGTTCCCCGGTGAGCGTTCCGACCCGAGTCCAGGTCGCGCCGTTGTTCGGAGACGCCTCGATGTGGAGGAAGTCCCAGTTCGTTTCGAGCGACAAACGGGCACTGAACCGAAGGAACGTGTTCCCGGTGATCGGATACGAAGAGATCGACGTCAGGCTGACATCGACGCTGTTGCCATAGTTCCCGGCCGGGCTGTCCGTCCACGATCGGGTCGGGCTTGCCGACTGGGTGGTCGTCGTCGCCCACGGCGAGCCGGTGAACTGGGCGGCACCTTCGACGCGGTCGATGACGGTCGCCGACCGGGTCGTGAACGGCCCGGCCGTTGCAAGCGGGCCGATGTTGCCCAAGTTATCCACCGCCCTTACCGCGACGTAGAACGACTCGCCTGGGAAGAGCCCAATGGCCTGGAAGTTCACCGTCGTGCCTCCTGAAACCGGCGGGGGCATCGAGTTGATCGGGGTTGCGGAGGCGAAGTTCGCGACCGAGATCGGGTTGCGGCTGAACCGGATTTCGTAGTTGGCCGGCGTTCCGCTCATCCCGTCGTCCCCGGGAGAGACGAACTGCATCCGCAGTCCGTGGGTGACGCGCCCGGTGATGGTGAGGCCCGTCGGCGCGTCCGGAGGCGTCGTGTCGGTATCGAGCGCGTTGGCGAGATTGAGGCGACCCCCGAGAATTCGACCGGCGAGGCTCGCTTTCGGGTCCGACGAGACTCGGAGCCGCGTGATGAGCTGGGGTGCCGTCATCGTCGGGAAGTACGACCGCAGGACGGCCGCCGCGCCGGCGACGTGAGGGCAAGCCATCGACGTGCCGGAAAAGTTGCCGTACGTATTCGGATTGACCGTGCTCAGGACCGAGCTTCCGGGAGCGGCCACGTCGACCGTGTTGCCGAAGTTCGAGAAAGAAGACAGATTGTCGTTGTGGTCGACCGACGCGACGAAGATCGCGTTGTTGGTCATGTTGCGGATCGCGCCACGGAGCGAATCGATGTTCTGGGAGTTGTTGCCTGCCGAGTTCACATAGAGAACATCCGCCGCTGCGGCGCGTTGGATCGCCTCGACCAGGAGCGACGTGTAACCATCGATGTTGTAGCTGACGCTGATGACTTTGGCTCCCTCCACCCGGGCGTAGTCGATACCCTGGATGAGAGCGGAGATGAAGCCCGCCGCACCCCCGTACATCCGCACCGGCAGCAGCCGCACATTGCGCGAGACGCCCGCGACCCCGATCCCGTTGTCGGTGACCGCCGCGATCGTCCCCGCGGTGTGAGTGCCGTGGCTGTCGGTCCCGCCGGGGAACGGGTCGTTGTCTCCATCGGAGAAGTCCCATCCGCGGATGTCGTCGATCCGACCGTTGCCGTCGTCGTCGAGCCCATTGAGCGTCTCGTCCGGGTTGGTCCACATGTTGCCGGCCAGGTCGGGATGGGTGTATTGAACTCCGTCATCCATGAGGGCGACCACGACCGGCGGCCTTGTCCCGACGATCTGCCACGCCTCGGGAAGATCGATGTCGGCATCCGGTGTCCCGCCGGTCTGGCCCGTGTTGTGGTAATGCCACTGTTGCCCGAACTGGGGGTCGTTGGGGAAAGTCTGGTCCGGGACGAGCACGAGGTCGGGCTCTGCCAAGCGTACTGCAGGCTCGCGGCGCAACTCCGCGGCCAGCTCGTCGACCCCCACTGGCCGCGCCGGCTGCGCGTCGCCGTAGATCAGCCGCACGAAGTACGGACTGTCGACCATTGGATCGTTCTCAAGCCCGAACTTCCTCAGGACCGCCGCACGCTCCTTTGCCGTGGCCCGGCTGTCGAACGCCACGAGGACGGCGTCGGGGGCGTAGCGTGCCTTGCCCGAAGCCGCCTGGCCCGCCATCGGCGCCTCGGGTTGGACGTCCTGGGTGAACCCAGCGGCGGCCGACGGGAACGGACCCGGAGAGCCCCAAGGCAAGAGGAGGACCGTGGCGACGGCGACCGTACAGATCGACGCCAGCGAGAGGAAGCGAATTCGAGGGGAAAGATCAAGCGAACCAATCATAAGAACACCACCAGGAGAACAAAAAGAGGATGCACGATTTCGGCCAAAAGTTCATGTGGGGCGCAAGATGCTCTTGTCGATCACGGAATGAACCGCGCCGGGGCAAGGGGCCGGCGCGGTTCAGCCTCGAACGGCTTCGATCAGTGCCTCGGCCAAGCGCGCGTCTTCGAGGATCGGATACTCCCGGCGGAGCTTCCCCGAGATCGTGAATGCGTTCTCACGAATCGACCGGATCATCCGATCGATCTCCACATCGGGGGCCTCGAGCACTTCTTTCACTCGCTGGACAGCCGCGTCCCGCTCTTGGAGGAGCCTTGCCTCGTTCCGCATGTCGACCTCAACGGTCTCCGGGATGATCTCCCCCAGGTAGGTCGCGTGGGCGGTCAGGTCGGGGTACGCCCAGACGTAGCGGGCATCGTCTGAGGCCCGGAAGTCCAGGTTCGTCCGGATCCCGTCTTCGCAAAGGCGCTCGGCTCCGAAGTGGCACGCCTCGCGGTAGCGCGCCATGAACGGCTTGGACAGCACTTCGAGAACGGCGTCGTACTGGGCTCTTAGCCGAGTAGAGCCCGTAATCGTCGCGGAGATCGGGAGAATGAATGGCTGAGGGACGGCGCCGTCTCGGCGAAGCACATCATTCACGAGGAAGCGTGAAACCCGTCCGTTGCCGTCGGCAAGTGGGTGGATGTACGCAAAGCCGAAGGAGACTGCAGCCGCTCGGACGATTGCCGAAGTCCCCTTGGTCCGGCGATCCACTTCACGGAGGCCATCGAGGGCCGTAGCCGCCAAGTCCCCGTCCGGTCCAACGTAGTGGACGATCTCCCCCCAGAACCCGGTCTCGCCGATGAAGACGGGCGAGCGCCGCAGTCCGAGTCGAACTGCGCTCGCGCCGAGAATCGCCCGCTGGAGCGCATCGAGAAAGGCGGGACCTAGCGGACCGCCTTCTGCGCCCGTGTAGACTCCGATGGCGTTGGCGAAGCGCTGAACTCGGTCCCGGAGCTGCTCTTCATGTTCGATTCGGAAGCTCGCTCGACTCTCCCTGACCGTGAGCCAGATCGCAGTGCGCTGGATGATTGCGGCGCCGAAATCGGCTTCGATTTGCGCCAAGGCCCCTGGCAGATCATAGCGGGAGGCCCGCTCGACGGCATCGGTGGCCCGCACTGTGGGGCAATACGAAGGCACCCCGGGGAGGTTGTTCCGCACCCGCCACTTAGCAACGTTCTCGGGTTCGCGCGCAGCGAGCGCGATGCCGGTGGCGGCATCGACATAGTTGCCCCCGGCTTGATCGAAGTCCACCTCGCGACCAGTAAGCCATTCGTACAGGAAGGACGCTCGCCGGGCGTACTGCCCGGTTGGACGCTGTTCGAGCCAAACTGCGAACTCACGCGGCTCAAGACGGTCGAAGAGGCGAGCGAGGAACTCCAGATGCACGCCCTCGTGCTTGATCGCGTAACTCAGGTGGCCCGCGACGCCCGTCTTTGGCCGCGCCGCCTCAGTGACCGTCTCGATCGTCCCTGCCCCGCTCTCCTGGGTCCGGCGACTCGCACCGATGCGGGTCGTCGTCGGGAACGGCTGAACCGGATGAGCTTGGAACTCGTCCGCGAGCCAGCGCGAGCCGATCCAATCACCCACGGTGACACCTCAAACTTCCGATCGCAGAGATTGAGTTCAACCGAGATTGCCTCTCTTGAATTTTGATTCGCTCCAGCATTTTCTTTTACATTCGAACTTTGAGTTCATATTTTTATGATAGTCACCGTCATCGGATCTAGGTGGAGTTCTTGTTAATGAGATGTCTACAGAATTTGTTGGGCTGGCTCGGAAATGACCAATACCATGATGATTGTCTCTCTTCTTATGATTTCGGCTCAGTCCTTTGAGAATATTGTTGGCCCTTGCAGAATTCTGTTATCAGCGAGCTGCACGGCGAGATTCTTTATACCAGCTGACACAGGGCAACAGGGCCCTGCGGCTCGGAGTGGCCTATTCTCGGTGAGCGGACTTGCGGCTACTTCAGAGGCTTGATCCAGAGGTTGCGGTAAGCCACCGGCCCATGGTCGCCCTGCAAGAACAGGGGGCCGGTAGCCACTTCGTCTTCGGCCATCGACGCTCGTGTCGGGCCGGTCACCTCGATGTCGTTCTGCACGATGACCCCGTTGAGACGGACTTCGACGAAGCGCGCATTCTCCGTTTTGCGACCTCCCTCGAACCGCGGTGCCCGGAACACGATGTCGTACGTGTTCCATTGGCCGGGCGGACGCACGGCGTTCCGTGCCGGCGGCGTCCCCTCAAAACCGGCGTCGTTCTTCCATCGCTGATAGATGCCGCCGCAGTCCGAGTGCTGGAGGTCGCGCCACGCCCTGCCGTACGAATCGAGAATCTGGACCTCGTACCGGCCCTGCAGATAGACCCCCGAGTTGCCGCCCGGCGGGATCATGAACTCGACGTGGACCTGGCAATCCCCGTACTGCGCTTTGCTGACCAGGTGTGACGGGCTCGCACCGGTGTTCCCGAGCACACCCGTCCCCGGAACGAGCGCGACGCGCCCATTCGCGATCGAGGCGTTTCCTCCCTCGTTCCAGCCCGAGAGGTTCCAGTCCTTCGGCCCCAGCACCTCCGATCCGGCCGGACGCTTGGCTTGAGCCACCCACAGAATGCCCTGATAAAGGGATTCCAGGAAGATCGGTTCGCGGTAGGTCGAAGACGTATGTCCGAGTTCCGTGTACCACGATCGTCCGCCGTCGAATTCGTGGCACCAGATGATCGGGTGATCGGCCCCCATGTCGCCGCCCTGATAGCTCGCCTCATCGAGCGTCGCCAGAACTCGGACGAACGGGCGCGGATTCGCCTTGAAGTTGTACCACTCGTCCACCCGAGTCCAATTGTTCGGGAGGAAGCAGGTCGTCGGATGGGCGCGATCCTCGATCTTGATGAACGCCTGCTGGATGGCAGGGTGGCTCTTGAACGTCGCCCCCACCAACTGGACATACCACGGCCAGTCGGCCTCGGTGTCGGTCGCGGAATGGACGCCGACGTATCCGCCACCTGCCGCGATGAACCGCTGGAGGCCGACCTGTTCGCGCTCGTCGAGGACGTCCCCGGTCGTGTTCAAGAAGAGCACGACGTCATATTCCCCGAGCCCCGAAGCGAACACCGACGAATCCTCCGTGAAGGAGGCAGTAAAGCCGCGCTGGGCGGCCAACCGCTTCACCGCGTCGATTCCGGCAGGAATCGAGTCGTGGCGAAAGCCCTTGGTCTCGGAGAAGACGAGAACCCTCGGGTTTGGCGTGATGAGCGCAGACGTCACCTGGACCGGTGAACTCGGTTTCTTGGTGAGCGTGTACCAGCACTCCGAGGCCCAGAGCGCTTCGCCCGATTCGGCCTTGAGATCGCAGTTCAGATAGACGACGCGCCTCTCCTTGAGGCCCGGGATCGTGAGATCGACTTCGGTCCCATCCTTGCTTGCTCGGGCCAGCGTGACTTTGAGATCTTCGCGGTTCTTCTTATCTCCGCCGTAATCAGGCGTCGGCTCGTAGTTCCACTGACGGACGACATACGCCGCTTCTCGATCGGCCGACGCGACCGGCTTCGTGAACTTCACCCGGAAACCGGTCGGGGTGGCCTTGACGGCCGCGATCTCGAACGCGGACTTGCCGTTGGGCCGGATCTTTTGGAGTCCGTAGGTGGTCCACTGGCCCGTCTTCGGGTCGGTCCACGCCCAGGTTTCGGTGGCACCGATGCCGCCGACGTAGAGCGCACCGTCGGGCCCGAACACCATCCGGTTGGTGCCGACCTCGAAGCCCTGGCTGTACTGGACGACCCCGCCTTGCCAGACCCCGTCGATCTGCTCGAGCCACGCCCTGCGCAAGCCTCCGTACTTGACGTCCGAAATCAGCATCTGGTCTCTGAACGGTCCACTCGGGATCGTCACCGCTTGCGCGGGCGAGTTGGCACATTCATTCTGGGGTAGATACAGGGCCGGTGCCATGAGGGGCTGGTCGTCGTACGGGCCCTTCACGCCGCCGTTCGGATAGGCGTCGGTCTTGAACTCGATGTTGTTGTAGTGCCCGTAGAAGCCACCGATCTGGACGACGTTGAGCTTGTTCGCAGGTTGCCAAGCGCCCTGGTTTTCGCCGACCAGCAACAGCCCGTATGGTCCGATCTCGATGCCGTTGGGCGTTCGATGGCCCCCGCTCAAGAACTGGACGTTCTGCATCGGCATCGCTGGGTCATAGAGCGCAGGATCGATGACCATGACCGTGCCCCGATTGGGTGGATTCGGCCCGTTGATGCCGGGCGCGCCAGACGTGATCGAGGTCGAGAGCGACGCGTAGAGGAGTCCTTCACGCGACGCCAGGCCGAAGGTGAAGTGGTGGTAGTTGTCCGAAATCCAAGCCTTGCCGACGGTCTTGCGCCCTTCGTAGACCCCGTCGCCGTCCTTGTCGATGAGCTGGGTGATCTCGGTGCGTTGCGACAGGTACACGTTATTGCCGATCGTCGCCAGCCCCAGAGGCTCTTGGAGATTCTCGGCGACCAGCTGGACGTTCACCTTCTTCCGGTCGTTTCCCGTGACGCCGGTCAGCCTCCAAATCTTCCCGTCCTTCAACTCCGGCTGGAACGACCCCGTTTGATTCGGCTTGAACGTGCTGACGAGCAGGCTCCCATCGGGCAGAAACGCGAGGGCTCCGACCTGGGGCTTGAAGTCCTCAGGCCGGATCGTGATCAGGTCCCAACCGGGGTGGAGCCCGACGAGGGGCATTCCGTTCCCTGGTCGCAGCGGACCGCCCGGACGGAGCAGACGCTTGGTCCCGGGTGACGTGACCCGGGTAAGACCGCCGGGCGATCGGAGCATGGTCTTGTCGACCACCGAGAACGCCGCCTTTCCGGGACCACGGACCTCAAGAAGAAGTCGCTCCTCGCCGCTGTTTTCGAAGAAGCGCACTTTGAGTCGGTGACTCCCCTTCGTGAGTCGCACCGTCGACTCGACCGGCCTGGCGGGGTGGATCCCATCGTTGTCGATCACGGNNTGAAGACGTGGTTGCCGTCGGCGTCGGCGATGAAGTCGGCAGTGATTTCGACCACGAAGAAGTCCTTGAACCCCGGCGCAAACTCGCCGTCCCTCAGGTCGATGGCCTCGATCAGGCGGTCGACGTTCGGGGTTTGCCCCGGGACCAGTGGCACCAGCTCGTCCATCGGTGCACCGATGTCGTACAGGCGGAGGGTCGCGCCAGGGACCGTCGGTCCTTGTGTCAGGAGGAGGCCGGCAAGCATCGTGGCGAGCATAGGACACAGTTCGCCGGCGGGGTCGGGGCTCCCTGCCCAAAGAAGGAGCCCCCGTCCCCAGTGGGGACGAGGGCTCGGTGCACTTGCTGGACGTTCCTATCGCGCGAGGGGCGGGAACTGATCCAGCGGGGCAGGCCACACGGGCTGGCTGACCGCCGTCATGTTCGGGTTCAGCGTCCAGATCTCGGTGCCGATGCCACCCTCAGCAGGCGAGGTGACGTGCTTGGCCCGGATCTGCGTGCCGTTGTACAGGAACACCATCACGCGTCGCGGGTTGCGGACACGGAAGCCGGCAACCGACGCCCCGTCCAGGGCGGCGCCGAACGGATTCGACGCATTCGCCTGCTGCGGGATGAAGGCGCCTAGGGCCGCCTGAGTTCGCTCGGCACGAATCAGCTGGACTTCGGGGGTGACCCCACCGTCGAAGCTGCGCGTGAACGCGATGTAGTACTTGTCGGGATCGACGAGCGGTCCGCCGTTCGGCGGCGCCACACCCATGGAAGCGACATAGCCGATCCGGCTGGCCGCCCAAGCGGTGACGTCGATCTGCTCACCCGAAGGAGCGAACGGCGAGAGGTCGATCGTGACGATCTGACCCATGCCGATCACGTCCGCTTCGTCTCGGCCGAAGCCGAGCTTGCGGATGACGGCCATCTCCTGGTTGTCCGGCGCGATCGCCGGCCACAGGAGGTTGCCCGTGACGCCGGAGGTCATGTTCTGACCCGGGCTTGACGCGGCATAGACGTTCGTTCGATTGAAGATGTCGCGCTCCTGGCCACCGAGGTAGGCGCCGGTGTCGCGGTTGAACTCCATCGAAGAGAAGTACAGAACGCCGTTGCCGTTGTCCTCCGTCTGCGGACCGAACATCGGGCAGATCTCATCCCGCGTGTTGTACGGCTCGTTCTGAGGCAGGATGCCGCCGAAGACCGGGGCTCCGTTGGCGTCGTACGAGACCTCCATGACGACGAGGTCCTTGTAGTAGGTCACGTCGCCGCTGGTCGTATCGAACGGTGCGACGACGAGGGCGAGTTTGTCGGCGCGCGAGTTGAGCGCCGGCATGATCGCGTCGTAGCCGTTGCACTGGCCGGTCGGGAGAACCACGCCGGGCTCGGCGAGCGGTCGACCAAGGTAGGAGTCATCCCGATACGGGACTTCCCAGATCTTGTCGCCACGCGGCGAGTTCACGAGGGCTCCGGGGACGTAGAGGTAGGACCTGACCGCTCCGTTGCCGGTGCCGAAGGCATCCGGATTGAAGTCGGAGAAGGCCACCACGGCCGGTGGGTAGACGTGCACGTCGAGGTTCAGCGAAGGACCTCGGACGCTATCGGCGGTCACGAGCGTGGATCCGTTGCCCAGGGCCACGGTCGCCAACTCGGCAAGAGCGCTGTTGTACTGCACGACGCCACCGCTCTCGAACCGAATGCGGTTGTCGTTGAAGTACGTGGTCGTGCCGGTGGCATCGGTTGCCCGAGCCGAAACGCTGACCTTCTCGCCGTAGCTCAGCACCAACGGACCGTTGCGACGGCCGGGCGGAGGCGGCGTGGCGCTGGTGTAGCGCTCGATCGAGCCGTCGGCTCGGGTCACGTTCAACTCGATGTCGGTGGCGTTGCTCGTGGTCGAGAAGTCCGCCGTGCAGGGGCCTGCCGTACCGTTGGTCACGGTGAACGGGCAGATCGCGACGCCAAGCTCCGGACCTCGAACGGCCGGGTTGTCGGCGGGAACGTTCGGGTACAGCGTCACGCGGATTTCGTAGTCGCCGTCAGCGGTCAGACGATCGGGCCAGAAGGCCGTCGTCGTCACGAGACCGGTGTCGGTCGGGCGCACGCCATAGATGTCGTTGAATCCAGGTACCGGTGAACCGCCCTGGAAGAGCTGCGCCACGAAGCTGCGCGAGTACGACCAGGCGTTGTCGCGGGTGATCGGATCCCAGATGATGATGATGCCCGGGTTACCGAACACCACGTCGACCCCGAAGAACTTGTCGGCCGGGGGAGTGTCGCCGAACGAGACGCTGACACTCGAACCGTTGCCGCGGACGACACCGGTCATCTCATCGCCATCGATCCGAACGTTCGGACCCGTGGCCTTGAAGATGGCTCGATCGGTCGTGAGCACGATGTTTCCGTCGGCGTCCTCGACCACCGCGCTGAGCGTTGCGATCTCACCTTCGTTGATCGTGACGTCGCCATTGATCTCGACCGGGCCACCGGCTCGCTCGATGAAGCAGACGATATTCAGACCCTGGGTCAGATCGCCGGGACCCATGTCGATGTCCGGACAATCCGGATCATAGGTGAGCGCGTACGGGAAGGTCGTTTGGCCGAG
This sequence comes from Chthonomonas sp. UBA6659, assembly GCA_002455425.1. Lineage (GTDB taxonomy): Bacteria > Armatimonadota > Fimbriimonadia > Fimbriimonadales > Fimbriimonadaceae > UBA6659. The sequence continues at coordinate 54,930 of DKKT01000066.1, read as the reverse complement.
CTGCGCACCGCCACCACCGAAGTCGGCAAAGGCGGTCACCGTCACGTCGTAGTCGCCCACGATCGTGTCGGGCCAGGTCAGTTGCTGGGTGTACGCCGAGTCCGATGTGCGATCGTGGACCTGATCGTCGACGACGTTGCCGCCGGCATCGGAGACGACCACGCGGGCCGAGCGAGCGTAGCCCGGGATGCCTCGGTTGAGGGCGTTCCACAGGATGTTGACGCAGGCCTCGCGGCGGAAATCGAGATTGATAGTCGCGCTCGCGGACTTGCCGTCGAACGTGCAGGTGACTCGAGCGCTCTCTTCACTCGGCGCCGTGGACGGAGCCGTGTACGTGAAGGTCGAAGCGTTCCACGTTCCCGGGCCGCTCAGCGAGCACGAGAAGCTGCTGTCGTTGGCGGGCGTGATGACCACCTGACCCGCTCGGTTTCGCGCACCGATCGAGAACGTCTGGCTTTCGCCAAGCTTCAGCGTGGCGTCGGCGGGGCTGATCGTCACCGAAGCGATGTCGATGTCGACCGTGTTGATCACAACGTCCTGCACCGTCTTGTCGGCGACGCGCTCAAAGCTCGCGCTCCCCAAGACGGAGCCGTTGCCGGACGTGCCCTGGTAAGCCGTAACGCTAAAGCGGTAAAGCGTGCCCTGCTTGGTGCCCGGACACGGCTTCGAACTCTCGCCGCGATGCAACACGAAGGTCTCGCAACCTGGGATCGCGGGTGTCGTCGTCACTTTCAAGGAGCCGACGAAGCCTGGAACGTCGCGCCCGGTGTAAGGGTTGGCGAAGACTCCGCTGACATTGAAGCCGCCGGACTTCTTCGAACCGCTGCCGCCGCAACCCGCTCCAACGAGGGCGGCGATCAGAAGCGCGAACACGATGAGCGGATATGTCCACAAGTACTGAGGACGTGCACGCATACCTATCATATCTCCTCCATGCCTTCGCCCGGCAATCCTTTCCCGGGAATCCGACGGCATCTCAAACAAGCATTCTACTCAGGGTTCGCGACGCGGTGCAACGCAAATTCACGGGGCACGCCACCAATTCCATAATTCGTCATGCGCCGCGTCGTCGTCGTGTTGCCGAGAGCGGTCTCCCCGATCGGGAACGGTTTCATCCTGAACGCGAACTGCCCCCGACTCCAGCAGCTTGCAAGCAGGGCCGAACTGGTCAAGCTCAGTCCGATTGCCCGTGCCCCGACTCCGGAAGCCGCCTTTTTCGGTCTCGATCCGCACGAAGCGAGGATTGCTCCGGGACCTCTCGCGGTCGCCGGACTCGGGCTGGATCCCCCCGATTCCAGCCTCCAATTCCATTTGTCGCTCCTCACCACCGACGGCGTCGATGCCGAAACTCCTCCCGCCGGTCCCACTGAGGAGGAGCTTCAGACATTGTTTGAGCACGTCCGGCGTCTTGAGACCCCGAATCTCATTCCGGCAAAGGGGATGGGTCTGGATCATGCCCTGATCGCCCTCGACGGCTCGCCGGAGGTGATCACCGCCCCACCTCAGGCGCTGCGCCCATACCGCGCCCACCTCCCCGTTGGGGACGACGAAGCCCGCCTGAGGCGATTCATCGATGATTCGGTCAACCTCCTCACCCCGCTCGAATTCAACGTCCGCCGGATCGACGAAGGGTTGGTTCCCCTCAACTTGCTCTGGCCTTGGGGTCCGGGGTTCCGGGTCCGACTCCCGCACCTTGGCTTGGCCCAAGGCGCTCCGACGACCGTGATGAGCGGATCGCTCCGGTGCGCAGGCATCGCGCGGCTCGTCGGGTATCGCCACTTGCCGGTCGAACTCGTCGGCGAAGGCATCAACGTTCCGTTCGAGGCCCTGGCGGAACGCATTGGGCACGAACCCCGCTCACTTCTGATCCTGCGACAACCTGGACATCTGCATCGAGAGGGCCGCTCCGCCGAAGCGACTTGGTTGATGGAAGAGCTCGATCGCAGGCTCATCGGTCCGGTCCTCGATCGACTCGACGACGAGAAGCTGGAGTTGACGGTGGTCGCACCGACCTTTGAGCCCGACGATCACCCGGGTCTTGCCATGACTTGGACGGAGCCCGGTCTCCTCCCTCATCACATCCCGTTCGATGAGCGTGCCGTCGAGGAGCACCTCCCGATGCGGTCCGCCTGGTCCCCAGTGGAGCGTGCTCTGGAAGCCGACGTCTGATCCTGGTACAACCTCCCCTATGATTCAGGGTCTGCACACGATCTGGTGCCAAGCGTCCGACATGGTTCGGTCCGTAGAGTTCTATCGCGACGTCGTCGGACTGCCGGTCGGCTACGAGAGCGCGCACTGGACCGAGTTTCCGCTGGCCAACGGCAAGCTCGCTCTCCATTTGGCGATGAACGGCGCGACGACGCCGTTGGGCCTCCCGATGTCGGGCTGGCAGGTCGGTCTTCAGACGAGCGACATCGTGGCTTTGCGGTCCCGGCTCGCGGAAGCCGGTGCGACCGTCGCGGCAACGTTCCATGACATCCCGGGTGGCGTCACCCTCGATTTCACGGACCCGGACGGGAATCCGCTTCAGGCCGTCCAGTTGGGCGTCACCGCCGCCGCTCTCGCGTAGACCCAGCGTCGCGCCGACACTTGTTCAGGGGTACCACGAACGTTGAAGATTCTCTTTGTCTCCGCCGAAGTCGCACCGTTTGCCAAAGTCGGTGGGCTTGCCGATGTGATCGGCAGCCTTCCGCGCGCGCTTCGCGCGCGAGGGCACGATGTCCGCGTGCTGATGCCCGCCTACGGGATGGTGTTGAAAGACAAACGGTGGGACATCAAGAAGCTCGCGAGCTTCGACACGACCCTGAATCCGTTCGAGAAGATCCGGACCACGATCCACGAGACCGACGATGCCGGCGTGCCGATTTGGATGATCGCCGGCGGCAAACACTTCGACGGCGTCCAAGCGAGTGAAGCGATCTACACACCATCCCGCGACGCCTACCTCTTCCTGAGTCAGGCCGCGCTGCAATGGTGCGAGCGCTCCAACTGGATCCCTGACGTCGTCCACGCCCACGACTGGCACACCGGGTTTCTACCGGTCTTGATGCGTGAGGGCCCGGCCGACCTTTGGGACCGCGTCGCTTCGATCTACACGATCCACAACCTCGCGTATCAAGGCGAGTTCGGGCTCGATACCCTCGACAAGGTCGGATTGCCGCATTGCCTGTTCAACATGCACCAGCTCGAGACTTACGGTGCCGTCAACTTCCTGAAGTCCGCTTGCGTGTATGCGGATCGCATCAACACAGTGAGCCCGACCTACGCGGAGGAGATTCAGTGGCCCGAGTACGGTTGTCGGCTTGAGGGCCTCATGACCTGGCTTGCCGCCGACGGCCGTCTCTCCGGCATCCTCAATGGCGTCGACACCGAGCACTTCGATCCCCAAACGGACCCCGCGATCGAGAGCCCCTATTCGGCCATGGACCTCACCGGCAAACCTCATTGCCGCACTGCGCTTCTCCAAGAGCTCGATCTGTCCGCGAACCCCAAGACGCCCGTCATTGGCATGGTCAGCCGCCTGAGCGAGCAAAAGGGGTTCGATCTGGTTCTCCAAGCCCTCGATCGGATCGTCGCGGAAGCGCAACTCGTCGTCCTCGGGATCGGCGATCCGTGGGCCGCGGAGCAGCTCCGAGCCGCCCAGGCACGATTCCCCGACCGGGTGCGCCTCATCGAGCGATTCGACGTCGAACTTGCCCAGCGGATTTACGCCGGCGTCGACATGTTCCTCATGCCGAGTGCCTACGAACCCTGCGGGCTTGGGCAGATGATCGCGATGCGGTACGGGTCGGTGCCGATCGTGCGCAAGACGGGCGGCCTCGCCGACACCGTGTTCGACACGGTCAACGGGTTTACATTCGCCGAACGAACGCCGGATGCCCTGTTCGAGGCGATCTGGCGTGCCACAGAAGCCTTCGCCAAGCCCAAGACGTGGGTGAAGTTCGTCCAAGCGGGGATGACCGCCGACTTCAGTTGGGACCGCAGTGCGGGCCGATACGAGGAGCTGTACGAAGAGGCCACGGCGTCCCGCCGTGGCCTCCAGCGAGCCTGAGGCGTCAGTGCCGAGCATGCTGCTCGGCCGGTGCCGAGTGAGCGCTGTGCGGTGGCGTCTCGAGAATCCCTTTAAGGGTCATCAGGCCGATCATGAGGATCACGAACGTCCCGAGGAGGATCGTCCAGCCGCGTTTGGCCGGGTGCCGTGACCGCGACCGGTCCAACCAGGGCAGGAACAGCATCCCGATCGTTACGATCCCCGGGACGATGGTCGTCGCGACCAGTTCCCAGCCCGCCGGCATGATCTTGAGGAGTTCATAGAGCCCCAGGAAGTACCACTCTGGGCGCGGGGTGAAGTCGGTCCCGGCCGGATCGGCGGGCGCTTCCAGGCCCGGCGGGAAGAGCAGGGCGAGTGCGAACATCGCACCGATCCCGATGATCACGACGATCACGTCTCTGAAGAGCTGATTCGGGAAGAACGGCTGAGGCGCGCCCTTCTGGGGAATGACAGGGCCGGCGATGTGATGGCGACGCACCAGGTACAGGTGAATCCCGATCAGAGCCATGAGCGCGGCGGGCAAGATCATCACGTGGATCGCGTAGAAGCGGGTCAGTGTGAGTGCGCCGACCTCGTCGCCGCCCCGGATCAGGACGAGAAGGTCCTGCCCCACGAAGGGGATCGTGGCTGCGATGCGGGTCCCGACGACCGTCGCCCAGAATGCTTTCTGGTCCCACGGCAACAGGTAGCCGGTGAAGGAGAACGCGAGCATCACCTGGAAGATCAGCACACCGACGACCCACGTCAACTCGCGCGGCTTCTTATAGGAACCCCAGAAGAACACACGCAGCGTGTGGAGCGTCATCGCGACCACGATGCAGGTCGAACCCCAAACGTGGAGCCCACGAATCAGCGATCCTGCCGTGACCGTATCGGTGATGTGCTTCACCGAGGGGTAAGCGCTCTGGGGCGACGGACTGTAGTACATCGCCATCAGCACGCCTGTCGTGAACTGGAACACGAGCATCGTCAGAAGGAGGTTGCCAAGGGTCTGCCACCAGCCGACACCGGGCGGCATGGGTTCGTCGAGGTTCTTTCGAACGAAGCCCCACCATCCGAGGCGTAGTTCCATCCAGTCTCGGAGCGCCGGACGCTCGCGGGCGAGCTGATCGGCCGACTCGACGTCAGGCACCATCGTGATGATCGGACGCTCGCGGGTTTCGGGGGATCGCGACTCGGGAGGTTCTTGAATCATGACTACACCATGCGGCTCACGTAGATGCGACCGCCCTCGACTTTGACGGGATGCTGGATCAGGCCTTTCGGGGGAGGCCCGGAAACCACCTTGCCCGACTCGTCGAAGACGCCTCCGTGGCAAGGACAGAAGTATCGGTGCTGGTCGCTCTGGTACTTCACGCGGCACCCCAAATGGGTGCACGCCGGATCGAAGCACTTGACCTCACCGTCTTGGCGGCTGAGATAGACGACGTACTTGCGGTCAACCTTCTGATAGCCGTCTTGGACCGCGACGGTGTAGGCGACTTCGCGGGTTTCGCCTTCGGCTAGTTCGTCATCGCCGAGGACATCGAGCCACTCTTCCTTCAGGCGGTGCTTGAGGGGAGCTGCCGCGAACTGGACGGCCGGTACCGCGAGAACGCCGACGACGGCAATGTTGAGCACGGTGACGACGCGACCCAGAAACTTGCGACGGGCCATCGCTTCGGCATCGAGGGGGGGCGTGGGTTGCTGAGTTTCGTGATCCATGGAAGCCTCTAGGGGTAGTAGCGGAGCCGCACCTTGTCGGCGAGGTCGGGAGCCACACGCTGGATGACATCGATCGCAATGCGCTCGGACTTGTGATGGCGACCAGGGGAGGGCTCGCGTTCGAAGCCGAGGTCGACACCGGCCGCCACGACCGCCTCGGTGACACGGGTCAGGGCGATCATCGTCGGGACGACCCACGCGTGCTGGAAGCGTGTGAACGGCGCCGAGACGATCAGCGCGGTGATCGAGACGAGGTGATAGAGGTAGATCGGCATCACCCAGCCATGAGACGTGGACCGGTTGATCGCAAGGGTCAGGATCCCGCTCAGGACGGTGTGGAACAGGAGTGTCACGAAGAGGTAGTCGCGACCGAGGGTCCATCCGTTGTCGATGAACTCATCGTTGCGGTATCGGATCATCACGTAGACGACCCCCAAGAGGACGAGGAACCCACAGATGATCGGGAAGAGCTTGAGAGGGTCCGAGAGGGCCAAATCGGCCCGCGTCGGATTGAATATCTGGATGAGGATGTCGGCAAGAGCGAGCCCACACATCCCATACAGCATCAGACCATGGGCGAACCATCTCGCCTTGTTCTTGTCCCAAAGCGACTTGACGAGGAAACCATCCACGAACAACGATTGGAGGGCGACCCCGATGGCTCTTCCATAACCGAAGCGCCGGAGCGCCGGCTTCATCTGCTTGAGGCCCGCGAGTCGCACCCATCGCAGCCAGCCGATCACGCCGAACACGGCGGCGAACAGGAACACGACCAGGAAGATCTTCGCGACGTTGCGGGTGGTGAGGAGGGCGCCGACCTTGTACGAAATCGGGATTTCCGCCGGTTTCCACTCCTTGTTCTCCAGCTCTCGGTACATCGACTGAGTGTCCGTGTCGCTGAGCTGTTCCGGCGGCGTCGCCGGCATCATGCCTTTGCCATGGCGGACGATCTGGAGGAATTCCTCGGCACTGAGCTTGGTTTTTGCGATCGGGGGGCCGAGGCCGCCCATGGCATTGATCCCATGACAGCCGACGCAGGAACTTGTCGAGTACAGGTCCTTCGTCGGCATCGGCTCCTGGGCCAGCGCCGGGATGATCGCGCACAGAAGCGCCAGGATCCCGAACCAACCACGAACGGCCTTCATAAGGTCACCTCCTCGGCCACTGGGGGCTCGGCCGCTTGGCCCAACGTCGCGACGTCCTGCTCGGACATTGGGCCGAGATACATCCCACTGGGTTGGGTACCGGCTTCGGGCAACAGCTTGAACGGAACGCGGCCTGTCTTCCCTTCCTCGACGATGTACCGGCTGATCCGACTTTCCGAATCGTCGAGATCGCCGAAGATGCGCGCCGTCGTCGGGCAGGCCACGACGCAGGCCGGATCAAGTCCCTCGTCGACCCGATGAGCACAGTAAGTGCATTTGCGGGCCACACCGGACGCGAGGCGCGGCTTGACGAAGTCGCGCTCGTAAGGCTCGTCGGGGTTCAGGTACCACGCCTCCGACTTCTGAAGGATGATGTTCCCGTACGGGCACGCCGACACGCACGCACCGGTGCCCCGGCATCGATCCTGATCGATCAGGACAATCCCGTCTTGGCGCTTGACGATCGCCTTGTTCGGACACGCCTTCAGACAGGGCGGGTCTTCACAGTGGTTGCACAGGACGGGGATGTACAGCCGCATGACGTCGGGGTAATCGCCGGCTTCTACATTGAGGACACGGGCGAAGAAGACGTCGAACGGAGTCCCGTTTTCCTGCTTGCAGGCGACCGTGCAGGCGTCGCAGCCGATACACCGCGTGAGGTCGATAAGCATGGACATCCGAGCCATGCTGGGATTGTCGTCGAGTTCTTGGTGGCGTGCTATGACCGAGGTCATAGGGTGGCACCAATGTGCTCAGTCGGTGGAACTCGCACGGTGAGGACGCGCGAACCGCCCCGCGATCGCCATTGTGTTGCATCGCAGGGCGGAGAGGTGACTCAGGCTTTGCGGATTTCGACCCGAGTGTCCTTCCAGTGCTGACCTGGTGCGTAGACGGCGGGCAGATAGTAGTTCTCGTGGGTTGGTTTTACCTTTTGGTGAGTATGCACCGAATGGTACTTTCCTCCGCCGAGATACCGATCCCACCAGCCGTGGTCCACACAGAGCACCCCCGGCTTGATCGTCTCGGTGAGCAGCGCCCACAACTTGTAGGACCCGTTGTGATTGAAGATTTCGACCGCGTCGCCGTCCCGAATCCCACGCTTCATCGCATCGATCGGATTGATCTCGACGACCGGTTTCCGATTCAGGTTCAAGAGGACGCGGTTGTTCGAGTGCGTCGAGTGAACCCGCCACTTGCTGTGCGGTGTCACGATCGAGAGGGGCAGTCTCTGATCCTCGGGCGGGAGGTGTTCAAAGGCCGGCTTGTAGATCGGGATCGCTTCTCCGATTTCGCGGAAGATCGGCTCCTCTTTGTAGAACTCCATGCGACCGGTCTTGAGGAACTCGCGCTGCGCGCCCTCCGGGAAGGGGTACGCCCGCGGCGGGAAGGGCTTATGCTCGAGGAATTGCTCATCACAACCGACCTCGGGATCATGGACCTTCAAACGCACGGGTCCTTCCACCAACTGGTCAAACGTAATCCCGTCGGTCTCCTTGCCCCCGTTCGCAAGAAGAAGGTCGATGATCTCCTCCTCGGTGAAGTCCACTTGTGGGAACAGCTCGGGAGCGACTCTGCGCATGAGCTCCTGAACCATCCAGAGCTCGGTCCGGCTGTCATATTGAGGGCTTACGACCGCCTGTTGGATCTGCAGGTAGGGGTGACACGACGTGCCGACCAGCTCCTGCTTCTCCCAGAACGTCGGGGCGGGCAGAACGACATCGCTGTACTCGCACGTCGGCGACATCGAAAAGTCGATCGTCACGAACAGCTCGAGTTGGTCGATCGCCTCCTTCAGAGGTCCCGAAAACTCGGTGACCAGCGGATTGCCGTGAGACACAAACAGTGCCTTGAACCCGTTCTTGGGAAACTTGATCTTCGGGTTGATGGTCGCAGTCGGCTGCCCGAGAACGAAATAGTGCATCGGCACCCCGTTCGGCCGCTTGCCATTGGGGAACCACCAGGAACTGACATCGAGTCGGAAGTGATGCTGTCCGGAGTAGATGCTGATCGACTCGCCGGGCTTCCCATGCGCTCCGACCAACGCCGACAGCAATAAGATGGACCGAATGGTGAGATCGCCGTGGAGTCGATGATTGACGCCCATCCCAATGATAATCGAGCTTGGGCGCGAAAGCGCATAGTCTTGGGCGATCTCCCGGATCGTTGCCGCTGGCACATCGGTCTGAGAGGCGACATGTTCTGGCTTGTAGATGTCGCGCATCACATGGTCCTCGATGATCTCGAATACGGGTCTCACCTTGACCGACTCGCCGTCGATGATGACCGTGCGCGCGCCACGGAAGGCTGGCCGCCACTCTTTGGGCTGAAGCAGCGTCTCGGTCGGTAGTTTGACGAGTTGGTCGCTCGATTCGTCCCAGACCATGAACTCCATGTCCGTTCCCTGGCCCACATCCGAGGCTCGAAGTCGTTGTCCGTTGTCTTCACGGACGAGCGTGGTGAGGTCGGTGAAAGTCCGCAGGAACTCCCAGTCCACCCAGCCGTTCTCGAGGACGACATAGCACATCGAAAGCGCGAGGAGGCCGTCGGTTCCGGGGTGGATCGGCACCCACAAGTCGGCACCTTTCGCCGTCTGACTGCAGCGGGGATCGATGACGATGATCTTGCAGTTGTTCCGCTGTTTGGCCACGCGCGTCAGGAACTGGGCGTCGGGGATCCGGGTCTGGAAAACATTGCTCGACCAGAGAATCGCGGTTTTGGCGTGACCCCAGCTTTTCGTCTCACACTCGACGCAGTCGATCCCCATCGTGTGTGTGAAGCCCATCGAGATGTCGCCGTTGAAGTCGTAGGCGGTGGCGAAGCTCATACCGAGCAAGGCCGCCATGCGAACCTGCGCCCCCTTCTGGACATACCCGGTGCCGACGACCTGATTGAACAGGAGCATGCTCTCGGGCCCGAAGGTGTCGCGGATGTGGATCATCTTCGAGGCGATGTAATCGAGGGCCTCATCCCAGGTCGCCTCTTTCCATTTGCCCTCCCCTCGTTCCCCGACCCGTATCAGCGGCTTCTTCACGCGGTCGGGACCGTAGATCATGTGGGTCATCGACATACCCCGCAGACATCCCCTCGGGTTGTACTCCTCGCATGGGTAGTCCGCCGCCGGTTTCAAGTCGACGATGACGTCGTCGACGACCGTCGCGAGCCATCCGCAAGCTCCGGTGCAGTTGGGGCTATCCGTGGTGCGAACAACCCGGGCTTCGCCAGGGGCTGCTTGCGAGCCCCTGCGGCCCGGTACCGAGAATCGAGTGGCCATACCGGCATTGTCGTCCCCGACTGCAGCCGGGACAATGACCGCGATCATATCCGTCACGTGACGATGATCTTTACGACCGCGACCAAGAGCACCACCCCGAGACAGCGGCGAAGTGCCAGCGGCGGCAATCGGTGTGATCCTAGCCACGATCCCAACGTCGCCCCGACGACACCGACCGCCAGGGCCGGCCAGAACGCCTCGATCGAGGCGAACGTCATGCTGCCTCGGGCGAGCAAGCCGGCCGCCGAGTTCAAGACGATGAGCACCGCCGCCGCGGCTGCTGCTTTCTTGGCATCCGCCCAGCCAGCGAGGATCAGGAGTGGACTGAGGAAGATGCCGCCGCCGACTCCGACGAAGCCGCTGACAAGCCCGATGACACAGCCGACCGCAATCGCCAGCCCGGGACCGGGTTGTGCCGGAGCCCGCTCGGAGCGAGGGGGCGCGACGAGCATCACGGCCCCGGCATAGGCCAGAACCGCGGCCAGAACCCACTCGTGGACGTGGCCTGAAGGCTTGATCAAGCCCCCGACGAAGGCGAGCGGCACCGAGCCGATCAGAAACGGCGCGACGAGCTTCCAATCCAGATGGCGCGCACGCTGGAAGAGCGTCAAAGCCACCGATGCCACGACGAGATTCAGGACGAGGGCCAATACCGCCGACGGCCGCGGCGGAACCGCGAGGATCGCAAGCAACGCCAGGTACCCGGAGGCCCCGCCGTGACCGACCATGCTGTAAGCAAACGCGACAAACCCGATCCCGAAGAGGAGAACGGGACTATCCAGGCCCGGCATCGGCAAGCTCCGGGTGCGCGGACACCCCGCCCCGCAACGAGACGGCCGGGATCCCCAGCGAAGCCAACTCGGCCGCAAGGACCAAACTGCGAACCCCGTGAGCACACACGAGCACCATCGGGCCCGAAGGTGGATCGAAGCGGCTCATCGGAATGTGCAAGTGCGGCACCGCCAGCGCCGGCCGTTCGCCGACCTCCCGAATGTCGACGACGCGGTACGCACCGAACCGCGACGCCGCTTGCTCCAGCCGACTGACCTCGAGGGGATCGTCCGACCCCGGCAGTTCTCCCCGACATCCTTCGCAATCGGGACGAGAAGTCCGTGCCAAGCGCGTGACGTCCGACGTGCGGAGGTCCACCAGCAGGACTTCCCGATCCAGAATCGACATCCCCAGAATCCCCTTGACCACTTCCGTCGCCTGTAGGCTGCCGACGAGCCCGACAAGCCCTCCGTAGACGCCTTCTTCGGCGCACGTCCCGACGCAGCCCTCGGGCGGCGACTGGGGAAACAGGCACGCGAGGCACGGCCCGTCGGGCATGACCGTCATGATCTGGCCTTCCCAGCGATGGACGCTCGCCGTGACGAGGGGCTTTCGGTGTCGGCGACAGACCGCGTTCAGAAGCCGCTTCGCGGCGAAGGAGTCGGTCCCATCGACGATCCAATCGTACGCTCGGATGAGGGCGTCAGCGTTCGTAGCCTCGAGTGCGTGCGGAAACGTCTCGACGCGCATCCCGGGGCGGAGCCTGGTGGCGAAAGCCGCGGCCCGCTCGACCTTCCCGCGACCGACGTCGGCGGCCGCAAACAGCGTCTGTCGGTGGAGGTTGGAAGTCTCGACTTCATCGGGGTCGACAAGTCCGATCGTTCCGATCCCGGCACCGACCAAGGCCGGAAGGGCACCGACCGCCAAGCCGCCGACTCCGACGATCAGCACCCTTGCTTCGCCGAGAAGCCGAGCCCCGGCCTCGCCGACCTCGTGGAGGCAAGTCATTCGCCGTCCAAACTCGACTTCGAACTTCCCTCCCCCGGGAGGGGCGTCGGCCCCGATCCACCCGGAGTCTCCCTCGGCATAGATCTCGCGCTTCCAGATCGGAACGCGCCACTTGAGCTGGTCGACCAACCATTCCGCTGCGGCAAAGGCCTCGCGTCGATGGGGTGCGGCGACCTCGACCCACACCGCGGTGTCCCCGACTTCGAGAAGGCCGATCCGGTGCACGATCTCGGCGTCGACGAGCCCGAAGCGCTCGATCGCCTCGCCGACCATCGCGTTGCCTTCGGTCAGCGCCATCTCCGCGTAGGCTTCGTACTCGAGTCGGAGGACTGTGCGGCCCCCGTTGCGGCTTCGGACGCGACCCTTGAAGGTCACGAACGCCCCCGCTTGGTCATCGCTGCGGTGCGTGGGAACGATCGGATCGGAGGTCAGTCGGAACATGTCAGCCACCGGCCACCGGAGGAAGAAGAACGATCTCATCACCGTCGGCGAGCACTGACCCGTCCTCGACAAATGCTCCCCCAACCGCGATCCGAATGAGCGGGGACGGGAGCCCGAGTCCGCGTTCGCGAATCAGCCGATCGACCAGTTCGCGAGCGGTCATCGGCTCGATCTCGACGGATTCCCGCTCACGGCCGGCGCGTTCGCGAAGAACGGCGAAGTACCGCACGTGTACCGTCATCGACTCCCCCAAGGCCAAGGCGTGTAAAGGACGGCGTCCCCGGCCTTGCGGCTACCGTCGATGCGGGCCAGGCCGGTGGTGCCTAAGGCTCCGAGGATTGCGTGGGAGCCGACCACCCTCCGGGGCTGCACAGAATCACTCAGATCGGCCGGGACGAACTCCTCGCGGTCGCCGCTGCACTCCCAAGGCCTACTGATCCGGCCATCGACCCAAGGATGGTCTTCTCCCATGAATCGGGCGACGAAGAGACTGAACGTGACGATCGCGGAGAGCGGATTGCCGGGCAGCCCGAACCAGACTTTCCCGTCCGAACGGGTCCCCAGGGCGACCGGTTTCCCCGGCTTGATCGCGACTCCGCGGAAGTGCGTCTCGAAATCCATCTGACTCACCGCTTGGTGAACCCAGTCGAAATCTCCGACGGAGATGCCCCCGATCGTGATCAGCACCTCGTGTGCGCCGAGAGCGCCTTTGAGCGCGAGAGAGCCCTTCCGGGGATCGTCGCCGAGCCGTAGGTTTGTCACCTCGCATCCCCAGGTCTGAAGCACCGCGGTCAGCGCCGCCGAATTGGATTCGAAAATCTTCCCTGGGCTCGGGCGCTCCCCGGACGCGAGCAGTTCCGCGCCCGTACTGACGAGAGCGACCCGCGGCATGGCCGGGACGGAGACCCGATCGAAGCCGAACGCCGCGAGGATCGAGAGCACCGGCGGGTCGATCCGAGTGCCCGCCGGGATGAGGAGATCCCCTTGCCGAAGCTCCTCGCCCTGCCGTCGGATGTGGCGATCCTCGCAGGCATTACCGACCAGGACGGAACCATCCTCCCGAGCATCCTCCTGGGGAATGACGGCAACCGTGCCTTGCGGGATCATCGCGCCGGTGAAGATCCGCGCAGCCTGGCCTTGTTCCAACGGCTCCGGAACACATCCGGCGGGGACCGATGCAACCCATCGCCAAGGACCGGGCAACGAGCCGACGGCATACCCGTCCATCGCACTGTTCGAGAAGGGCGGCGAATCGAACGGAGCGACGATCGCGTGAGCCGTCCGACGACCGAGCGCCTCGACGACGGAGGTCGATACGGACTGGGTTGAGGGCCGGACCGAGTCGACAGCCGCGATCGCTTCCTCGAACGAGATCATGAGTGCCCGCCCCCAAGCAGCATCGCCTTGGTGTGAAGCAGAGCCGGGAAGAGCACGGCTATCGCGTCACGGCACGCGCTCGGTGAGCCCGGGACCGTCACGAGCACGGTGCGGCCCATGATCCCTGCCACCGACCGACTGAGCATCGCCGTCCCGAGGCGCGCCTGTCCATGCGAACGCAAGGCCTCGACCACCCCGGGCAGCGGCAGATCGAGGAGCGGTTCGACGGCTTCGGGAGTGCGGTCTCGAGGGCCGATCCCGGTCCCTCCCGTCACGAGGAGCACATCGGCACCGGCACCGACCGACGCTTCGACGGAAGCCCGGATTGCGGCGATGTCGTCAGGCACGATCGTGAGCGCGACTTCGGTGGCTCCCCAGGACCGACATCCCGAGGCGAGGATCTCGCCCGATCGATCCTCGAATTGGCCCGCGGAGATCCTATCGGAGCAGACCAGGACGTGGGCTCGCCAGGGATCGACCGAATGCGCATCACTCTTGCCGCCGGTCTTCTCGAGGAGTCGGATCGACGCGATCGTCATCGATGCGTCGATCATCTTGAGCATGTCAACGAGCGTCAGAGCCGCGGCCGCGGCCGCGGTCATCGCCTCCATTTCGACGCCGGTCCTCGCCACGGAAACCACGGTCACTTCGATCGCGATCCGATCGTCGAGGATCTCGAAATGAGTTTCGACGTGCTCGATCGGAATGTTGTGGCAATACGGGATCCACTCGGCCGTCTTCTTCGCCGCCTGAATTGCGGCGACCTTCGCCACCGGAAGCGGATCGCCCTTCGGAGTGCGGTGGGCGAGGACCGCCTCGAGGGTCGGCTTGGCAGCCGTGACCTCGGCCCGCGCTCGGGCCGTCCGCAAAGTGGTCGGTTTGGCGCTGACGTCCCTCATCCGCCGATCTCCACCATCGAGAGCGGATCGAGACGATCCCAGCGGTCCATCGGCGGATGGGCTCGCCACTTCGTTCGGAGATCGGCACGCACGGCCCGAGCGAGCGCGTCATCGTCGGCGCCTGCTCGCATGCGGTCGCGCAGGCTGGACTGGGTCGGCAGAAATAGGCACGTCTTGAACCGTCCGTCGGCCGTGATCCTCAGCCGGTTGCAGCTCTCGCAGAAGCTGTCGGTCATGCTCGCGACAAACCCGATCGAGGTCGGGAGCCCTTCGACCGCAAACTCCTGGGCCACGGCATGAGGTCCGCGAGCCAAGGGTCTCAGCCGCCACTGCTCCTCGATTCGGGCGCGAATCTCGCGAAGACCCATCACACGGTCGGGTCGCCACGGGTTGCCGAAGAACGGCATGAACTCGATGAAGCGCACCTGCACGCCATGGCGGGCTCCGAAACGGACGAAGTCGGCGAGTTCATCCTCGTTCATGCCCGGGATCACCACCACATTGAGCTTGGTCGCGATCCCGGAGGCGACCGCCCCGTCGATGCCGGCCAGGACGCGGTCGAGCGCATCCCGCTGCGTGATCTCCTCGAATCGGTCTCGTTGGAGCGAGTCGAGGCTCACGTTCACGCCGCAAAGGCCCGCATCCCGTAGCGGCCCCGCCAAGTCGGCGAGCAGGAACCCGTTCGTGGTGAGATGGATCTCCTCGATGCCCGGGATTTTGCCAAGTCGCGACACGAGGTCGACGAGCCCTTTGCGTATCGTCGGTTCCCCCCCGGTGAGGCGCACTTTGCGCACACCGAGTCGCCCAAAGAGGGCAACGACCCGCTCGATCTCCTCGAGAGTCAGGATTTCGCTGCGCTCTTTCCACTCGACGCCCGCTTCGGGCATACAGTAGAGGCACCGGAAGTTGCACCGATCGGTGAGCGATACCCGAAGGTAGTCGTGGCGGCGGCCAAACTTGTCGACAAGCGGTTCCGAGGGAGTCACACGTGGATTGTCGATGTCATGGGATTTCAGGACCATGATCCCCGTCATAGGATGCCACGGGCGGAGCGAAGTTCATTGCCGTCTCGGACGGAACCGGAGCCCGATGGAACACACGCACGCGGGGATGCGGTCACCTCGCGGCAACCCGTCCTTGCTTCACGTCGTACTCCAACGATCCAGCTTCGCCTCCGCCGGTCGGCGGAGGTGGAAGTCGGTCTCAAATTGGAAGTCCCGCGCGACCCGAAGACAGACGTCTTCCCGGTAAGCCGGCGCGATGATCTGGCCGCCCAGCGGCGCGCCGTCCTCGAAGCCGATCGGAAACGCGATCGCGGGCCATCCGAGCAGATTCGCCGGTCCGCCGTCGCCACCCATGTTGCGGAAGGTCTGGTCGAACGGCTTGTCGATCGCCACGGCAGCGTGATAGAAAACCGGCGTGAAGATGCAATCGCACTGGTCCCAGATCGCGTTCGCTTTCAGCGCTTCGTTGCGGAACCGAAGCGCCCAAAGGTAGTCGGTCGCCTTCGTCTCGAGAGAGGCGGCGAAGCCGGCGACCTGGTTGACATCCGCGAGCATGGTTAATCGCTCGCTCCGGATGAAGTTCTCGTGGGCGCTCGCTCCTTCGGCGTTGACGATGATCTCGACTGCCAAACCGTACGGCAAGGCCGGGTACGCCACCTCGACCGTCTCATAACCCATCTTCCGCAGGACGTCGAGTGCGTCCTGATAGGCCTTCTCACAATCGGCCGCGTTGTTCTCCCGGAATCGCTCCTTCAAGAGCCCAATGCGCGGACGTCGCCCGCGGGGGCGAAGATCGAGACGCTGGGCGAGCGTCGAGGGATCGGCCGAATCCTGCCCCGCGATGGCCTCCAGCACGATGGCGCAGTCCTCGGCCGAGCGGCAGATCGGCCCAATCTTATCCATCGTCCAACACAGGGCCATCGCACCGTGTCGGCTCACGCGCCCGTAGGTCGGGCGGAAGCCGGTACAGCCGTTGAATGCACTGGGACACGTGATGCTGCCGCTCGTCTCGCTGCCGAGCGAGTACGGCACGCAGCCTAGCGCAGTGGCCGCGCCTGAACCCGAACTCGAACCACCCGCCCAACGCTTCCTATCCCAGGCGGAGGCACAGGGACCCATGCGGCTCGCGTTGGCGACGTTGTAGTTGCCGCCTCCGGCGAGTTCGATCATCTCAAGCTTCGCGACGAGCACTCCACCGTGTTCATAGAGTCTTCGGACGGCGGTTGCGTCGTAATCGAATACCTGGTCGGCGTGACCCGGCGAGCCCCAGCGCGTGGGAATGCCCTTCGTGGCCAGCAGGTCCTTGACCCCAAACGGGATGCCGTGGAGCATTGTTCGGGCAGGGCTGTTGTCAGCCTGCCTCGCCTGCTCCATCGCATGCTCTTCCGTCATTTCAGCGACCGCACGATGCGACTTGCCGAGGGATTCGAGTCGCTTGACGAACATCGTCGTCAGCTCGACGGACGACACTTTCTTCCATCGAATCGCGTCGGCAAGCTCTCGGATCGAAGCGAACGGACTCATCAGGTCAGCTTCCTCGCCGGGACCGCGCGGAAGATCGTCGCGGGCTCGCTATTCTCTGGCAAGGCAAATCGTTGTCGCGCCGCCGAGACCTGGTTGAGGCCGGCGAGGGAGGTCGAGAGAAGCTTCTTGGCGTCGTCCGAGAGCTTGGCCTTGAGCTGCTTTTCCACTACTTCGATCGAGGCCCCGCTGGATTGCGCGAACCCGGGCACGGGCAAGAGAGTGAGCACCAGGCTCCCGGCACCCGCGGTGAGGAGTCGACGTCGAGAGAGTTCCACGCCCTCTTTTACCCGCGAGAGGGCATGCCAGAATCAGCCGATGGCGGCAAAACTCTTAGGCGCACACATGCCCACGGCGGGCGGACTGGGTAAAGCCGTCCAGCGCGGTCACGACATTGGTTGTACTGCCGTCCAAGTCTTCACCTCGAGCCCGCAACAATGGAAGTCGAAGGAGGTCACGGACACCATGGTCCAAGATCTCTTGGCCGCCGAGGAAGCGACCGCGATCCACTCGCTTGTCAGCCATGACAGCTACCTCATCAACCTCTGTGCACCCGATGAGGAGCTCCGTTCGAAGAGCATGGGTGGGCTCTCCGGCGAGATCGTGCGCTGCGCTCGGTATGGCATCCCGTTCGTGGTCTCTCACATGGGTGCTCACGTCGGGCAGGGTGAGGAAGTTGGGCTGGCCCGCGTGGCCGAATCAGCCCTCACCATCCTTGCCGAAACCCCGGAGACCGTCACGCTCCTCATGGAGACTACCGCTGGCCAAGGTTCTTGCCTCAACTGGCGATTCGAGCAGCTGGCGACGATCCTTGATCTCTGCAAGCGACCGACGCGACTTGGTGTCTGCATCGATACGTGCCACATCTTCGCGGCCGGCTACGACATCCGCACGCCGGAGGCGTACGAAGCGACGTTTGCCGAGTTCGACCGCCTCGTGGGAGTCGCCACGATCAAGGCGATCCACGCTAACGACAGCAAGCATGGGCTGGGATCGCGGAAGGACCGTCACGAGCACATTGGGAAGGGCGAGATCGGCCTCGAGGCCTTCCGATGCCTCGTCAACGATCCTCGGTTCGAGCAGACGCCGATCCTGCTGGAGACCCCCGATGCAGAAACCCACCATGGCGAGAATCTCGCGGTCCTGAAGTCGTTGTGCGCGACTTGACCGGGTAGCCTCGATTCATGCTCGCTCTTCTCGCCGCCGTCGCGCTTGCTCCCGCGGACACCGTCGCCCTCGCGTACACCGCGCGATACTACAGCACGGATGGCAAGACCAAGACCCATAGTCAGGTCTATCTGAGCGGAATTGACGGGAAGGGTCGGAAGGCGTTCACCAAGGGCACCCTTGAGTGCTCCGCCGTCCGATGGGTCTCAAAGAACGCCCTGGTGTGGATACAGGGCACGGACGAGGTCTCCGACCTCTGGTACGGAACGGTGGACGGAAAGAACAGGAAGAAGATCGGGAAGGTCGACTACGTGGTCCCGAGCGTGAGCGGCAACGCCCGGGAGGGCGGACCCGTGTACGCACTGGGGCAGGACTACTTCCAGGTGACGGACGGCAAGCTCCGCAAGGTCGAGCCGGTCGACAACGGCTGGAAGGGTGACAAGAAGTGGAGCTCTGCGGGCGCGAGCTTGACGGTCACGGTCCGGCAGTGGCCCTTCGACTGGAGCTATGTACTGACTTCGAGCGGGGCTAGCAAAGGCGAGGACTTTTCCGATCAGAACTTCAGCCTCGAACAGGTGCGCGAGGACAAGGCGACGCGGCGGGCCTGGGTGGTCGCGTTCACCGGAAACAGTACGAACGGGGGAAGCTACACCGTCCAAGAAGTCGATTGGCGTGGGGCAAGGCTGGTGACGCGGTGCACGGGCCAGGACGTCGACTACGGATGGACTCGCGACCTCTGGGCGACCATTTCGACACGGGAACTCACCCCGCTCGGCAAGGGCGAAGTCTGGATCACTACTGCGTCGGTCGGCAATCAGCGCACCGGCAAAACCTGGAACCTTCCCGGCAAGCTGGTCTCGTTCACCTCGATCAGTCTCCGACCCCAGTAAGGTCGCTTGTCGCGCCATTTTCCGGATTTCACGGAGAATTCACGGGCATTTTGCGATCGGGTGTGACGATGACTCCAACGCCGCTCCACGCAGCAGCAAAGGAGTCAAACCTCATGAAAACTCGATCACTGATTCTTCTCGGTCTCGCTACCGTTTCTGGCATTGCCCAGGCTGACCTCACCTTTACGCCCCTCGGCGACCTCCCTGGGGGGTCCGTCAACAGCTGCGCATTCGCGCTGAGCTCAGGCGGAGTCATCGTCGGATATGCCGATCTCAATGGAGTTCAGACGGCGTGCCGGTTCCTCTTGAGCGGCAACACCGTCGCTTTGCCCGATCTCCCTGGCGGTTTCCTGACCTCACGCGCCTACGGGGTCGATCAGAGCGGCACCGTCATCGTGGGAAGAGCCTCCTCCGCCAACGGAACTGAGGGATGCATTTGGAACTATCCTGGCTTAACGCTCGGTGTCGGTGATCTTCCCGGCGGCGACTTCGACAGCATCTTGAGCTCGATTTCCGACGACGGCCTCGTGGCCTGCGGCACGGGAACCCACGCTTCAGGTCGATACGCTTTCAGATATGTCAATAGCCAGAAACTGAGTCTTGGTGATCTCAGCGGCGGCCCGAACTACAGCAATGGGCTTGATATCTCTGGTGATGGCCAAGTGATCGTGGGGGTCGGCTCGCGCGCCGACCTCTATGACCGAGCATTCAAAACCGGTCCGAACGACACGTTGATCGAGCTTCCGCTCCTCCCTGGCGCGATCAGCAGCTCTGCCACTGCAACCAACGGTAACGGCGTGTTCGTCGTGGGCTCATGTCACATGCCGTTGGGTCCTCGCGCGGTTCGATGGAACGGGAACGGCATCGACGATCTGGGCGACCTTCCCGGCGGTCCAAATGCAAGCCATGCGACCGCGATCGACCCGTCGGGTCGATTCGTCGGAGGGAACTCCGAGTCCGGACTGGGGACCGAGGCCTTCCTTTGGGACAAGGTCAATGGGATCCGCAGGCTCGCCTCGGTTCTGAATCAGAATGGCATCTTCATCCCAGGCTGGCGCCTCACGTTCGTCGGCGACATTCGCGAGTTCTCCTCGGATCAGCTCGAGATCGTAGGGAAAGGTGTCAACCCGAACGGCGACGAGGAGGCCTTCTATGCGCGCATCATGAAGCCGGAGGTGCAGATCCTCTGGGGAGTGGCGACGCTGCCCAATCTCGCCTCCACCCAAGCGCGTCCCCTCGAGATCGAGGTGCGACAGAGCGGCGACGTCAAGTACTCGACGGTGGTTCCGCTTGAGGATCTCGGCTACGGCGAGGACGGCTTGTTTGGGGTCTATCCGGACCTCCCGGCGGGCACCTACGAAGTGTCCTTCCGCTACGGCCACTACCTCCGCCGAACGCTGCACGCAAACCTGGCTTCCGGTCAAGTCGTCCTGTACCCGGACTTGGTCAACGGCGACGTGACTCGAGACAACGTGGTCGACAGCGACGACTTCGACCAGCTTGTCCGCCAGTTCGGAACGGATAAGGAATCCAGTGGAGAGAATTGGGTCGGCACGGCAGACCTCAATGAAGACGACTACGTCGATAGTGACGACTTCGACATCCTCGTCCTGAACTTCGGGCAGTACGGCGACCAGTAGGATCGGTCGCGCAGAAGGGTGCCCCTCGCGGATTCGCGAAGGGGCACCCTTCATTGACGCTGCTGACACTGAGGGCGCGTCCCCGGCGTCGGGTACGAACGTGGCAAAGTCGAACCTCAACGCCCGGTGGCGGACGAAGGATCCAACGCCGGAGCTAGGCGAACCAGGAGTCCAAGTGAAAACACTTCGAATGAACCTCACTTTCAGAGCCGCAACGCCGCAACCCCGCGAGCGAAGCAAGCCGAACGTCCAACGAGGCGGTCCTGGACCATGACGTTCAATACCGAACTTGAGCCCGACCGCTACTTCCACATGGGATGTGATCTTCGCATCGGGGCTGACGGCACCGCCCATCCGGCCCAGCCGAATGGGGACCGACCCCTCTCGATCGAAACTGCGCATGCGATCGTCCAGCCGATCGAGTCTCCGGCTGAGACTCAATCGGATCCACGATAAGACTCTCGCACGACACTCCGTTGCCTCTCGCACCTCGGTGTGGGGGCTCTTTTTTTGTCGGCGACCGCTTGTCGACGAACTTCTCGGTTTTCACGGAGAATTCACGGACAATTTGCGATCGGGTGGGACGATGACTCCAACGCCGCTCAAGAGAGCTGCAAAGGAGTCAAATCAACATGAACACTCGATCACTTACGCTTCTCAGTCTGGTCGCCATCGCCAGTGTCGCCCGAGCCGACGTCGGATTCGAACCGCTTGGCTTCATTCCTGGCGGTTCCAACGTGAGCTTCGCCTTCGGTATTTCCGACACGGGCCTCATCGTCGGCTCGGGCCGGCTTAGCGGGACCGAGGTCGCTTGCACCTTCCGTGTCAACCACACGACCGTTCCGCTGATCACGCTGCTCGGTAACTACGACTACTCCCGTGCGAACGCGGTCAATGCGGCCGGAACCATGATCGCCGGGTTCTCGCAGTCGGCGAGCGGTCCGGAGGGGACGATCTGGACGAGCCCCGGAACTCCGAGCGGCCTAGGCGATCTCGGTGGCGGCGCTTACCACAGCATCGTGCGCGCGTCATCGGACAGCGGCCTTGTCTCGTGCGGCTGGGGTACGGGATCCAATGGTATTCGGGCCGTGCGATTCACGAACGGCCTCAGGTTCGACCTTGGCGACTTCCCGGGAGGCCCCGACAGAAGCTACGCCACGGACATCTCCGCGAACGGCCAGATCATCGTCGGCAACGGATCCAAGTTCGGCCCGGATGACCGAGCGTTTAAGGTCGGGGCGAACAACGTACTTGTCGAACTCCCAATCCTCCCCAACACAACCACCAGCAACGCGGCGGCCGTCAATGGCGACGGCAGCATCATCGCCGGAACCTGTGTGATCAACGCCGGCGATCGGGCCGTTCGATGGAACGGGATGCAGATCCAGGACCTCGGCTTGTTCCCCGGCGCATGGAATGCCCAGGCGACCGCGATCGACCCATCGGGCCGCTTCGTCGCCGGCGTCGCCAGCACGAATCAAGGTGCCTGGGCTTGGTTGTGGGACAACGTGAACGGAATGCGCCGAATCGACAA
Organism: Chthonomonas sp. UBA6659; assembly: GCA_002455425.1. Classification (GTDB taxonomy): domain Bacteria; phylum Armatimonadota; class Fimbriimonadia; order Fimbriimonadales; family Fimbriimonadaceae; genus UBA6659. The sequence goes on along the minus strand of DKKT01000066.1, from coordinate 32,507 downwards.
CGTGATGAGTCTGGACGGCATTTTTGCCCCGGGTTGGAAGATCGAGAGGATCAGCGACATCCGACCGCACAACAACGATGAACTCAACATGGTTGGGTGGGGCGTCAATCCGAACGGCGAGAATGAAGCGTTCTTTCTCCGGATCACGATGCCTCCTGCTCAACGGCTCCACGGCATCGTGACGTTGCCCGATCTCGCGTCGACCGAAGGGCGCCCCCTCGAGATCGAAGTGCGACAAAACGGTGACGTCAAGTACTCGACGGTGGTTCCGGTTGTGGATCTTGGCATCGGCGAGTACGGCACCTTCGAAGTCTTGCCCGACCTCCCGGCCGGCACCTACCAAGTGTCGTTCCGATACGGACACTACCTCCGGCGAACGATCCAAGCCAACCTGACCTCTGGGGAAACGCTCCTGTACCCGGACCTGATCAACGGCGACGTGACCCAAGACAACGTGGTCGACAGCGACGACTTCGACCAGCTCGTCCGCCAGTTCGGAACGGACAAGGAATCGAGTGGAGAAAACTGGGTCGGCACGGCAGACCTCAATGAAGACGACCGCGTCGACAGTGACGACTTCGACATCCTCGTCGTGAACTTCGGGCAGTACGGCGACCAGTAGGACCCCTCGCCACAACGAAACAGTGCCCCTCGCGGAGTCCGTGAGGGGCACTGTTTCGTTGGGCGACGGTGAGCTTAGAACTTGTAGCCGAAGTAGACGCCGGCGCTGTTCGCCTTGGCTCCGCCGGCGTTGTCGCTGACGAGCAGATTCGCTTCCGCGAAGAGCTTCGGTCCCAACTCCACGCCGAACCCGATGCGGCCGGCAATCGTGGTCTTGGTGTTGTTCACGTCGACGACTGCGATGCCGGCACCCACGAACACGTAAGACCGCGTTCCGTAGTACGTGATGTTCTTGTTGTACCACTTCTGGTTCACCAGGATCGGGAAGATGTTGCCCTTGGCTCCCGAGCCGCTCTTGCCGAGCCAGTCGAACGAGATGTAGGTGTCCGAATCCTTGAGATACTGGGTGGTGAGATACCAGTCGGCGCCGACCCCGATCAGGGTCTTGGTCAAATCCCGCGTCGCATCATCGAGCGGATAGGCCACGCCGACCCGGAAAGCCAGGTTCACCGGGGTGATGTCTCCCATTTGGGCGCTCGCGACCCCCGCCAGTCCAACTACGGCCGCCACCATGCCGAATCGCTTCATGCTTGCATTCCTCCTGCAGGGCCCATCCTGGGGCCGGGCTCCATTTTACTAGGACGGACGAGATTCGTCAATTCGTCCTTGATCTCCGCTCATTATGCCGGACTTTCACGAGTCGAACATCGACGGCCTACTCGACGGAACACACGAGGTCAGCCCAACACCCCGTCCAAGACCGCGATCAGCCGCTCGACCTCGTCCGGCGTGTTGTAGTGGGCCATGCTGACCCGAATCACGCCGGGATCGGGCGCAATCCCCAGGCCCTCGCAAAGCCGGTACGCATACATATGCCCATGCCGCATCCCGATTCCCGCCGCGTCGCAGGCCGCGCTGATCTCGGGTGGGGAGACGCGGTCGTGGACGAAGCTGATCGTCGCGACTCGCTCGGGACCGCCGTGGGCGGGGCCGACGATCCGGACGCCGGGCTGGCGCGACAGGTAGTCGAGAAGGCGCGCCTGAAGCGGCCGTTCATAGGAGGCCGCGACCTCGAAGGCGGCGGTGACAGTCTCTCGGGTCACCGGCTGGCCTGGCGTCCCCGCGAGAAACGCGAGGTAGTCGCCCAAAGCGAGCAGTCCGGCGCACCCTTCATGGCTAATGCACCCGAGCTCGAACTTCCCCGGAACATAGTCGCACGGGATGAAGAAGTGATTCGGTCCCGTCAGTTCCGCGATCGCGTCGGCGCGCCCGTACAGGGCCGCCATATGGGGCCCGAACACCTTGTAGGTCGAATAGACGTACCAATCCACGTCCCAGGCCGCCACATCGATGGCGTGGTGAGGCGCGTACGCGACCCCGTCGACCACGACGCGGGCACCGACATGGTGAGCGCGCCGCGCGATGTCGGCCACGTCGACGACCTCGCCGAGAAGGTTCGAAACGTGGACGAACGCGACGATCTTCGTCCGCTCGTTGAGGAGTTCCTCGAGTTCGCAGATCGGCTGGCTCTGGGTGGTCCGATCCAGGTTCCAGAACCGCACGCGGACGCCCATGCGCTCTAATCGCACCCAGGGGCCGATGTTCGCCTCATGCCCGCTCTGCCCGATCACGATCTCGTCGCCCGGCTGCAAGACTTCGGCATAGCAGTCGGCGAGCATTCGGATCAGGCCCGAACTCGACGACCCGAGAATCACTTTGCCGGTGCCGGTCCCGTTCATGAAGAGGTTCACGAAGTCGTGAGCCTCGTCCACGGTTTGGGTCGCGCGGCGCGACTCGGCGTAGCCGGCACCGAGGTTCACGTAGGAATCCAGCAAGTAATCCCGGATCGCGTCGGCGACGACCTGCGGGACCTGGGAGCCGCCCGCGTTCTCGAAGAACACGGTCGACGAGGCAAGGGCAGGAAACTGGGACCGGATCTGATCGAGGGTGGGGCGCGTGGCGGCGGGGCTCATCCCCCCATTGTGACGCCGATCAGGGCATGCGCTGGCGCTTGAGAAAGGCGACGACGGCCTCGGCGGCTTGGGGCGGCACCTGATGCCCCCCGGGGTAGATCATCGTGCCGAGCTCGACGCCGTGCCTGCCCTTCTCGATTTCGAGCGACCCGACTTTCTCCGGCTTGGCACCGTCGATGCCGAAGAGGGACCGCAATTCCGCGATACTCTGCTTCTGGCTCTCGAACGGGGTGGTCTCGTCCTTCTCGCCGGCGATGACGAGGAACGACCGCGGCGTGGTCCCCGCGATCAAGCCTCGACCGGTCGAACCGGAGGCCGTTCCCGCGGCGATCATGTCGCTTCGCTTCGCCCAGAGGAGGTACGCCATGCGGCCGCCGTTCGAGTGACCGGTGACGAAGACGCGGCGCGGATCGATCGCCTGCTCTTTGCGGAGTTTGGCGAGCACCGCGTCGAAGAATGCGAGGTCGCGATCGCCGAGCTCGCCCGGGTTCTTCTGCCATCCGGTGCGCTTGCCTTCGGGGTCGTTGCGTCCCGGCGCGGGCAAACCCTGCATGTAGACCACGATCGCCTCGGGCCAAAGACGTTCGTACTGGTTCCGACGCTCCATGTTCACGGCCCGTCCTCCGTGACCGTGAAACACGAAGAAGACGGGAGCCGGCTGGGAGGCCGCCGGGACGTGGAGAATCGCTTCTCGACGGTCGGAACCCACTTGGAGGGCAAGTTCGGTGCGCGCCGGCGCGAGGAGGACCGTGGCGATCAAGGCAAGCATGGGCGGTTCGACGTCGAACGGGCCTGGGTGTTCACCGCAAGTTCCGCCGGACTCACACATGTGCCGTCAACTTGAGGCATCCCCCGGTAGTTGTGCGAGTTTCGTCAGCAATTGCCAGAAACTTTCCCAATCCGTTGCGTTGGCGGGAGCCTTGTGATAAGCTAGTGAAGGCATTCTGTTGAGTGCCTCGAGCAGAAGACGCTCCGGCCCCACCTCCGGATCGTGTGAAGCTCGATGGTCGTTTGTTTCTGATGTCAGTGTGCGGGGTCGTCGCGGGGCCATCGCATGCCTCCGACCACCTCCCCTGCATCCCCAACGTAGCAGATTACAAGTCTTCATTTGGAGGTTACGAGAGGTGAATTCAACCACCCGACTCATGACGCTGGCGATCGCCGGTGTCGTTTCCGCGAGCGCTTTTGCGCAGGTTACCGATATCCCGGCAACCGCACATCTTCAGGAGAGCTTCCCCGTTTCCGGTACGCCGCAAGTGTTCAACCCGCAGGCGACGATGGCCTATGACAACATCCAGGGCTCAGCCTATAGCGGGTTCGTGTTGAGCAACACAGGGGCGGCCGGCACCATCACCCGCATGGTCGGCGACGATGTCAAGACCAGGATCTACGCCTGGGGCAAGGACGTCAATCGTTTCTGGTTCAGCGTTTCGAACCTGGACACCGTCGCGTTCACGGCTCGCCCCCTCGTTCGGTTCTATCGAAACAACGGAGCCGGCGGCGGACCGGGCACGTACATCATCGGGTACTCGTTCAACCCGATCAACTTCAATCCGGGAACCGTCAATACGTTCTTCACGGACATCACGACGGCGGGCCAGTTCGTCCTTCCGGCCGACGGCAACATGTGGGCTTGTATGACGTTCGACAACGCCAGCGGCTCGACCGCGACCTTGGCGAACCTCGACCAGCTCGGGCAGGCTCTCTTCAACCCGCCCGCACTGGGCAGCAGCCAAAACCTGGGCTGGATCTCGACGGCCGCCGGTTCGTTCGTGCAGAACGACCCGCCCGGCGCGACCTTCACCTTCTCGACGCCGCCCCCGGTTATGAACGTCTACTGGGGCTTCCAGACGACGCTCGATCCTGTCACCGCAACCGGTCAGATCCTGTTCAACAATTACGTCGCGGCCACGCCGAGTTCGGTGAACTTCCAGTGGTACGACACGAGCAGCAACCTCGTGGCGCAGCAGGTCGAGGCCGTCGATCCGGCTGGCAACTTCGTGGCTGACACGCCCGCGACCGCCGGCGTGTACCAGATGTCGATGAAGACCGGCACGTGGCTCCGCCGCACGCTGACCATCGACACGACCGCGGGCAACGTGACGGGTCTCGTGTTCAACCTTGTCAACGGCGACGCGAACAACGACAACTTCATCAACTCTGATGACTTCGACATCCTCGTCGCGAACTTCGGTGGCCCCGGCCCCGATGGTGACTTCGATGGTTCGGGCAGCGTCGACTCCGATGACTTCGACATCCTCGTCGCGAACTTCGGTACCGACGGCGACGGTCCGTAGTCTTACCGACTACCTGCACTACCTTGGGCCGAGAGATGGATTGCTCTCGGCCCAATTTCCTTTTTGGGGGGGGTGCGTCTAGATCGGGCGTGCAAACCTCTCGGCCCCCGGGGGAGAGGTCGGTGAGCGAAGCGAACCGGGTGAGGTGGCCCCGCTCGAAGAAGTGCCGCGAGAAACCTCTCCTCCAGAGGAGGAGAAGTACCAGAAGGACGTGCCACTTTACTTTTGTGTCACCATCCAGCCATGCAGACCCAGCTGCTCTTCGGAGCGCTGAACGGCTTTCTCGCCGTAGCACTCGGTGCCTTTGGGGCACATGCCCTCAAGCCTCGGATCAGCGAGGCCAAACTCGCTCTCTTCCAGACGGGCACCCACTATCACCTCCTCCACGCGGTCGCGATTCTTGTCGTCGCGATGATGGCGCCGCGCATCGCGGCCGGGTTCGCGACCTGGTCGGCACGGTGTTTCTTCTGGGGGATCCTCCTCTTCTCGGGCAGCCTGTACGTCATGGCCGTTACCCAGATGACGACCTTCGCGGCCGTCACCCCCTTCGGAGGGGTCTGTTTCCTTGCCGGCTGGCTGATTCTCGCAATCGCGGCCGTGAAGGCGCACCAACCCGAATCGACCGAACCGTCCGCCTGAGCGCAACCTCGTTTCCCCTCGCGGTGTAATCTCCCGCAGGCATGAGCGACACCCCGGCATTCGAGCATCGATACCAACACCAAGTGTTTTGGGCGCTGATGGTGCTCGTGCTGATCGCCGCTTTCCTAGTGATCGGACGATTCATCCCCGCGATCCTGTGGGCGGCTGTCCTGAGCATCCTCACCCGGCCGCTCTACGTCCGGATGACCAAGCGCTTCAACGAGAGCCTAAGCGCCGCGATCGTCGTGATCGGACTGATCCTCGTCTTCGTGATCCCGGTCGGCGCACTCGGCGTCGCCGGTTACGTCCAAGTTACCGAGGTCGTCAGCGAGATTCGCGCCGACTCGCCGGATGGGCGAAGCGGCCTCACCCAGGAGAACGTCTTCAAACGCGTCGATCGCCTCGTCGACCCGATCGTCGCCCCCTTCGCCAAGGAGTTCAAGCTCAGCAAATGGTATGAGGAGAACCGCGAGGACCTCGGCAAGCGGGCGGGCGAGATGCTCGGCCCTGCGGCTCAGAGCATCATCTGGACGGCTCTGACCATGATCGTCGCGCTGCTGACGATGTTCTTCATGCTCCGCGATGGCCCTCGCCTCCTCGAACCGACCCTCGACCTCATGCCGCTCCCGCGCGACTCCTCCCTCACAATCCTCGAGAGAATGGCCGAGACCGTCCGCGCCGTGTTCATCGGGGTTGTCCTCGTTGCGCTGATCCAAGGGACGATCGCCGGCATCACGTATTGGGCGATCGGGGTCCCGTCGCCGATCGTCTGGGGGCTCGCGACGACTGTCCTTTGCGTGATTCCGCTCCTCGGCTCGCCCGTGATCATCCTCCCGATGGCGCTCTTCCTCTTCGCCCAGGGACACGTCGTCGAGGCGATCGTGCTCCTTGCGGTCGGCTTTGGCATCATCACCCAGGTCGATAACCTGCTCCGCCCGTGGATGATCGGAAGCCGGATCAAGTCGCACTACATCACGACGTTCTTCAGCCTCCTCGGCGGCGTGTTGGCGTTCGGGCCTGTCGGGATCATGGCGGGTCCGGTGCTCCTCACCCTTATCCTCGGATTGGTCGACGTGATCCGTGAGCGTCGCCGCCTCGCCAACGGCGAACCGGCGATCGAACCCGGGTAGAACGAGCCCGATTCGGTAATCTCGGGCCTCGAGATTCAAATGGGGACAGGCGAAACGGTCTTTCGAGTCTTCGTGCTGACCGACGTTGCTGGCAGCACGGCGCTTTGGCGCGACTACCCGGAAGAGATGGCCGGCGCCCTCCACCGTCATGACGAAATGGTCGCCGAAGTCGTCGCGTCTCACGGCGGCGAGCTCGTCCGGACGAAGGGCGAAGGAGACAGTACCTTCTCGGTGTTCAAGACCGTCCGCGAGGCCGTCCTTGCGATGACTATCCTGATGCGAAAGCTCGGGACGGAGGCCTGGCCCGCGCACACACCTATTCGAGTGCGAGCGGCCATCCACGCCGGCGAAGCGGAGCACCGGAACCACGACTACTACGGGACGACCGTCAACAAGACCGCACGCCTCCGCGCGATGGCCCATCCCGGACAGATCGTCGTGTCCTCCACGGTCTTCGATCTCAGTTCGCAGGCTCGAAAGCCGATTTGCGAGTGGAAGCCCCTCGGGATGCACCGACCTCGGGACTTCGACGCGCTCGAACTCTTCCAGCCACTGGCGGAGGGACTCCAATCCGAGTTTCCGCCCCTCATCAACGCAGTCGAGACGCCCCACAACCTTCCCCAGCCCGCAGGTCGCTTCTTCAACCGAGAAGCCGAGATCGAAGCCATTCGGAGGAACCTGACCGCGGGACGCCTCGTGTCGGTGGTCGGGCCGGGGGGGTGCGGCAAAAGCCGACTGCTTCTCGAGTTCGCCTGGCGCGAATTGGAAGCGTATATGGACGGCGTGTTCCGGATCGAATTGGCCGGTGTGACCGATCCGGCCCTGGTCCTGGCCGAGATAGCCCGCCCAATCGGAGTCCGCGAGTCCGCCGGAAAACCGCTCGAAACGGCCCTCACCGAGGCCCTCCACGACCGCCAGATGCTCCTGATCCTGGACAACGTCGAGCACTTGCTCGAGGAAGTCGTTCGCGTGGCCCAACGACTCCTTGACACCACCGAAAACCTCCGCATCGCCACGACCAGCCAGCGACGCCTCGCCGCCGGAGGGGAGCAAGTACTGACGCTCGATCCCCTTGAAGTTCCCGGTATCGATGCGCTCGACGAGGAGCGGATCGTTGCCGCCTCATCGACGAAGCTCTTCATCGACCGTGCGCTCGCGGTCGGAATGAAACCGCCCCGTGACGACGAGCTCCTGAGGGTCGCAGAAATCTGTCGCCGTCTCGACGGAATGCCGCTCGCGATCGAACTGGCCGCTTCACGCGCAGTGGCGTTGGGGACGCGCGATATCCTGGAGCGAATCCAAGAACAGATCGATGCAGCCCCCCTCCAAACCGCGCTCGATTGGGCCTACGGCCAACTCGATCCGATCGAGGCGAAGCTGTTCCGGCGGCTCGCTGTGTTCGCCTCGCCGTTCGATCTGGAGGCGGCCGAACGTATCGGAGTCGATACCGATGCTACAGCTCAAGACCTCATCGCGGGCGTAGCCGTCGCCGACCTCCTTCAAGAATTGGTCGAACGCTCCCTGCTCCAAGTCCGGCGCTCGGACACGGGCGTGCGCTATTCGATGCTCGTGCCGATTCGGACCTTTGCCCGCACCCGGCTTGAGACCAGCGGGGAGCTCGGCACGATCCAGGATCGGCACGCGACCCTCTTCCTCGATCGGCTGGATCGGGTCGCTGATGATGCTGCCCATATGTACACGCTCGACCATTCGACGTGGTTCGTCTCGGAACAGCCAGACGTGCGCGCGGCCGTCGATTTCGCGCTTGGACACCAAGACCGCCGAACGCAAGGCGTTCGCGCCTGCACCCAGTTGGAACCGTTCTGGCGACACTCCGCGGAGTTTGCCGAAGGTCTGCGCCGCCTCGAGCAAGCTGAGGCGCTCGCCGAGGACCCGCTCGCGAGGGCCAAGTGTCAGAGCGCAAGGGGAGTGCTGCTCCACAAGTACGGGCTCCTCGATCAGGCGAAGTTCGTTCTCCGTTCCGCGTTGGGCACATTCGAAGCTGAAGGCGACCGCCAGAACTACGGGCTCGCCGTCGGTGCGCTCGGTCTCGTTCACTGGATGCAGGGCGACTACGACGAGGCCCGCCATTCCTTCGAGCAAAGTCGCGACCTCGCGATCGAACTCTCCGATCACGATGCGCTGGGCAACGCCCTCAACAACCTCGGGATTCTCGCCTGGGAAGTCAACCGCCTGGATGAAGCCGCGAAGTTCCTGAACGAGGCGCGACTCGTGCGGAAGAAAGCCGGAAACGACATCCGGGCCGCCGAGAGCCTGCTCAACCTCGGGTTGGTCTACATCAAGATGTCGCGGTTCAGCGAAGCGCGTAAGATGACGCTGCACGCGGCGGAGCTCTTCCGTAAGGCGGGAAGCAAAGTCAACGAGATCTTCGCGATCTACAACCTTGCCGACATCGACCGCCGCGAATCACGATTCGACGAAGCCAACGCCAACCTCGATAAGGTGATGCTCTATGCCACCCGGTCGGCCGATCGCTACGTCCAGTCCCATGCGTTGCTCCTACGCGGACTTGTCGAACAGAACCGTGGCGACCACGAAGCCGCCGTCAGGCTGTTTCTCGCAGCTTTGGAGGAGTCCGCCCCCGAGGGTTACGCCCAAGTGATTCTCGAGAGCATGGAGGGTCTGGCGAAGAGCTTCGCGACCCAAGGCCATTGGCACGAGGCCGGGCTGGCCCTCGGTGCGTGGCTTGTTCGCCTCCATGGTTCGGCCGAGGAGGCCTTGGCCGTGAGCACACAAACCGACCCAGGTCCGCACATTCTCTCCAGCCTCGGCGACGCCTTCGAATCGACGGTGCGCGAGGGGGCGGAGTCTAGCGTGCTGATGCTCACGACCTCGTTCGAAATCGCGGCGCTTTGAATGGCCCCGCCCTTTTACCGGGCCTGCACCAGGATCACATTCGAGCGTGATTTGCATCACATTGCAACGACCGCGCTTGTGCTGTATAGTGAAGCCTGAGGCAAAAACATGGGAAAGCACCCCCGTCTTCTGCGCTTCCTCCTCTCGGTTCTTGGCTGCTCCGTCTCGGTGTCGAGTTTCGGCCAGCTCGGATCCAATGACTACAACCTGCACTACCTGGGAGACTTCCAGGCGACCTCGGGCCGATCGGAGCCTTGGGACGTCAACGACCAGAACGTGGTCGTCGGGCGGGCCACGCTCAGTGGTGGTCGATGGGCCGCGATGTCTTGGGACATCTCGATGCCACAGGGCCTGCCGGCTCAGCTCCCCGATCCGGTCATCAGCGGTCTCCCTGTGATCGCAGCGACCGATGCTCGTTCTATCAACGAGTCGCGACAGGTCGTCGGATTTGCCGGCTACGGGGCCGCGACCGGCTCGTTCTGGGCGAATACCCGGGCCGTCATCTGGGAGCCGAACGGAGGGGGTTACTCCAGCCGGGCGATTTTCGAATCAGGCGATGACTTGTTTGGGGTGAATACCGTCGCCTTCTCGATCGAAAACACCGGCATGATCACGGGGGTTCGCGATCCTGAGAGTGCCTCTCCACGCGCCTTTGTGACGGACGCCCTCGGATCGAGCGAGATCTTGCCGCTCCCGGCGGCGACGGGCCCGGTGACGACGTTCACCGCATCCTGGGCGTGGAACCTCGCGCTGGTGACCACGACAGGCAACTTCCAGGTCGTCGGCAGGGTCTACGGCCAGAACACCGGGCTCTGGTATACGGCACGCTGGACCCGGCCGGCTGGCATTCCCAATATGTGGACCGTCGAGGTCCTCAAGATGCCCGCCGACGCCAATGGGAATGCCGAAGGCTATGCCGTGAACGGCTTGGGCCAGGTCGTGGGCTCCTATCGAGTCGGCGTCTATAGCCGGGCGTTCTTCTGGAAGCCCGGAGACGGGCTTCTCGGCGGCGGCGGCCCCGGGGCTACCTACCTGGGCGCATTCACGAACCTGACCGATCAGGAATCCTGGGGACTCGGGATCAACGACACGGAGCGGATCGTGGGCTCTTCCCGTGTACCGGGGGGCACGATCCGGCCTTTCTTCATCGACGCGGCGTCCGGGGTTCCCGGTCCGATTCAGCCGCTCAACAGCGGCGTGCCCGATAACACGCGCGGCTACTACTCCGGCCAGATGGTCGAGGCCAGAGCCATCAACAACCGTCCCCGGATCGGCATCACGTGGCAGGCGACCATTGCCGTCGTTGGTCTCAGTTCGTCCGGTAATCGCGAGCAAGCGGTCCTGGCGCGATCGGCGCTCTACCAGACCGGAGGCACCGGCAATCCCGGCCTCGCCATCGGGGGCGTGCGATCGGTCTCTCTGGGCGGCATTGTCTCGGCGGGATCGAACTTCGGCGCGGGACTATCGACCGAATGGTCCGGTTCGCGTCAGGGCAACACCGGGGTCCAGCCGCCGTACCCCGACAACCAGGGCGAAGACGTTCAGGGCACGATCAACTCAAGCGTTCCCCTGATCTACAACGACAACCCGACGTCGGCGATTCCGGCGTCGATTCTCAGACTCACCCATGAGGGACCAGCCGTGACCCTTCAGGCGCGCAGGCAGGATGCCGGGCGTCTCGTGACGCTCACGCCCGCGATCAACGGCTACGACCCGAAGCCGGGATCGTTCACCATCGGCAATCTGGCGACCAAACTCACCGTGACTGATGTGAGCGGCGACCTCGGGACAATCGTGGAGTTAAGAGCCCGCCTGTCGACGAACGACACCGAAAACGAGAACGTCGTCGGCCAATCAGTATCGTTCGAGATCGTCTCGACCACCGGGACGTTCGCCGCCGGCAGTGCGACGACGGGAAGCGACGGCTTCGCGTCCCTCAACTGGACGATCGATCCCCGGGTCGGAACAGGAGAGAAGGCGCTCGTCGCCCGGTTTGCGGGCCGGACTTCCGGACCCGACTATCCGTACTACGATGGCTGCCGGAGCACCCCGGATGGCAAGCTGACGGCGACGTCGACGACCGCCGTCGGCATCGACGGCCCGCCCGTCGTCCGTCCGAACGAGACCTTCCTTCTCCGGGTCAGCGTGACCCGTGTCGCCGACAACAGCCCGATTGCGGGTGCGACCTTGACCATCACCCGGCGACTCGAATCGGGGGGTGGCGACACGACGCTCGGAACCGTCACGGTCGGAACATCAGGCTACGGTCAATTCCTCACATCCGCGCCGACCAATATCACGAATCAGGATTACCGCTACACCGCGGTCTACGGAGGGCTCGCGAACCCGAGTCCGCCGCCTCCCTTCCTGGAGAAGCCGGGACAGGCTCAGGATGTGGTTCAGGTCCGGCCGCTGAAAGACAACCCGCTCCGGCTCGAGGACTACCTCGTATCCAGCGGCGGGGCCGACTTCGTTCCGGCGAACAGCGGCCAGGGCCTGATCGCCCACCAAAGCAGCATCGGTCAGCCGATCGTTTCGGACATCCAGCCGAACTGGATGACCAATCTGTTCATCTGGGCCTTCGGCGGCTTCTGGCAGCCGGCGGGCCCGCTGCAAGCTCCCCCGCTTCAGAAATAAGGCAAGGAGAAGACCATGAAAAACCCACTCAAGACCCTCAGTAACCTCGCCGCCCTCGCCCTCACCGGGGTGATCGCTCACGCCCAGTCGGCCCCGATGATGGTCCATTATCAGGGTCGCGTCACCCAGGCAAACGGCCTGCCTCTCGCGTCGCCGACGGCGACCGTCACGATGCGGATCTTTCCGACCGCCTCCGGCGGCACGGCGTTGTGGGACTCCGGGCCACGACCGGTGATCCTTCGCAATGGCGGCATCTTCTCCGTGATGCTTGGCGATACGTCGGTCGGGATGCCGGGACTCACTCAGTCCGTGTTCCAGAGCGGGATCGTCTACCTCGAACTCTCGATTCAAGGGCAGGCCCAACCCGTCGGCCCGCGCCAGCCGATCGTCAGCGTCCCGTGGTCGATCCTGTCTCAGCAGGCGAACATCGCCCTCAACGTGGTCGACGGTGCGATCACGACCGCGAAACTGGCGAATGACGCGGTGACGACCGCGAAACTGGCGAACGGCGCAGTGACCACAGCTAAGATTGCCGACGGCACGATCAACGAGAACGACATCGCCAGCAACGCGATCACGGGTCCGAAATTGGCAGATGGTTCGGTCTCGCAACCGAAGATCAGCGTCAACTCGATAGACAGCACTAGGCTCGCGACTGACCTCGCCTCTCTGGGAAAGATCACGAACGGGCGCTTGCAGTCCGAAGCCAATCGGCTTATCGTTTGGGGGGATTCCAGTCAAAGTCGAGTTTCTTTCCTGGGGGCGCCAGGAGTGCCAAGTGGAATCGAATTCAACCGGCAGCCTTTCGGACAGGCGTTCACACTCGAACAGAGAAGCGACGTCGGCGGCAACAACAGTGACCTCAAGCTTCTTCGCTACGTTCTTGGAGGGTACCAGGGGATCGCCCTCCAGGTACAGAACTCCACCGGCAACGTCGGTGTGAATAGTTCGGCCCCGAAGGAGCGCCTCCATGTTGAAGGGAACTTACTTGTGTCCAACGGAGGGAATACTGCAAACGCAGGTGGCGCCGTGAACTTCTCTGCCTATCCATCGACAGAAAATTCGCGTACGGTCTTCGCATACATCAAGGGTGCCTTGTCGCTAGGAGACTCGAACGGTCAAGTCGGCAATCTGGAGTTCTGGACACGGCCGGCTACCTCCAGCAACAGCTTCGTGAGACGGATGATGATACGCCTCGACGGAGCTGTCGCGATCGGTGATGGCGAACCGAACGGAGCCACGCTTTCAATCTACGGAAGCGCCAATAAGCGAGATAACTCGAGTCTATGGGATGCGTGGAGTGATCAGCGCCTGAAGAAGGACATTTCGGACATCGAGAACCCACTGTCGAGGCTGCTTCGGCTCAAGGGAAGGACGTTTGCCTGGCGCGACACCATGGATATGGCCAAGCACAATCCTGGTCGCAAAATGGGCTTCATTGCCCAGGAGACCGAAAAGGTGTTCCCGGAGTGGGTGCGGCAGGCTGAGAACGGCTACAAGCTTCTGAACCCAGAAGGCATCTATGCCCTGACCGTCGAGGCCATCCGTGAGCAGCAGAACCAGATCGAGACCCTCCGCAAGGAGAACGAGCGGCTTCGCCTCCAGAACGCTGGGTTCGAGGCGCGGCTTCGCGCGCTCGAGTCGAAGGTGGCTCGCTAAGGAAGTTCCGCTATGAAGTCCATTCTCCTCAAATTTGCCACCGTCGCCGCCCTCGCCCTCGCCGGGGTGATCGCCCACGCCCAATCGGCCCCGATGATGGTCCACTATCAGGGTCGCCTCACCCAACCCAACGGGCTGCCCCTGACCTCCCCGACGGCGAGCGTCGCGTTCGAGATCTTCCCGAGCGCCTCGGGAGGGACGCGTCTGTGGCCCCCGGCGGGGCCGCTCTCGAGCTATACGGTGGTTCTGAGGAACGGCGGCATCTTCTCGGTGATGCTCGGCGACACCTCGATCCCGGGAATGCCCGCGTTGACCCAGAGCGTCTTCCAACAGGGCATCGCCTACCTGCAGATCTCGATCGCCGGGACCGCCGTCGGCCCGCGCCAGCCGATCGTCAGCGTCCCCTGGTCGATCCTCTCCCAGCAGGCGACCACCGTCGCGGATGGAGCGATTTCGACGCCGAAGTTGGCGGACGGGGCGGTCACCAGCAACAAGCTGGCCAGCGACGCCGGCAGCCTTCTTCTGGTGACGGGCGGAGTTGCACGGATCGCGACCAACGGCGTCACAACGGCCGTCGTTATAGGACCGGAGCCCTACCTCGGTACCGCGCGGCTCCAAGTCAATGGGAGGATCCGGTCGGACACGATTCCCGGATATCCAGGCGGGATTTTCTTCAACGATAGCGGCAACAACGATGCGGGCGGCATCGGGCTCACGGACGAGGGAGGAGGATACGTTGGGCTCTACGGCGGCAAAGGTGCCGGCTGGGGCCTCACGATGAATACGGGCACGGGCAACGTCGGCATCGGTACGACGAACCCGCAAGACAAGCTGGTCATCCAGGGTGACGGTGGGAAAACGCTCCAGTTCGGTCACAGTAGCGGTGCAAACTGGAACGTCAGTACACAAGCCGATCAAGATATCAGCCTCTATGCCCGGAGCTTTAACCTCATCGGTTCTTACACCGGCCTTTTGACCATGACCTGTGGCACGGCACTCAAGCCTGGTGGAGGCCCATGGGCCGACCTCAACTCCGACCGCCGCCTGAAGACGGATATCTCACCCCTGGACGACGCCCTCCAGATGTTGTTGTCGCTTCGAGGCGTCAACTACCGATTCAAGGACCCGAAGGCGCTCAACGAACGTCCGGGGATGCGAAGGGGCTTCATTGCCCAGGAGGTCGAAGAGTCCTTCCCAGAGTGGGTCGTGACCAAGCCGAACGGTTACAAGACGATTAGTTTTGATTCGGGATTCGATGCCCTTACCGTCGAAGCCTTCCGCGAGCAGCAGAACCAGATCGAGACCCTCCGCAAGGAGAATGGCGAGTTGAAGTCGAGGCTCGAGGCGCAGGACCGGAAGATCGAGGCGATCTTGCGCGAAGTCCGACGTCGCTGACGCCAAGAGAGAAGGAAACCCCTCACGGATGCCGGAGGAGGCGTTGTTGGGCCGCGTTCCTACTCGCCTTCCGGCTCGAACTCCGTGCTCGCCATATCGGCCGGCGACACCGACATCGCCCCCGGAGTCGAGACCGGACGCCCCATTTGGCACCTGCAAGAAAGTCATGTATAGTGGAGTCCGGAGAGATGGAGGCGAGGTCCACGTTTCACGGATGTGCGATCCTTGTCACAGCCTTCGAACCGCCGGAAGGACCATGAATCTCGGGGCGACGGTCATCACCAGCGCTTCGAAAATCACCTCAGGGGGATACTTGTGTTGCGAAGACTCTTTGAAGTGGGATGCGTTGCGGCCATCTTGGTCTTGGTGACCATGGGCGGCGCACACGGACAATACACCCAGGATCAGTACAACCTGCGTTACATTGGAGCTCCCAATAACGGAGCGGGCTCCTCTCAGGCGTTCGATGTCAACGACGATAACTTCGTTGTTGGCTGGCAGAGCACGTCAGAGACGGGTCTTCCCCAAGCGATATACTGGTATCTCGGCCTGACCAATCCCGATAGCACTCCGGCGAACTTTCGTCCTGCGGTGTTGGCTCTCCCGGGATCGACCGCAAGCGTCGCAATGGCGCTGAACAACACTGAGCAGATTGTCGGATATGGCGTGTTCGGTGGCGTCGAGCGGCCGGTTCGATGGCTATCCCCGACCGACCCAGGCGTTGCGCTCGATGCCACGTGGGTCGGTCGAGCCCAGGACATTGACGAGCAGGGCAATATCGTCGGCTACCGGCTCGTGTCAGGGGTGCCCCGAGCGTTCTTCAGAGCTGCAAGCGGATTAGTGACCACCTTGCCTGATCCGCCCCCGATCGGTAGCGTCACCTTCGCCAACAATGCGAGCCACGCATTCTCCGTAGACTCCGGTGATCCAGGCTCGAACGTCTATGCGTGTGGGTTCGTCACCGGCTCTGATGGACAGAGATTCGCCGCACGGTGGACCTTGGTTGCGGGGAACTGGACGGCGCAGGCTCTTCCCAAGCCACCCAACGCTACGGGTGAGTCGATCGCCTATGGAGTCAATCGCTCCGGCCAGATGGTCGGGTTTATCACCTTCACAAGCCTTCGCCGGGCATTTCTGTCGACGGCCGGAACGAATCTGGTGGAGCTTGGAAGTCTGGATGGCGGGATAGGCAGTGCCTCTTCGGCCTTCGCGATCAACGACAACGGCCGGTTGGTCGGCGAGTCCCAGGACTTCGGTGTAACCAGGCCGTTCGTCATCGACCTCGACATCGCGGGACAGCCTGGCCCGATGTTGCAGATCAACTTTGGGCGCGCGTCATCCGAATTCGGCTATACATCGGGCCAAATCCGCTCCGCGCGTGGCCTCAACAACTTCGAGACCCTCTCGCCGGATCCGAACCTCAGCCAAGTTCCCTCAATTGCGCTCATCGGTCGTGCGAACAGCAACCAGCGCAGCCAAGCCGTTGTAGCCCGAGCGATTACCTTTGGCGACGGCAACCCTGGATTGGCGATCGGAGGCGTGCGCTCGACCGTCCTCAACCTCAACCCGGGGGCTTCCACGGATTTGACGCTGGAGCTGCAGTACCTCAATCGAACCGGAAATGGCACCTATGCTCAAGATCAGCGGGCAGAGATCTCACCAACAGGCCAGAACGCGCCGCGCATAGACCTCATTGGGCCCGGAATCAGCGAGCAGATTCCCGTTACGATCCCGATCAATTCTTCCACCAGCACTGCGATCAGCAGGTCGTTCACCCGTCAAGACGCGGGTAAGCGAATCGAGGTCCGGGGAGTATTCGGCGGCTACAACCGCCCCTCGGTCAGCACGTTCGTATTCGTCAACAACTTGCCAACGAAGCTCGTCGTTCTCCCTGCGACGGGCACACTGGCGGGCAACGTCACGCTCCAGGGCACTCTGACCACAAACGATGCCCAGAATGAGCCTCTCGCGAATCAGGAGATCCAATTCGAGGTCTCTTACGGAGGTGACACCTTCAGAATTCCGGCAACGACCAACGCCTCGGGCGTGGCGACGACAAACTGGAACATCGATCCGCGCCTCGGCGTTGGCGTACGGACGTTGCGCGCCGTTTACTCAGGCAGACTTTCGGGGGATACCTATCCGTACTTCGCCGGGTGTGGGAGCAATACGACCACCCTGACTACCACCGCGAACGCAACGCTGGCTCTGGCCCTCGACAATGACTTCAACACTTCGCTCTACGCCGTCCGGCCAGGACAGAGAGTGCTGCTGAGTAGTCAGCTCAACGTGGCGGCGACTGGAGCCCCGATTCGAGGCGCCGCCATCCATTTCCTTTACAGCATTCCCGGTTTCCCAAGTCTTCCGATCAAGGGATCGCCCGTTAGAACTGACGACTTCGGGATGGCAAGTGTCTACTTCGATGTCCCGGGGAACCCGGCCAACATCGACTACCTCATCACGGCAGTCTTTTGGGGCGACGGTGCCATCACCGGCGCCCACGACAACGGGGTCCTTCTCGTTCGGGCGAACGGCGATGGAAGACCGTGGACCCTATCCACATCGGTGATTTCGGCGGGTCACGGGCGGATGAGCGTCAGTTCTGGAACCCCACCCTTCAGTTTTGTGGACGGCACCTTCGGCGAGCCGATCGTCGCCAACCCTTATCTGCCGGCCCTCCGGCGCGACCAATCGATCAGCCCCCAGTTGGTCATGAATCACGGATTCTGGGCCAACACGGTAAGGGCGTTCGGGCTGTTCGGAAAGTGAACTAAGCGGAGAGGCATCAAACCTAAGAGGACATCACGATGAATAAGAAAATCAGAACTTTGACCCTAGCTTTGGCTTTGACTTTTGCGTCTCTTGCCGGCACACCTTTCGCCCACGGGCAAGCCGTCCCATCCTTCATCAATTACCAGGGGCGGTTGACCACGGCGACGGGCAATCCGATCGCCGATGGAAACGTCACGCTGACCCTGCGGCTGTTTGGCGGGCCGACTGGCGGAAGCCCAATTTGGGACTCCGGTACCATCACCGTACCCGTTCGAGGAGGCGTCTTTTCGGTGCTTCTCGGAAGCGGGGGCATGCCCATCCTTACGCCTTCGGTCTTTACGTTGAACGGCTTGCTCCGCTCCGCATGGCTCGAGATTGAACCCCAAGGTTCACCGCCTCTTACGCCTCGACAGCAGATTGCGACGGTGCCGTTTGCCTACATGGCAGAAACCGTCAGCGATGGAGCGATCACGGGACCGAAGTTGGCAGATGGTTCGGTCTCGCAACCGAAGATCAGCGTCAACTCCATAGACAGCACTAGGCTCGCTTCCGATGCGGCGTCCCTTGCCAAGCTCACTAGCAACTACCTCGCTTCCCCTGCGTTGCCTTACTCCCTTTCCACTGACACATTTGGGAGTATTGCCACGAATGGCCTCTACTTCATGGGTGGAGGCTCCGCTCCGGACGGCCGAGCGAGCGTCCGACTCGTGGAAGGGTATGGCATGAGGTTCTCTGCGGTCTCGTCCGCACAGGTACTCTCCACGGCGAATAGCTTTCTTGTAGGATACGCCCCTTCGGGCCAGGATTGGGGAGTCGGCAACGCCTTCATCTCGGGTAACGTCGGCATCGGTACGAGCAGCCCAACTCAACGCCTAGATGTCAACGGCAACGCACGACTCCAAGACCTTTTCATGGGCGGCTGGATGCACGGAATCAACGGCACGCTTCTGTATCAAGACGGAACCGTAGTTTGGATCAACCCGTTCCAACATTGGAGCGAAGCTGGGATCGCGGCGGGCAACAAGCTGATCTTTCAAACTGGCTCAGTGCGCCGCATGGTGGTTACGCCTCAGGGACGCGTCGGAATCGGAACGGAGGATCCTGCCTCCCTTCTTCACGTTGCAGGGCGCATTCGGGGCAATCAGGTTTCGATCAACGGTGATAACAATGGGACGTACGCCTTAACGCTTCCCAACATTGCCGACTCTACCGGGCGTGGAATCGCGAATCGGTGGGATAACTACTCCTCACGCCGCCTGAAAGAGAAGATTCGTTCCATCAGCAATCCGATCGGACTTCTGAATCGTCTTGAGGGGGTTCGCTTCCGCTGGAAGTCCACCCAAGGCGGCGGCGAAGATATCGGTTTGATCGCAGAAGATGTGGCAACAGTAATTCCGGAAGTGGTGAGCGTAGATCAGCAAGGCAAGGCCATTGGCGTCGCATACGATCGGCTGGTGGCTCTGCTAATCGAGGCGGGGAAAGAACAGCAAGCCCAGATCGAGGGGCTGCAGCGAAAGAATCGGGAACTCGACGCCAGGCTAAAGGCGCTCGAAGCGCGCATCGGCCGCTGAACGATCGGGAGATTGACGATGAAGACCATGAAGAGACTCTTTGGCACGATCGCTCTCGGGCTCGCGGCCATCACCGCTCACGCCCAGTCGGCCCCGATGATGGTTCACTATCAGGGGCGACTCACCCAGGCCAACGGGTTGCCCCTGACCACCCCGACCGCGACCGTCACAATGCGAATCTTCCCGACCGCCTCCGGCGGCACGGCGCTGTGGGATTCCGGGCCACGACCGGTGATCCTGCGCAATGGCGGCATTTTCTCCGTGATGCTTGGGGATACGTCGATCGGGATGCCAGGACTCACCCAGTCCGTGTTCCAGACCGGAATCGTCTACCTCGAACTCTCGATTCATGGGCAAGCCCAACCCGTCGGTCCGCGCCAGCCGATCGTCAGCGTCCCGTGGTCGATCCTTTCCCAGCAGGCGAACACCGTGATCGACGGCGCGATTACGACGCCGAAGCTCGCGAATAACGCGGTCACGTCGGCCAAGATCCAGGACAATACCGTCGGATCGAATGATCTCGCCTTGGATCGAACCTCCCTTGCCAAGGTCTCGGAAGGGAGGCTTTATCTCGACGCGCCAGGAAATGGACTCTATGGCGTCGCCCCCTACACGGCCTTTGGCGATCCAAACCAGGTTAGCTATCTTGATGTGGTCGGGAATAGTAGCAACTTAAGGATTCGAGGTCACAATCCGTCGCTGGAGATCAACCGCGTTGGGTATGGCAACTCATGGGTCTGGGGACAACGATCGGATGTTGGGGGCAGTAACGACGATCTCAAGTTGCTTCGCTACGCCAATGGAAACTACTCCGGAATCCCCTTGCAGATCAATCTCCTGAGTGGTTTCGTGTCCCTATACGGCGCGTCGGCGCTTGACCCGCTTACGATTCGCACCTCCCCAGGCGCGTACGAGCAGGGGCTGGCCATTCGGAACAACACCCAGACACAGTCTTTCCGGTTTGGGTATTTCAACGGTGGGCTCGATATCGCTGCGTTTCCAGCCACAGGCGTATCACCCGCCATGTGGATCGGCCCCAACAGCCACGTAGGCATCGGGACGAACGTCGCTTCTACGACTCTACAATTGAGCGAAGGCGGGAATGTGGGGGGCGCAGGCGGCGAACTCTCCTTTTCTGCTTACGCTGGCAGCCCGATGGCTTCGATCAAGGGAAGTCTGGTCTTCGGGAGTACGGATCAGGTCGGGAGCTTGGACTTCTACACCAGGCCCGGAGTCGGATTTCCACTGACGCATCGGTTTCGAATTCAATCGGATGGAAACTCCTACTTTACGAACAAGCTAGGGGTTGGCGGCGGACCAAGCGCGACTTATACCTTGTATTCAAATGGCCCGGCCGGAGGAACCACTGCCTGGAATAGTCCGTCGGACCGTCGGCTGAAGAAGAATCTTGGACCGATCGAATCGGCACTTCCAAGGCTCCTATCGCTCCATGGCCATTCGTACGAGTATCGTCAGGAGCTCTTGAAGGGCCTTCCGCCTGGCCGAAGGGTAGGGTTCGTCGCTCAAGAAGTGGAGGCCGTTTTCCCTAACTGGGTCTCTCAAATGACGGAAACGTACAAGGGCCTTAGCACCTCCGAGTTCGACGCGCTAGCCACAGAAGCGATCCGCGAGCAGCAGAACCAGATCGACGCCTTGAGAAAGCACCAAGGGGCGCTTACTCGCGAGAACGAGCGGCTCCGCCGCCAAAACGCGGGGTTCGAGGCGCGGCTCCGCGCGCTCGAGTCGAAAGCCGCCCGCTGACGAGGAGAATCCAAAACGATGAAAGCCCTCCGGAATCTCGCCACCGTGGCCGCCCTCGCCCTCACCGGGGTGATCGCCCACGCTCAGTCCGCCCCAATGATGGTCCATTATCAGGGGCGCCTCACCCAGCCCAACGGGTTGCCCCTGACCAGCCCGACGGCGAGCGTCGCGTTCGAGATCTTCCCGAGCGCCTCGGGAGGGACGCGTCTGTGGCCCCCGGCGGGGCCGCTCTCGANNGGAACGGCGGCATCTTCTCGGTGATGCTCGGCGACACCTCGATCCCAGGGATGCCCGCGTTGACCCAGAGCGTCTTCCAACAGGGCATCGCCTACCTCCAGATTTCGATCGCCGGGACCAGCGTCGGTCCGCGCCAGCCGATCGTCAGCGTGCCATGGTCGATCTTCTCGGGGCAAGCTAACCTCGCTCTCAACGTTCCGGACGAGGCTATCACAAGCAAGAAGCTGGCTACGGATGGCAACAGCCTGTCGAAAATCACGGGTGGCAAACTTAGAATGTCGGACGGGATACTCTATCACCGGGCAGGGTTTACGACTCAGCACGAGATATCAAACACGTTCTCGAATGGCACTATCTTGGTGCTTCGCGCAGCAGCGTTCGACGCAATCGTCGAGAGTGCCAATAGCTACCTGATTTTGAGCGGAGACTACGGCATTCGAATGGACGGAGGGGTCGGCATCGGGACCTTCCCCGGGGAAGCAGCGCTCGAGGTTGAGGGCGATACGAAAGTGAATGGCATGGCGACCGTTCAGACGCTTGAGATCAAGCAGGGATTCCCGTTCATCGACTTCGGTCCCGCGAACTCGGATTTCAATGTTCGCCTCGCGAACGACGTCGATCGCCGGCTGTCGCTCCAATACACTTCGGGCGGATATGGAGACATCTACGCCCGCATTTTCAACCAATCCTCAAGCCGGCGATGGAAGGACCAGGTCCGGCCCCTCTCGAACGCCTTGGAACTCGTCAAGGCGCTCGACGGTGTCCGATTCCAATGGCAAGACGATGGGAAGCCCGACATCGGCTTCGTCGCGGAGGACGTGGGCAAAGTACTGCCCGAGATCGTCAGCTACGAGAAAAACGGTGTCGATGCCATCGGCATGGAGTACAGTCGACTGACGGCCGTGCTGGTCGAAGGTGTCAAGGAGCAGCAGAACCAGATCGAAGCCCTCCGCCAGGAGAATCGCACGTTGAAGGCGCGGCTCGAGGCGCAGGACCGGAAGATCGAGGCGATCCTGCGCGAAATCCGGCGTCGCTGACGCCAAAAAAACTAAAGAAGCCCCCTCCCGCATGCGGGAGGGGGCTTACTGTTGCGCCGCGTTCCTACTCGCCTTCCTGTTCGAACTCGGTGCTCGCCATATCCGCGAGCGACACCGAGCCGAGAAGGCCGAGATCGTCTTCCGGAGCCCGATCGTCGGTCTCGACCAGCGCGGTGAGCGACTGGTGAGCCCAGCTCGGAGCCGAGCGATCGACTTCGATCGTCACATCGCGATACTGGCGCACGCCGGTACCGGTTGGGATCAGCCGACCGATGATCACGTTCTCCTTGAGGCCGACGAGGTCGTCCTTCTTGCCCCGCACCGCAGCCTCGGTGAGGACGCGGGTCGTCTTCTGGAACGACGCGGCCGACAGGAACGAGTCGGTGGCCAAGGAAGCCTCGGTGATACCGAGAAGGATCCACTGGGCGGTCGCCTCCTTCGGGTCGCGCTCGACCTGTTCGCCGGACACCGGGTCCGTGTACTTGATCTTGCGGCCTGCCGCGATGAGCTGGCGCACCTTGTCATTCTCGCGAATGAACCGGAAGCGATCGACGATCTGACCGGGCAGGAACGGGGTGTCGCCCGGCTCCTTGATCTGCCGCTTGCGCAGCATCTGCCGGATGATGACCTCGATGTGCTTGTCGTTGATATCGACGCCCTGCGCTTTGTACACGCTCTGCAGGTTCTCGATGAAGTACTCGTAGACGGCGTCGGCGCCGGCGAGTTCGAGGACCTCGTGCGGATCGCGCGGACCGACCGTGAGCGGGTCGCCCTTGATGACCTTGCCGCCCCGCTTGATCGGCAGCTGGCCGAGCGGCGGAACGAGGATCGGATAGAACACCCGAACCGACTGCACGTTGTGCTTGCGCAGGACCTGAAGGGTAGCGGTCGTGAGCTTCTGCCCGATCAGGCGATCGAGGGCGGCTTCCGCCTCGGTTCCGGCCCACGGCTGGCTGTCGGCCAGGTAGGCATCCTTCATCGGTCCGGCGACCTGAACCTCGGCGTCGACGATGACCCAGCGACCATATTGCGAGTCCTGGATTTCCGCGACCGTACCCGTCACCGGGCAGATGATCGCTTTTCCTCGGGGCTGCTTTCGGGCCTCGAAGATCTCTTCGACGCGGACGATACCGCTCGACTCACCCGTCCATGTGTAGAAGAAGGTCTTTCGGGATCGATCCCAAAGCTTCTTCGACTCGGTGTCGGCCCGCTCGAGCGCCTTCTGCGCGGCTTTCGTCTGCCGCACCGGCTTCTTCTTGGCGTTCGGGTCCTCTTCTTTCTCTTCTTTCGGGACGAAGAGCCCCTTGACGGCGCCCTCCTGCGATTCGAGGAGCTTGGTCGGATCGAACTCCTTGAGGTCGGTGCCCGTCGCAGTGCCGAAGTCCTCCAAGAACTGCTTGATGAACTTACCGGTCTTGTACTGGTTCGTGCGAGCGATCGTGGCCGAACCCGCGACGCCTCCGGTGTGGAAGGTGCGCATCGTGAGCTGCGTTCCCGGCTCGCCGATCGACTGGGCGCCGATGATGCCGACGGCCACACCGACCTCGACGAGCTTGCGGCTCGACAGGTCGATGCCGTAGCACTTCGCGCAGATGCCTTGTTCGAGTTCGCAAGTCAGCGGGCTGCGTAGCTTGACCGAGAGCTTGCCGTGATCGGAGAAGACGAAGCCGAGGCCCTCGAACTCCTTGACGATCTTC
Source organism: Chthonomonas sp. UBA6659 (assembly GCA_002455425.1). Taxonomy (GTDB): domain Bacteria; phylum Armatimonadota; class Fimbriimonadia; order Fimbriimonadales; family Fimbriimonadaceae; genus UBA6659. The sequence goes on along the minus strand of DKKT01000066.1, from coordinate 8,204 downwards.
TCTTTCTCCTCTTCGGTTTCGGCTGCGTCCATGCGGGCGACGAACAGGTTTTCGGCGGCGGTGACCTTCACCGCTTGGTCAGGTTCGACGATCGCATCGTACTCGACGATCGCCTCCTTGGTCGTGGGATCGAAGATCGTCGCGAGGGAGACACGCCCGTACATGCGGTCTCCGATCGTTTCGATCACTTCGCCCTCGTCGACGATGCGGTTCACGTAAACGCCTTCGTTCGTCTGGCAGTCCTTCGAACGGATGATCACGTCTTGGGCGACGTCCACGAGACGTCGCGTCAAGTAGCCGGCGTCCGCAGTGCGAAGCGCGGTATCGGCCAGACCCTTGCGGGCCCCGTGGGTCGTCACGAAGTACTCCAGCATCGAGAGGCCCTTGTGGAACGAGCTCTTGACCGGGAGCTCGTAGATGACCTCGTTGAACTGGTTGAACATGAGCCCGCGCATTCCGGAGAGCTGCGCGAGCTGCTTCACGGAACCTCGGGCACCGGAGACGGTGACGATCGAGAGCGGATTCATCTGGGACATGCCCGCGACGATCTCCTTACCGATCTGATCGTACGTCTCAGTCCAGAGCTTGATGAGGCTCTGGGTCATCTCGTTGAACGTCAGGAGTCCGCGCCGGTATTGGTCGCTGATTCGGGTCGATCGGGTATCGGCTTCCTTGAGAATCTCCTCGCGTCGCTCGGGCGGATCCATGTCCGTCATGGCGATCGAGATCCCGTAGCGTGTGGCCCACTTGAAACCAAGTTCCTTCAGATCGTCGAGGAGCTTGATCGTGCCTTCGTCTCCAATGAGCTTATGGCAGGCGACGATCGTCTCCGCGATCGCCTTCTTCCCAAGCTCGATGTTGAGGAAGTCCTTTCCGTAACGCATCGGGAACGGAAGTACGCCGTTGAAGATGATCTGACCCGGAGTCGCCGTCAGGACGACGGTCTCCCAGTGCTGCTCGAGCGGCTTGAGCTCCCGCTGCTCCTCCCCGTCCTCGTCGGTCGTGACTTCGTACTTGTATTCGATCCCGGTCTGGGGATCGCGGTAGTCGATCTCGTCGTCCGATCGGAACAAAGGCCGGCGGATGCGCACCTTGACCGGATCGTTCAAGCCGAACGTGCCGGCGCCGATCGGCGAATCGAGGTTGAAGAGCACCTCTTCCGGCGAGTTGAAGATGTAGGGCGCCGGGTTCTTCTCCGGGTCCTTCGCGTGCGCGGCTTCAAGTGCGGCAAGCCGGTCGCGGCCCTCTCGGCTCATGAACGTCAGGGCGTACGCGCCGAGAACGATATCCTGAACCGGGGCGCAGGTCGGGCGGCCGTCCGCCGGCGAGAACAGGTTCTGGGTCGAAAGCATGAGGACTCGTGCTTCCGCCTGAGCCTGCGTGCTGAGGGGTACGTGCACCGCCATCTGGTCTCCGTCGAAGTCCGCGTTGTACGCGTGGCACACGAGCGGGTGAACCTGGATCGCCTTGCCCTCCACGAGGATGGGCTCGAACGCTTGAATGCCGAGGCGGTGGAGGGTCGGCGCGCGGTTCAGAAGGACCGGATGCTCCTTGATCACTTCCTCCAGGCCGTCCCAGACCGACGGGTGCATCCGGTCGATCATCCGCTTGGCGGTCTTGATGTTCTGGGTGATCTTCCGCTCGACCAGCGTCTTCATGACGAACGGCTTGAACAACTCCAGCGCCATTTCCTTCGGGAGACCGCACTGGTGCAGCTTGAGGTGCGGGCCGACGACGATGACCGAACGGCCGGAGTAGTCGACGCGCTTTCCGAGCAGGTTCTTGCGGAACCGACCCTCTTTGCCCTTGAGCATGTCGCTCAGGGATTTCAGCGGACGAGCATTCGAGCCGACGACCGGCCGTGTGCGGCGACCGTTGTCGATCAACGCATCGACCGCCTCCTGGAGGAGTCGCTTCTCGTGATTGATGATCGACTCCGGCGCCTGGATCTCCATGATCTTTTTCAGGCGGTTGTTGCGGTTGATGATGCGACGATACAAGTCGTTGAGGTCCGAGGTCGCGAACCGGCCGCCATCGAGCTGGACCATCGGGCGCAGCTCTGGCGAGATCACGGGTATCGCGTCGAGGATCATCCACTCGGGGCGGCTCCGCGAGATGAGCAGCGACTCCACCAGTTCCAACCGCTTGATCGCCCGAGCCCGCTTCTGCGAGGTGGTGACCACGATCTCGTGGCGAAGTTCCCGCGCCAGACGCTCCAGGTCGACATGCCTCAGCAGTTCCTTCACCGCTTCCGCACCGATGTTCGCCCGAACGAGGAAGTCCAGGTCTTGCTTCAATCGTCGACCCACGGCGTCCAGCATCTTGCTGATCGCACGCCACTTGTCCTCGTCGATCAGCTGGTTCGGTTCCAGCTTCCCAAGCAAGTCGACGGCGACGTCCAAATCCTTGAGGCGGTCGTCCGCGTCGCGATACTCAGCCCGAATCCGGTCGAAGTTGCTCTTCATCCGGTCCCGAACGAACGTCTCGTCCGAGTACTCGTCCGGGTTGTTTTTCATCTCCGTCGTCAGCCGCTCGATCGACTCGATCTCCAACCGGCGCATGCTCTGCTGAATGGAGAGCTTCTCCTCTTCAACGGCCTGTCGGATCGAGGGCAGAAGCTCGCTGATCGCCTCCGCCTGGAGCTCGATCACGATGAAGCTCGCGAAGTAGATCACCTTTTCGAGGTGGCGTGGCGAGATCTCGAGGACGAGCGAGAGGGGTGACGGAACTCCTTTGAGGTACCAAATGTGGCAGACGGGCGCCGCCAGCTCAACGAGGCCCATGCGCTCCCGCCGTACCTTGCTTCGGGTCACCTCGACGCCGCAGCGCTCACAGATGATCCCCTTGTACTTGATCTTCTTGTACCGGCCGCAGGCGCACTCCCAGTCTTTCACCGGGCCGAAAATGCGTTCGCAGAAGAGCCCGTCCCGCTCGGGCTTGAAAGTGCGGTAGTTGATGGTCTCGGGCTTCTTGACCTCGTAGAGGACGTTTTGGCCGTTTCCGTCTTTGCGAGTGGCCCAGGATCGGATATCTTCCGGGCTCGCGATGCCGATGCGAATCTTATCAAAGAGACTGACGTCTGCCATAATGGGGTAGTGGTCCGACGCAGACGACCCAATGGTCGGCGGCGTATCTCGGCGAACTTACATACTACCTGACCCCGGCGAGCCCGCGCTAGGCTTCACATGCGCTCGGGCGCGGAAATCCCCAGCAATCCGAACACGGCACGCAAACCGATCTGCGCCGAACGGCAGAGCGCGATCCGAGCCCGACTGAGATCCGGTTGCGTCGGTTGGACCACTCGGCAACCGTCGTAGAAGTGATGGTACGCGCGGGCCAACTCGACCGCGTACGACGTGAGGCGGTGAACCCCATAGTCCTCGGCGCACCGCCGCACCTCCCACGGCAGATCGGCGATCTTCTTGATCAGGGCTCGCTCGCGCGGATCGGTCAAGAGCCCCAGGACGTCGCGTGAGGGCATTCCGAACTGGACAAGGCCCTCCTCCTCGGCCTTGCGCAACACCGCCTCGATCCGAGCGTGCGCGTACTGAACGTAAAACACGGGATTCTCATCCGAGCGCTTCGTCGCGAGATCGATGTCGAAGTCCATGTGGGTCTCATGGCTACGCATGAGGTAGAAGTAGCGCGCCACGTCGCGTCCGATCCTCCGTTGCTCGTCGAGATCGGCGTCCGGGGCTTGGATTTTGCCGAGTTCATCGAGGAGGTCGATGAGGGCATAGATGTTTCCGTCCCGCTTGCGCATCGGGGCCGGTTTGCCTTCCTTCACAAATCGTACGATCTGGAAAATCACGACCTCGAGCCGCTCTTTTGCTTCGGCGAGGGCGGCAGCACAGGCGTCGCGCTCATCGGAAGTCCGGTAGATCCGGGCTTCGATCGGATCGAGCGGGGTCCCGTCGCCGTGCTGATCGGGCCGCTCCAGCAGCGCAGCGACCACCGCGGTGAGGCGTCCGATGTACCCGTGATGATCGGGCCCGAGCACCGTGATGAGCTTGTCCGCGTTCAGCGGACGACTGAACTTGTCGCGATGGTACGCGACGTCCGAGGCGATGTAGGTCAGGCGACCGTCTTTGCGCCGCAAAACCCGATCCATGTCGTCGGCGAACTTGGTGCTTCGAAGCCAGACCGTGTTGCCCGTGCCGTCGGCGTCATCCTCGTCTTGCGGCTGATCCTGGCGCTCGACCTCCTCGACCTTGCCGCCTTTGGCGAGCTTGAGGACCGTCCGGTATGGCTCGTCATCGGCCATGCGCTTCGCCTCCAACTCCAGGAGGCAGGCATCGACGAGGCCGCCGTCATGCAGGGACTGCTCGGAAAACCAAGTATCGAACTCGACGCCGAACGTGGCAAGATCGTCGCGCTGCTTGGCAAGCATGATCGCTTGGCTTTGTGTCTGGAACCATCCGGTTCCGTGGTCCCCGCTCACCCCGATCGCGTCGGCGACCGCCTGAACGTAGTCGCCCTTATAGCCGTTTTCGGGCACCGCGCGGCCCTCGACCAAGGCCTTGACCGATTCGGCGAACAGCCGCATCTGTTCGCTGTTGACGCCGTCGTTGATGTAGTACTCGCGGTGCACGGTGTGCCCGGCGGAGCTGAGTACGTTGGCCAAGGTCGACCCGAACGCGGCACCTCGCCCCGAGCCGACGGTGATCGGTCCATTCGGGTTGACCGAAACGAACTCGATGTTGATCCGCCGGGGGGCGTCGGCGCGTGTCCGCGCGTACGCCTCCCCAAGCTCAAGCACGTCGCCGACGGTGGCGATCAGGGCCGCGGTCGTCAGCTTAAGGTTGAGAAAGCCCGGTCCGGCAAGATCGACAGACTCGAACGCCGCATCCGCGGCGAGAGCCTTCTGCAGCCGCTCCCCGAGTTCGCGCGGACTTAGCCCTGCCTTCTTTGCCGCGGTCAGGGCGAAATTCGAGGCATAGTCACCATGTTCCGGGCTTTTGGACTCCGCGATCTCAGGCAGATCGTAATCACCCTCGGGCACCTCGCCCGCGGCCACCAGTCGCTCCATCGCCGATCGCAAGCGCAGGGCAAGTTCATCGCGAATCATCGAGGCCCTATTGTGGAGCCCCGAGATCGCGACGTGCCGAGGCCACTACTTGACTTCCTGGAAGTTGACGTTGAGAATCTCCCACTTACCGTCGCGCTTCAGAATCGTCAGCTTCACGTCGACCTTGCTCTTTTCACACAGGATCGTGGCTTTGTACTCCGCTTGCGTGAAGGGCTTGCCTCCCGTCGCGGATTTGGCCTCGATCCCACCGATCGAGCTGCTTTCGATGGACTTCATCGGGCCGACCACTTTCATCGTCTGCACGATCCCTTCGAGCGTGCCGTCAGGATTCTGGGCAATGAGCTCCGGAGTTGCCCGCGACGAAAGGGCCGATGCGTCCCAGTTGGTGCAGATCGCGGTCACCGACTGGTCCCCGTAGGCCTTGGCATCCGCCATGACGTCCATTCCGGCTCGGACGAGGAGGAACGTGACGATACCTCCACCGCCACAGCAGAGAACGACCACGGCGACGAGCGCGATAATCCAGGGCTTCTTCACAATGTCACCAGTATGCCCGAGCAGGCGGAGCAACGAGAATCGCTCCCGCATCACATTGGGCAGAATGTTTGCATGGTCGCCTTCAGCCTCTCCGTCGTCGCCGCCCTCCAGCCGATTCCCGAGCCCGTTCACGTTCTGAGGACGGCCGTTTCGATCACGGGGACCTCGCGAGGGGGTCGATCGCCGATTCGGATCGACGCGATCGATCGGTTGATCGTGGACGGCAGCTTCCGAACCCCCCATCCCGGTGACAGACTCGTGGGTCCAGACGGGACCGAGCTGGTTTGGCAGAAAGCGAATGCCAACGCCGACGGCTGGTTCGAAGGGAGGGCCGCCCAGACCGGGACGTTCGTCTTCCCGGTCAAATCGGGCGATCGGCGCATCGCCATCCTGAACGCACCGGGAGCGAGCATGGTCTACGTGAATGGGATTCCACGCGCAGGCGACCCTTACCAGTACGGCACGACCCTGACCCCGGTGCAACTCATCAAGGGAGACAACGTCTTCGTCATGCCCGCCCGCCGCGGACGACTGCGTGTCACTCTTCAGCGCCCGCCGGCACTGGCGTTTTTCAACTTGGGCGACGCGACCCTCCCCGACGCGGTGCGCGGCGAAAACGCTCCGATTTGGGCCGGGCTCATCGTCGTCAATGCCCAAGACACGCCTCTGGCCGGGGCCGAAATCGTCGCCCGGACCGCGGGGCGCGAACCCATGGTCACCCCGGTCCCGACGCTTGCCGACCTCGGCACCCGCAAGGTCGGCGTCAAAGTCCCGCCCCCAGGACACCCGGACAAGGAACAGTACGAGGTGGAGCTCGAACTCCGCCAAGCAAATCGGTCCCTGTTCCGAGGTGCGATCAGGCTCCGTATCCGCGATCCGAAGCAGATCGCAAAGAGGACCTTCCTCAGCGGGATCGACGGAAGCGTCCAGTACTACGCCCTCAACCCGGCCCAGACCGACAACGCCGATGCGCTCGTCCTGTCCCTCCACGGCGCGAGCGTCGAAGCGCTCGGCCAAGCGGAAGCGTATGCGCCCAAGCGCTGGGCCAACCTCGTGGCCGCCACGAACCGCAGGCCGTTTGGATTCGACTGGGAGGACTGGGGCCGTCTGGACGCTCTCGAGGTTCTCGCCGACGCCCGCAAGCGCCTCAGAGGAGACCCCTCGAAGACGTATCTGACCGGACACTCGATGGGCGGGCATGGAACCTGGCACCTCGGGGTCACGTTCCCGGACCTGTTTGCCGCAATCGGGCCGAGCGCGGGATGGATCAGCTTCTTCACCTATGCCGGCGGCACTCGCTACGATCGGCCCGACCCGATCGAGTCGATCCTGAACCGGGCGACGTCGCCCTCCGACACGCTCGGCCTCGTCACCAACCTGACCGGCAAAGGCGTCTACATCGTCCACGGCGACGCGGACGACAACGTTCCCGTCACGGAGGCCCGCAAGATGGCCGAGGAGCTCGGGAAGTTCCACCGCGACTGGACGCTCTACGAGCAGAAGGGCGCCGGTCACTGGTGGGAGAACTCCGACGAGCCGGGAGCGGAGTGCGTGGACTGGGCGCCGATGTTCGACCTCTTCGCCCGTCGCCGAATCCCAGCGCTCGACGAGGTCCGCGAGGTCACGTTCTCGACCGCCAATCCGGGTATCTCGTCGCAAAACCGCTGGCTCGCGATCGAGCAGCAGACGACACCGATGCTCGTCAGCTCCGCCACGGTTCGGGTTGATCCCTACCAGCGCCGATTCGTCGGTACGACCCAAAACGTCGCCTGCCTTCGCCTCGACATGGGGACACCGCCGGTGATGGCCGCGGGCACGCCGTTCACGGTCACGCTCGACGGCGCCGAGATCAAGGATGTCGCCTGGCCGAGCGGCGGCTCGGTCTGGCTCGTGCAGCGTGCCGGTGGCTGGACGATCGGCAGGCGGCCCGGTTTCGACACGAAGAACCCGGTCCGCTCAGGCCCCTTCAAGGACGCCTTCCGCCACCGCATGCTCTTCGTGATCGGGACCGCCGGTACGCCGGCCGAGAACGCCGCCCTCTATGCCAAGGCGCGCTTCGATGCCGAAGTGTTCGGCTACCAAGGGAATGGCTCCATCGACTGGATGACCGATCGCGCCTTCCTCTCCGCCAACACCACGGACAGGGGGGTGATCCTGTACGGCAACGCCGAGACCAACCTCGCCTGGCGATCACTCCTCGGAGACTCGCCGGTCCAGGTCCGGCGGGGCGAGACCCGCATCGGTGACCGGATCTACCGAGGCGACGACCTCGTGTGCTTCTTCGTGCGCCCTCGGCCGAACAGTGCGATGGCGTCGGTCGCCGCGGTGTCCGACACCGGTCTCAACGGCATCAGGCTGGGTTGGCGCGCGCCCTATTTCACATCCGGGGCCGCGTTCCCGGACGTGCTCCTCATCGGGTCGGACATGCTCCAGAAAGGCACCGGGGGTGTCCGGGCGGCGGGGTTCTTCGGCAACGATTGGTCTGTGACACAAGGCGACTTCGCCTTCCGCCCGAACTGAGCCCACGCGTTTCGCTCACCGACCTCCCCGATGCCGGGCACGACGCATCAGGGAGGTATCCGCGCGACTCCCTTACAGACGAAGGAGAATCTCTATGGAAGATCCTCCCCTGATTCGG
>DKKT01000021.1 GCA_002455425.1 Chthonomonas sp. UBA6659 | reverse complement strand
TCCCCCAGGGGCGGAGAGGTAAGAAAGGCCCGTCACCCCCTACCCCTCTCCCCATCGTTCGTGGGGAGAGGGGGATATTCGGTGCGCTTCGCTTGCCGACCCAGCAATCGGCTATGGTGTCAGGCGGACGAACGTCTGGCGAAGCTCGTTGTTGTAGCGGAGCGAGACGGGGATCGTGACTTCCGCCACGGGGGCCACGTTCGAGACGAGGTTCACGGTTGCGGTCACTTGACCCGCCGGCACCACGACGTTTGCCGGAGCCGTAAGGCGGGCCGGGTCGCCACTGGTCAAGGTGACGGTCGCTCCGCCCATGGGCGCCGGAGCGGCGAGAACGACTCGGAGTCGTGTGGTTCTGGCCCCGCCACCCTGGAATCGGCTTGGACGGCACATCGCGCCGGCCATCACCGCGGTCCCGATCGGGACGCGCCACATGCCACGGCCGAAGGTCGCGGCATTGAGGAAGCCGGTCGCGGGCACATGCTCCATGTCGTTGACCTGTACGTTCGGCAATTTGAGGCCCTGGGTCGCGTTCTGCCATGCGACGACGCCTCCGGCGACATCATTCGTGTAGAACGCGCCGAGGTCACCACCTGCATAAACCCGGGTGACCGGGGTGCCGTCGGCCCGGAGTCCACGGATTGTCAGCGTCCAACTGACGAGCGTGTGATTGTCGAGGGCCCCGTTGTCGGAGACGGTCAGAGTCCAGTTGCCATTGGGCGACTTGTTGTTGAAGACGTCGAGCCGGTTGGTCCGCGGGGTAGCGTTCGCAACGACGCCGATTCCAACATTGCGTCCGTCCGATTGCCACGCACCGGTGAGCGGGACGCCGACGGGCAGCGGACCGGTCACGTTCTGGTACGTGTGGATGTCGCCTTGCGACGGACTGGCGTCCGTCAGGAAGACATCGACACCATCGTCATCGTAGCCGGGAGCGGACCCATTTCGACCGACGCCATTGAGGAGCACGGCGGTTTCGGCACCCCTCTCGAGCTTGGCGTACAAATCGCCGTTCCATGAGCCGTCGATCTTCAGGTTGACCGATACCTCGGTCACGATCTCGATCGCGGTGGTGTTGACGTTGACCGTATCCGTGATCCCCGTCCGGTTGTTGTCGGGGATGGCGGCATTCGGGTTGCGGGGAGTGACGTGGAAATCCGGGATCGCCGGATTAGGTGCGTTGTCCCAGACGACCGTGTTGATGGGCACGTCGGGGAGTTTGCCCGCGCCCGTGTCCACGTTGGTGAAGACTCGCGTCGCCTGCGGCTCGAGGACATCCAAGCAGCGGGTNNGCGGTAGACGTGATCGGTTACGGGCGCGCCGACCGTGCCGATGCCCGAGTAGCTGACCACGATCTGGTCTGGGTTGAACGGGTTGACGGCGATGTCGGTGACGTAGCGGAACGGCGAGATGTCGCCGCCGAGCCCGTCGTCGATTCGCTCCCAAGTCGGGGGCAGATCGGTGCCATCACGGGCCATGTAGATCCAACCGCCGCTGGTACCGACGTAGATGCGGTCTGGATCGGCGAGCGGGATCGCGAGGGCGGTCACGTATTGGCCGCCCGGCACGGCGAGATTGGCCCATCCCCCGACCACGTTCATGTTGGTGCCGTTGGTCGTGTATTTGTTCACCTGGTTGTCGCACCAGAAGAAGTTGCCGAGGACGTCGAACGTCGTGGGCGGGAAGAACGAGCGATTCGGGTTCGAGACCAGATTGGAGCTACCCCCGAGGGTCGCCCAACCATCGTTGGTGTAGAACGCGCCGACGATATTGGCAAGCGTCACCTGGATGTTCGGGTTGGAGAAGCTGATCGCGCTTCCCGAGCCGTCGCCTCCTCCTGTGCCTTCCCAATTGTTGATGGTGGCCGCGCCGCCGGCGGAGCGAGAACTCATGTTGTCCTGGGTGCCGCCGATCATCGTGTTGGCGGCGGTCGGGTGCCACGCTCCCTCGTAATACTGGGTGATCCGCAGGTTGGCCGAGCGGTTCGTGAAGGCGAATGCCCCGAGCCCGAACGCGGCCCGACGATCGAACGTCAGCTGATGGACGCCACCATCATGGCCCACGAACATGTTCTGAGGATCGCGCGTGTCCCACGCGATGCAATGTTGATCGTTGTGGATCCGCGCTCCGCCGGTGCCGGTGCGACCGATGTCGACCCAGTTCCAGACGCCGGTCCCGTCATCGCGAATCGCGGCCGCGAGGGTGATCTGTCCCACGACGAGCAGATCCTTGTAGCCTCCAGGCATTGGCACGGCCTCAAGGTAGTAGTCGTAGGAGGACTGGCCCCAGTTGTCGTTGGCCGCAGTGAAGTACTGACTCGGGAAGTTGTTGGTGATCGGACTCCAAGTCGAACTGCCGTTTTCACTGATATAGATGGCCCGATCCTGACCCGACATCAGGTACACGGTCTTCGGAGCGTTCTTCGACGCCGAGATGTCGAGGGACGCGAAGTTCGCGTTGCCGACGGCGAGGGCCGGGACGGACAGCGCGTTTTGCCAGGTTTGGCCACGATTCGTGGAGAACTTTACGTAGGCCGTGCCCGCGCCGTCCCATCCGCAGGCCCAATAGAGCCGCGTGCCCGTTCGCTCCTTGGCGCCGATCGAGACTCGGCTCCAGTACGCGCCGGTGCGCTCGACGGCGGTCCAGGACTGCCCCCAGTCGGTGGACTGGAAGATCTGCCCGGCGTAGTCTTGGCGGGAGGGCGGCGGATAGCGATTGTCGCCGTCCCCCGTCGCGGTTGCGGCTCCGCCGGTCGTCAGTGTAATCCGGTTCGGCTGATCGGGATCGACGACGATACTCGTGATCGGGAGCTGCGGGTCTGCGGTCAGTCGCTTGGGTGCTTCCCACGTCGCGCCGCCGTCGGTGCTTCGCATGACCCCGAAGGAGTACATCCGGTAGATGCCGCGAGGGTCCCCGGTTCCGGCAATGATGATGTCGGTGTTGGTCGACGGGTTGCTGGGGGTCTGATTCGTGACCGCGACGGCCCCGACCTGCAGACTCTGCCAGAACGCGTTGAGATCGGTGAGATTCGACCATGTCGCGCCGGCGTCGTTGGTCCGCCACACGCCGCCCCCTGGGGTCGAGGCGTAGAGAACGCGTGAACGAGCCGCCGTCCGGTTGGGATTGGGCGGAAAAGCGAGGCTCGTGACGCGGCCCATGATCGCTCGGTCGCCAAAGAAGGTTTGATAGGCTGGATTGGTGTTCGTCGGACCCACGAAGGCCCAGTCGCCACTCGGTGTACCGAGGGTGCCCGGTGCCTTTCGCTTGACAAACTGGGCGGTCGGGAGGGCATCGCGTTGGCGGGCGGCGAGATTGTACTGGTTCCAATCGAAAGACTCGTTCGGATAGGCCCGTGCCTTGAAGAACTCCAGGTAGGCCTCGAGGAATCCGGGTGTCTTGCCTCGGGCTGCGCGCTTGCGTAGTTCGCGTTGGATCCCTGAGACCGAGTTCAGATCGAACGGCGCGATCTCGTCGGTGACGCGCTGGACCGCCCGGAAGGCGATCTCGAACTGGGCGTGGGCGGGGGCGGCAAGCATGAAGCTCGCGCCGGCGACGAGGAAAAGGGTGAGGCGCTTCATCGTCCTTTCTCCTTCTGGGCCGCGACGCGGCGACGTCGAGCGAAAATGCCGAGTGCACCGAGTCCAACCCCGATCAGCGTGCCCGGCTCGGGCACGGGAACGGCGATCGCGCCGAAGCTGTGGCCGATCGCATCGGTGTAGTTGCCGAAGTCATTGAAGCCGTCGGTGTCCCAGAAGAGGCTGGTGTCGCCGAAACTCATGAAGGCGGCGACGTCGATGTCGGCGTGATCGTAAAGGTGGTTCGGGTCGCCCGCGATGAAGTTGTACCGCTTCTTCCCCTGCCAGGCGTTTCCGACCTCGCCCCCGACTTCGACGCTGGCGTTCTGGTAGTTGATATAGAATTCGTCGGTCATCGGGGCGTTCGGCCCGTCATCCTTCTGCCCATCGAGGGCGTTCAGGAAGAAGTGCACCCCCTGGCGGGTCGAGTTGTCGTAGGGGTCGAAGGTCATGGTTCCCGAGGCATCGCCGGTTCGAGTCCCGGTGTAGCCCTTGTAGAGGCTCACGTCTCGGTCCGGCTCATCCGGGTGGCTGTAGACGCCGATGATGGAGAAGCCCTCTGCGAGGCCGCCCGAGACGGGATCATCGACCGCGCTCTCGATTTCGTAAAGGGCACCAAACCCGCCCGCTTGCACGATGGCCGTAATGTCAGCCGTGTAGGTGACGGCGTAGGCGGTCTGCCAATTGAGGTCGATATCCCCATAGGAGAGGGAGGTGCCTGCCGGGCCGATCGTGTTGCCGTTGATTTTGATGGTTCGCTCTCCGGCATCTCCAAGGAAGTTGGTCATGTAGCTCCACGTGGCGTAGGCCTTGACGACCGTCGCCCCGACCGGAGCGTCCTGGAGATAGACATTGAAGATGTCGTCCTGCGGAGTCGGGCTCCCGAACTGGCGGGCCGAGACGCCTCCGACGCGAAAGTCAGCTTTGCCCTTGTAGCGGTAAAGCTCGCTCATTCCAGACTCGAAACCCCAGCAGGAGGTGAATCCTCCGACCAGAGCCATGACAAACAACCCTCGTTTCATCCAGATCCTCCACGCAAAAACCGAGCTCCTCACGCCGGAGCCAGTTACTATAGGTTTGCGCTAGCGCAACCCAATTGTGACGCGCCGGTGAAAGTCTTCATGAATTGTACGCCAGGTACTCTAGCGGTCTCCATGAACGTGACGGACCCGTTGTCGCTGCTGCGTCGAGGCACTCTCGAGATCATCAGTGAAGAGGACTTAGCCCGCAAACTCGAGAGCGGAAAGCCGCTGAGAGTCAAGCTCGGCGTCGACCCGACCGTGGCCCACGTGACCCTGGGCTGGGCGGTCGTCCTTCGAAAGCTGCGCGACTTCCAGCGGCTTGGGCATACAGCGTGCCTGATCATCGGCGATTTCACGGCCCAGATCGGCGATCCGAGCGGGAAGAGCAAGACGCGGCCGCAACTCACCCGTGAACAGGTCCAAGAGAACGTCAGGGCCGTCAGCGAGCAGGTCTACAAGATCCTTGATCCAGCCCGGACTGAGATCTTCTTCAACCGCGACTGGCTCGGGGCGATGACGTTCGAGGACGTCATTCGCCTCGCCTCGAAGTACACGGTCGCCCGGATTCTCGAGCGGGACGACTTCGAGAAGCGTCTTCGCGAAGAGCGCCCAATCGCGATGCACGAGATCCTGTATCCCCTGTGCCAGGGTTATGACTCCGTCGAGATCAAGGCCGACGTCGAGCTCGGCGGCAACGACCAGAAGTTCAATAACCTCGTCGGACGGAGCTTGATGAGCCACTACGGGCTCGAGCCTCAGGTCGTGATCCTCTCACCCCTTCTCATCGGCACCGACGGTAAGGAGAAGATGTCCCAATCGCTCGGCAACTACGTCTCGGTGGTGGACACTCCGAACGACATGTACGGCAAGACGATGTCGATCCCGGACGAATTGATCGGCAATTGGTTCGAACTCTGTACCGACGTCCCGATGGACGAGGTCCAGACAATCGTCGCGGAATGTGTTTCGGGGACCATGAACCCTCGCGACGCGAAACGTCGCTTGGCCCGCGAGATCGTGGCTCTTTACCATTCCCCGGAAGCCGGCGAAGAGGCCGACCGGTACTTCGTCGAGACCTTCTCGCAGCGGAAGCAGCCGGTCGAGGCCGAGGAGGCGATGATTCCCGACGGCGCTCGTGAGGATGGAGCGGTGGTCGTAGCGAGACTCGTCCATGCGCTCGGTCTGGCCAAGAGCCTGGGCGATGCGCGACGGCTGATCCAAGCCGGGGCAGTGGCGTTTGATGGGGAGAAGGTCGGAGACCCTTATGCGTCGCTGGCTCCGGGCGACGTCGTCGGCAAGGTCCTGAAGGTGGGGAAGCACCAGTTTCGCAAGATCGTCTAGATCCGCCCCGGGGCATCGAGGTCGGTGGCCGATGAGGCGGGCGGCGGAGCGGCCCCGAGGTCACGCGTCGACGATCAGCGTCACCGGGCCATCGTTGACCAGCGACACCTGCATGTCGGCTCCGAAGATGCCGGTTGCGACGCGCACCCCAAGTGTTCGAAGGGCCGCGATGAAGCCCTCGTACAGGCGTTCGCCTTGATCGTAGGGTGCCGAATGCGTGAAGCTCGGTCGGCGGCCGCTCCAGGCGTCGCCGAACAGCGTGAAGTTCGAGATCACGAGGATCTGGGGGTCGTCGCTGGGAGGGAGGTCCGCCAGGGCAAGGTTCATCTTCCCGGACGCATCGTTGAAGATCCGCATGCCGGCGACACGGTCGGCGAGTTTGTTCGCGCTTTCGGCAGTGTCGCTGACGGCCCCCGCAACCAACACGAGTAGTCCGACCCCGCAGCTGCCCACGATGTCGCCGTCGATCTCGACTTGGGCCGATCGCACCCGCTGAACGACGGCCCTCATTTCGAGGCGGTTCTCCCAAACATGCGCAGAATCGAGATCACATCCGCGAAGTTGCCGATTCGAGTCATGACCTGGTTCAGGTGCTGGACGTCGTGGACCTCGACGGTGATGTCGATCTCCGCGGTCTGGTTCGGCAGAGTCCGTATGCGCGCGGCCGCAACATTCACCTTCGCCTCGCCGAGGATCGTCGAGATGTCCATCAGCAGGCCCTGACGATTGACCGTGATGATCTTGAGCATGACCGAGTACGACGAGCTGTCGGGGGGCCAGTCGAGACTGACCAGTCGCTCGGGCTCGGAGAGAAGCAGGTTGAGCGCGTTCGGGCAGACCTTGCGGTGGATCATGATGCCCTTGCCGCGAGTGACGTAGCCGGTGACGTCTTCTCCCGGGAGCGGGTCGCAGCACTTCGCCCTTCGGAGCATGACGTTGTCGGTGCCCGTGCCCGCGAGCGAGAGTCGGCCCTCTTTCGCCTTCGAGACCTGGATGGTATCAGCCGTTGCCTTCTGCTGTTGGGGCGACCCGCCGCGGAGCTTGGAGACCACGCTCTGCACGCTCATCAACCCCTCACCGACCTTGGCGAGCACGTCGGTCGAATTCTCGCAGTCAGAGGTCGTCTTCGCGATCGCCATCAGCTTGTCGTCGCCGAGGAACTCCTTGGGTTCAAGCCCGAGCGACCGGAGCTCGCGTTCGAGTGCGTCCCGTCCGCGGGAGGCGTTGTCGCCTTTGTTCCGCTTGCGGAAATGGTTGCGGAGTTTGCTACGGGCGTGGGCGGACTTGACGAACTCGAGCCAGTCAAGGCTGGGATGGGCGTTCGACCGGGTGATGAGTTCGATCACGTCCCCGTTTTGGAGCTCGGTCGAGAGCGGTACCATCGAGCCATTGACTTTGGCCCCGACGACCCTAAGACCGAGTTCGGTGTGGACCCGGAATGCGAAGTCGATCGGCGTCGATTCCTTAGGAAGGTCGATGACGTCGCCTTTCGGCGTGAACACGAAGACCTGTTCGCTGAAGAGATCGGTCGAGACCGATCGAAGGAAGTCGGAGGAAGTCGTCGCATCGGTCGACCAATCGAAGAGCTGGCGGCGGAGTTCGCTGAACCGATTGGAGGTGTCGGCACCTTTCGGGCCTTCCTTGTAGGTCCAGTGAGCGGCCACACCGAACTCGGCGATCTGGTGCATTTCTCGGGTTCGGATCTGGACTTCGAGGGGATCGCCGTGGGGCCCGACCACCTTCGTGTGCAGAGAGCGATAGCCGTTGGGTTTGGGCTTGGCGATGTAGTCGTAGAACAGGCCGGCGATGGGCACCCAGAGATCGTGGACGATCCCGAGGGCCACGTAGCAGTCGGAGTCGTTCTCGACGATGATACGCATCGCGAGCAGATCGAGGATCTGATCGAACTCGAATCCGTGCTTGACGATCTTATTGAAGATGCTGTAGAGGTGTTTCGGGCGACCTTGCACCTCGACGTTGCGGAGACCCTTTCCCTCCAGCCGCTCCTTGAGCATCACGATCGCGGTCCGAAGCTCCTCCTCGCGGTCCTTACGGGATTTTGCGACGAGGTCGCTGATCTCCTGGAACTCCTTGGGGTGGAGATACTTGAAGGCGAGGTCCTCGAGTTGCCACTTCATCTGCCAGATTCCAAGCCGCGCAGCGAGCGGAGCGAAGATGTCCATCGTTTCGGCCGCGATGCGGGTGCGACGCTCGGGTGAGAGCGAATCGAGGGTGCGCATGTTATGGAGCCGGTCGGCGAGTTTGATGATCATCACGCGAAGGTCCTTGGCCATCGCGAGGAGCATCTTCCTCAGGCTCTCGGCGGCGCGGTGGGTCTCGGCACTGGCTCGCTGCCGGGGGCTCGCATCCTTGAGAGACTTCATGCGCAGCTTCGTCACACCCTCGATGAGGAGGACCACGTCCTCGCCGAACGCCGCTCGGAGTGTTTCCGGAGTGATGCTTGAGCAATCCTCGAGGACGTCATGGAGCAAGGCGGCGACGATCGAGTCGTCGTCCATCTTGAGTTCAGCCAAGATCATCGCGACCGCGAGAGGATGGGTGATGTAAGGTTCGCCGGAGTCGCGCGCCTGCCCGGAATGGGCCTCTTCGGCCACGTAGAACGCGTAGCGGATGCGGCGGAGGTTGGCATCCGAGCGTTGCTCACGCACGAGTTCGAGGAGCTCGTGGAGCGCCTCTGGTTCTTCCCAGGTATGAGGAATCTCGTACGCAACCGCCATGGCTACCCTTGTCGCGGGCAAACTGCCCGCTTTCGCCGTTGAAAGCGGTGACTCCCAGTATACAACGCCGTCCTTCGTCCGCCAGTCCACCGACGAATTCGTCATCAACGGCTGATGTTTTGGAACGACGCAGCGTAGACTCGCCCATGAAGCTCTTCACCGTGCTTGTTTTCGCCTCCCTCGTGATCTCTGCGTTCGCTCAGCGCGACGCACGCACGACCGACCTCAAGGACGGCTTCGTGCGCGTCGAAACGTCCTCCTACACGATCGAAGTGCCGAAGGGCTGGGAAGTCGGCGCCGAGACGTCGTTCGGCCAGCGAAAGGTCTCTCCGGAGAAGGGCGCCGCCGAGATCGGTGTCATGACCGCACCCCCGACCCGGAACTCGTGGGACGAACTGTACCGGACGTCGCTGTACTTCATCCTTCGCGAGGAGGACGGCAACCCGACGCCGTACAAGCTCACGAAAACGGCCCAGGGTTATGAAGCGGCTTCGTTCTCCGTTCTCGACGATAAGGGATTTGCCAAGCGGCGCTACATGCTCCTGAAGTCGAAAGACAACCGACTGCTCGCGCTCAGCATCAAGATCCCGGGGAAGCAGGACGAGAAGACTCTGGCTCCTGCCTTCGATCGTTTGGTCCGGACGGCTCGCATGAACTGAGGCGCATTGGATCGCGCGCAGCGATCGCCCGCCGGTACACGGCGATCGTTTCGCCGACCATCGTTGCGACCGAAAACTGAGCGGCGCGTTCGACCGAGAACGCGCCGCTCGATTCCTGGCGGGAGAGAAGCCCTCGAATCGCATCCGCCATCGCTCCGGGGTCATGGGCGGGAACGAGCACACCGCACTCCGGGGTTAGGACTTCAGGAAGGCCGCCCACGTCGGTCGAGACTACGGGGAGTCCGGCGGCGAGCGCCTCGACGACCGCGATGCCCATCGCTTCGCGGTGGGACGGAAAGAGAAACAGGTCCATTGCACTGAGGCAGCCGGCGACATCGCGCACATAACCCAAGAACCGAACCTGCGGTCCGACTCCGAGTTCATCGGCAAGGTGCTGGAGTCTTTCCCGTTCCGGTCCATCGCCTGCGACCACGAAGATGGACCCGGGGTGTTGCCTCGTGACCGTCGCAAACGCCCGGATCGCGTCGGCCACGCCCTTCGCCGGGACAAGCCGCGCGACCGTCCCGAGAACCGGCACGCTCTCGGCTACGCCCCAGTCGTGACGCCAGGCCACCCGCTCCCGCGCGGGTGCAGGGAGCGTAACCCCATTGTAGACGCGGTCGACGCGCGCCTCGCGCAGGCCCTGTGCGATCAGGTGGCTTCGGGCCTGGTCCGAAACGGCCACGATCCGATCGGCGAACCAATAGGACCATTTGTTGGAGATGCCGTGGACCGTCGATATCGAAGGTAGGCGTGCAAGTCGGGCGGCGAGTGCCCCGTTGACGCTCGACGTCGAAAGATGGGTGTGGACGACATCCGCCCGTACCTCGCGAAAGACCCGGGCAAGTTGGAGCACCGCGCGAGGCGAAACCTTGAATCCGCAGTCCACTTCGTGCACTTCGAACCCGCGCCGGCGCACTTCTTCCCCGAACGCGCGACCCCGGAAGGTCGCGAAGACGACCCGGTGGCCCGCGTCGCGCAAGCCTTCACTGAGGGTCAGCAGGCTCATCACGGCCCCGTACGTGCCCGTCCGGGCACTACAGACCTGGACGATCGTCAGGGGGCTCAACGACTGCCTCGCATGCGGTGGCGCAGGAGTTTGTAGGCGAGGACGAGAGCGGTCGTATCCCGGCGGACATTGATCCGACCGATCGCGTAGGGATCTCCCAGAATCCCTCGACCTGTCGCGAACCCACGACGGTAACCGGCATCGGCCACGGCCTTGCGAACGGGTGAGGAATGGCGACCGTAGGGGTAGCAGAAGTCATCGACTTCAGCCCCGATCAGTTCGGACAATCGACGCCGCGGACCGAAGATCTCGTCTTCGAACCTGGTTTCGGGCACGGCGGTGAGATCGGCGTGTCGTGACGTATGGACGCCGAACCAGAATCCCTCCTTCGCGAGGTCGGAGATGGTCTTGGCGTCCATGAGCGGCTCTCGCACATCGCCGAGGGCGACGTCCCAGGCGTTGTGATCGCCAAGAAGACCCGTGCAGACGAAGACGATCGCCGAGAACCCGGCTTCGCGCAGGCGTGGGGCGGCGGCGGATGCGAAGTCGGCGTAGCCGTCGTCGAAGGTCAGCAACACCCCAGATCGATGCACGTCCCGACTTTCGGCTGGGGATAGCGCTATCAGTTTTCGCGCATTCAGCAGTCTCAAGTGGCGCTCTAAAGTCCTCGGGGAAACATAGTGGCCCGGGACGATGGTTCCGACGGGGGCAGACGCCACGCGGTGGTACATCAGGACCGGAGGTAAGGCCATCTTCGTGCCACAAGGGCAAACCTGCCGCCAGGGGATTGCCTGGCGGCCGATGCGCCTCAGCCTCGCAGCGCCTGGTCGAGGTCGGCGATGAGGTCGTCCGAGTTCTCGAGTCCGACGGACAGGCGGATGAAGTCCGGCGACACGCCGGTCGAGAGCTGTTGGTCGAGCGTCAACTGTTGATGGGTCGTGCTTGCGGGATGAATGACGAGCGATTTCGCGTCGCCGACATTGGCGAGGAGCGAGAAGATCTTGAGCCGGTCGATGAACGCCATCGCGGCCTCGTCCCCACCCTCGATCCCGAATCCGATGATCGCTCCGAACATCCCCCGATCGTGGTACCGGGTCGCCCGGGCATGGTCGGCATGCGTCGGAAGGCCTGGGTAATTGACCCAATTGACTCGCGGATGAGCGCTCAGGAACTCGGCCACACGCTGGCCGTTCGTCGAGTGTCGCTCCATCCGGAGGTGCAGTGTTTCGATGCCCTGCAGGAAGAGAAACGCGTTGAACGGCGACATCGACGGACCCATGTCGCGGAGGCCCTGGACTCGGGCACGGATGGCGAACGCAACGTTCCCCATGCCGGGGAAGTTCCCGAACACCTCCCAGAGCTTCAAGCCGTGATAGCTCGGATCCGGTTCGGTGAAGCTTGGGAATCGGCCCGTGCTCCAATCGAAGTTTCCGCCGTCGACGATCAGCCCGCCGATCGAAGTTCCATGTCCGCCAAGGAACTTCGTTGCGGAGTGGACGACGATGTGGGCACCGTGCTGGATCGGACGCATCAGGTACGGGGTCGGCAGGGTGTTGTCGATTACGATCGGGATCCCGAACTCCCGGGAGATCGCCGAGGCCACTTCATAGGGGAAGGTGTCCAGCTTGGGGTTTCCGACCGATTCCCCGAAGATCATCTTGGTGCGGTCGTTGACGGCCGCGCGCATCGCCGTGGTGTCTGCCGGATCGATGAAGTGAACCTTGATGCCGAACTTCGGGAGTGTGTGCTCGAACAGGTTGTAGGTGCCGCCGTAGAGCGAAGGGCTCGAGATCAGCTCGTCACCCTCTCCCAGGATCGACGCGACGGTCATGAAGATCGCCGACTGGCCGCTCGATGTCGCCACACCGGCGGTGCCCCCTTCGAGAGCGGCAATGCGCGCCTCGAGGACGGCGGTCGTCGGATTCATGATCCGTGTGTAGATGTTGCCGAACTCTTGCAGCGCGAAAAGGCGGGCGGCATGGCTCGTGTCGTCGAACACATAGCTCGTGGTTTGGTAGATCGGAACCGCCCGGCTCTTGGTGGTCGGATCGACTTCCTGGCCCCCGTGGAGGGCGAGGGTCTCGAAGTGAAGGGGCTGGGTGTCGACTGCTTGGCTCATGCTCCGATTGTATCGGATTGGACCCGTGGATCGACGCGGCTTGGGTCGGACTTGGGCCGCCAAAGGTCCAGCGTCTGGCCACAGCTGATCGGCGGGTGCCCCATCCGAACTTCGGCCTCGGCCTCGAGGCGATGCATCTCCCACTGGAATCGCTCGCGGATTGCTTCGAATTCGGGTCCGGAAGCCTCGGGCGGGATGTGGATCGGTTCGCCGTAGATCATGATCGCGGTTGTGAACCAGCCGGGAATCAAGTAGCGGTCCCATGTGCCGAGGAGGCGCCGTCGTCGGGCCGACACGCCGACCGGAACGAGGGCCGCTCCCGACTTCTGGGCCATCATCAGGATGCCGTCTTGGACCATCCCGGTCGGACCTCGCGGGCCGTCGGGGGTGAAGGCCATCTTGGCCCCGGCTTTGAGTACTTTGATCGCCTCGATCAGCGCCTTGACGCCACCGCGTCCACTGCTCCCTCGGATCGTTCGGAACCCGAACCGGGTGAAGATTCGATTCTGCATCTCGCCATCGCGCGATTGGCTGATGATCGTCCAAACACCCTGCCCCCGAAAGAACGTCGCCGCGGTGAAGGTTCGGCCATGCCAGCCGGCGAAGATCGTGCTTCCCGGTAGGTCGCGAACCTGCTCATAGCCCACGACTTCGATTCTGAGGCAGGCCCCGATGAGGCGGGCGAGGGCGTAAATCGGTCCGGCAAGGATGTAGGGCCGAACGCCACGCCACCATGCCTTCATGGCACCAGGCCTTTGGCCCGGGCGAGCTCGGTCGCGGAGTGCAGGGGGTGATCGCGTACCAGTGTCGCCAGAAGAGCGGCCGCGCGCTCGGGACGCTCTTGAGCCTCTTCGAGGCGCGCCAGTTCGAAGATCGCATCCGGGCGCTGACCGTCTCGGAGGGGCTCGGCGACGACGCTTTCGAAGAGCATGCGCGCGGCGCTGGGGAAGTGAGTTTGCTCAAGTCGTTTGGCCGCGGTCACGCGCTTCAGGGAGGGTATTTGGCGGAGGGCTCCGTCAACGCCGAGACGCTCGACGACCTCCGCTTGATCGGCCCCGTTGGTGAGGTCGAAAAGCTTCAGGAGCGCGACGGTCTCATGGGCCGTGTCGTTCAGATCCCGATGGGCGTCGGCCTTTTCCCACCATGCCTTCACATCCGTCGGGTGGTCCAACAGATGGCGGTCGGCGGCGGCGAGAATCGCGCCTGGGCTCCGGGCCGCCATCCGGCGCATGGTCTGGTGACCGATCTCCTGGTGCGCGAGGTTCGGCGCCTTGAAGACAAGGCTGAACACGACCCCGACCGCAAACCCGCCGATGTGCGCCCAGAATGCGACGCCGCCACCGGGATCGCCGAGCCGGACGAATGCCCCGATGATCTGCAAACCCAGCCAGATCGCGGCAACGACCCAGACTCCGACTTGAATGCGGGGTGCGATCGGGACCTTCCGCCCCATGTATCGGATCGCGACGTAGCCGATGCAGGCGGCGATGGCCCCGCTCGCGCCGATGAGGGGTTCGTGATCGCCGGCCCGGCTCCGCATGAGGGCGTGGATGTAGGTCCCGGCAAGCCCACCACCGAGATAGACGAAGAAGAACCGCACCCATCCGACCGCGCTTTCGACCAACGGCCCGACGGCGGCAAGGAACACCATGTTGCCGAGCAGGTGAATCACGTTCAGATGCAGGAACATGGCGACGAGCGCGGCAAACAGGGAGGGCGCATCGGGCCGAAAGCCGAGCCGCTCGACCGCGGCCGGGTCGAAGAAGAGCACGAACGCAGGAATGACGTTCGCCGCGATCAGGACCAGCGTGAGCCAGGGGGTGCGGGTGTTGGGTTTCATGGGACGCCCGCGTCGGGGCGCTTAGGACTCCTCGTAGAGCTCTTCCGGGATCTCGACGTTGAAAAACGTCTCTTTGACGTCGTCGAGGTCTTCCAAGAGGTCGAGAAGTCGGATCAGTCGCTTCATGTCGTCGAGGCTCGGCGTGGCCATGTTCGTGGGGACCCGGGTCAGACCGACCTCTTCCGCGACGACGCCAGACTTGGCGAGGGCGTCGTTCGTCGAGTGGAGGTTCTCAATCGCCGTCTCGACGTAGAAATACTGCTCATCGCCGGTCACGTCTTCGGCACCGGCATCGATCGCCTGGAGGGTCAGCATCTCCTCGTCATATCCGTTGCGGGGAATGGTGATCTGTCCAACGTGCTTGAATTGCCAGCCGACCGATCCGCTTTCCCCGAGATTGCCCCCGCATTTGGTGAACGCGTGGCGGAGATCGCCGACGGTTCGATTTCGGTTCTCGGTGAAGGTCTCGACGATGACGGCGGCACCGCCCGGGCCGTAACCCTCGTACACCACTTCGTCATAGTCGGCCCCCTCGATCTCGCCGGTTCCGCGCTGGATCGCGCGCTTGATGTTGTCGGCGGGAAGCGAGTTCTCCTTCGCCTTTTCGATCGCGACACGGAGCCGCGAATTGGTCGCGGGATCACCGCCGCCTTTGGCGGCGATGATGATCTCTCGACTGAGCTTGGTGAAGAGCTTGCCGCGAAGGGCATCCTGCTTACCCTTGCGAATGCGGATGTTCTTCCATTTCGAATGGCCGGCCATGGTCTCTATTGTGGCATGGGCCGATTTCAGGCACTCGTGCCGGGTAGACGCCGTATTGTTTCCGGAGGTACGTTGCATCGCATGAAGTGGATCGGAAAAGCAGCTTTCGTCGTCGCGCTCATGGCGGGCATGTTGGTATCGACGAACGCCCAACCGGGCCGGAACCAGTCGGGCTCGATGGGTGGCGGGATCGCGTACGAAGGGATCGCACAGGTGGTCATGCGCCGGGATGTTCAAGAGGAACTCGCCTTGACCGCGGACCAGAAGAACAAGATCCAGCAGGCGATTGCGGCGATGCGGACGGAAATGACGAAGGCGATGGAGAGCCGCCAGGGCGGCGACGGTCGCTCGATGATGGGGAAGCTAGCGAAGAAGCTCGATGGCGAAGTGAACGCGCTGCTCACCAAGCCTCAGCAGAAACGACTTGAGGAGTTGCGGGTCCAGATGCTCGGCAACCGCGCCATTCTCGATCCCCAGGTTCAGCAAGGCTTGGGTATCACCGACGCCCAACGTGCCCAGATCGCGAAGGCTCAAGAGAACCAGCGGAAGGCGATGAAGGACATGATGGAGGAGATGCGCAAGGCGGGTAGCGATCGTTCGAAGGTCGGCGAACTGCTCACGAAGATGCAATCCGACTTGTCGAAGGCGTTCGATGACGTTCTCACCGCCGAGCAGAAGGCGAAGTACACGGCGATGAAGGGCAAACCTCTCAAGAGCCTTTCCGGCCGAGGCGGCTAGAGCCGGTTGTTCTCGTTACAAGGGTCCCCGGCCAGACGGCCGGGGACCCTTCTTTTTCGTGCCGGTACACTCGGGGGCATGCTCGACTCCCTGACCAAGCGCCTTTCCGGCGTGTTCGCCGGACTGCGCCGCAAAGGTCGCCTGACCGAATCCGATGTCGCTGAAATGCTGCGAGAAGTGCGGGTCGCGCTCTTGGAGGCCGACGTCAACTTCCAGGTCGCCAAGCAGTTTGTGGCCGGCGTCAAGGGAAAAGCGGTCGGTGAAGAGCTCTATGGCAGCCTGAACGCGGATCAAACCCTCATCCGCATCGTCCGCGACGATCTCACGGAACTGCTCGGCGGTACGGAGACTCGCTTCCATTGGTCGTCCGCGCCGCCCACGATCATCTTGATGTGCGGCCTTCAGGGTTCGGGCAAGACGACGACGACCGCCAAACTCGCGAAATGGCTCCTGGGCCAGGGCAAGAAGCCGATGCTCGCCGCGTGTGATCTGCAACGTCCCGCGGCGGTCAAGCAACTCGAAGTGCTGGGTGAGCAGGTCGGGGTTCCGGTATTCGCCGAGCTCGGTTCGGATCCGGTCTCGGTGGCGCGCAAGGCGCTTGACCGCTGCCGGTACCTGATGAACGATGTGCTCATCGTCGACACTGCCGGGCGACTGACGATCGACGAGCCGTTGATGCAGGAGCTGGAGTCGATCAAGCGAGCGTTGAACCCGACGGAAGTGCTACTGGTCCTCGACGCCACGACCGGTCAGGAGGCGGTCAACGTCGCCCATGCCTTCCACGGGAGGCTCGAGACCACGGGCGCGATCTTCACGAAGCTCGATGGCGACACTCGTGGCGGTGCGGTGCTCAGTGTGCGTGCCGCCACCGGCGTTCCCGTGCGCTTCATCGGCCTTGGTGAGCAAACCGACGCGCTCGACGTGTTCTATCCGGACCGCATGGCCCAGCGTATCCTCGGCATGGGCGACATCCTCGGCATCATCGAGCGCGCGGAGATCGCGATCGAAAAAGAGGACGCCGAGAAGCTCGAGGGCAAGCTGAGGCAAGGTCACATCGACTTCAACGACATGCTCAGCCAGATTCGGACGATGCGGAAAATGGGTCCGATCCAGAACCTGATGAAGATGATTCCCGGCCTCGCGACGATGGTGCCGGAGGAGGCGTTGGGCGCGGTCAACGACAAGCAAGTGAACCGGATCGAAGCAATCATGCTCAGCATGACACCCAAAGAGCGGTCGAATCCGGATATACTGAACGGCTCACGCCGCAAGCGCATCGCTTCCGGCTCCGGTACGAGTGTGGAAGAGGTCAACAACCTCGTCAAGCAGCTCTACGAAATGCGCCGGGGCATGAAGCAGTTCGCCAAGCTGGAAAAGCGCATGAAGAAACATGGGCGACGGCGCTGACGCGACCTAGAGGAGTCCGACAAGCAAACGTGGTAAAGATTCGACTGAGACGCATGGGGGCCAAAGGGCGCCCGTTCTATCGCATCGTGGTGGCCAAGAGCACCGCGGGCCGCGACGGCGCATTTGTGGAAGTGATCGGCACCTACAATCCGCTCACGAAGCCGTCCACGGTTTCGATCAAGGAGACGCGAGCGCTCCACTGGCTGCTGAACGGCGCCCAACCGACCGAGACCGTTGCCTACCTCCTCAAGAAGCATGGGGTGCTCGACGAATTCTTCGCTCAGCGCCCGGGCGCCCGGGCCAAGTACAAGAGCCTCGACAAGCGCACCGGTGCGATGACGCGCGAGAGCGTGGTTCAGCCTGTGGCGACGGCCGTCGCGGAGAAGCCCGCGCCGACACCGACCCCCGAGCCGACTCCAGCCTCTGAGCCGACCCCTGAGGCCGTCGTGGCCGAAGTCGAGGAAACGGTGGCGGTCGTCGAAGAAACTCCGGCCGTCGAGGCCCCTGCAGCCGAAGAGCCCAAGGCCGAGTCGGAGAACGCGTGAATCGCCTCGTCGAGCACCTGGTCTGCTCCGTCGTCGCCGAGCCGGAGGCGGTTCAGGTCGAAGAGAAAAAGGACCGTGAAGGGACGACGTATTTCGTACGGGTCTCCCCGAATGACGTGGGTAAGGTCATCGGCAAGAATGGCCGCGTGGTGTCCTGCATTCGCTACCTTGTGAGCGCGGCCGCGGCGAAAGACCGACGCCGGGCCTACATCAAGGTCGTCACCGAGTAACCGAGCTTCGCCGATGACCGATTCGGCGATCCTCGATCTCCTCGCGGACGTCGGTGCGCGTGTGCGCGGGGCCGTACGCCCGATCCTCGGACTCCGCGTCGATACGGACGGCAAGCGTCATTCCGCGAGCGGTGACATCGAGTTTCGGCTCGACGAAGTCGCGGAAGACGCGATCACTGACTCCCTCGGGTCCTACCCCGAGATAGCGGTCTATACGGAAGGCCGTGGTCTCGTCGTGCGAGACAGCCCTAAGTACCTCCTTGTCATCGACCCCGTCGATGGAACGCGCCCGGCTCGGGTCGGCCTCGAGATGTGCGTGGTGTCCATCGCGTGTTGTCCGTGGGCGAGTGCGAAGACGCTCGGCAGCGTGTCCCACGCCTGTCTGGTCGAAATCAAGTCCGCGCGAAGCGTCACGGCGGTTCGAGGGGGCATCGTGCTCGTCGACGGCCATGTCGCGCCACCGCCTAGCCACGTGCACGATCTCGATCGGATGGCCTGGTCGTTCGAACTCGCAGGACGGCCCAGTTTGTCCGTGGCGAGTCTCCTTGCTCCGATCATCGACCGATCTTCGCTGGGGGGAGGCGTTTTCGTCTACGCAAGCACGGCCTTTTCGGTCCTGAAGGTCGCGCTTGGGGAGATGGACGCCGCCGTCGACATTGGCGGACGGGTGCTGCGCGACCTACGGCCGGATCGACCGTTCGTCGGCTTGCAGCCCTACGACATCGCGGCGGCGAAGCTGATTGCCGAAGTGGCTGGCTGCCCCTTCACGGATGCTTGGGGCCGCCCGCTCGACGACTGGCCGCTCCTGGCCGCAGGCCCCGATCCGATCCTCAGCTGTCTGTGTGCGTCCAATCCCACGCTTCACGGTCGGCTGCGCCACGCGATCGATGCGCAGTTCGCGGCGTTCGGACCGCCATAATCGAGTTCATGAGCGTCAGCGAGATTTTTGAGTCGCTGGAGTACGGTCCCGCCCCCGAAGGGGCTGCGATCGTCGAGGAATGGCTCGATCGCCACGAACGCCGCTTCGGGTTCTTCATCGGCGGGAAGTGGATCAAGGCTTCCCAGCACTTCGATACCTATAGTCCTAGAGATGGCTCCGTGTTGGCGCACGTCGGACAGGGGTCGGACGCCGATGTCGACAAGGCGGTCAAGGCCGCCCGTAAAGCGCAGGCCGATTGGGCAGCCGGCGACGGTCAGGTCCGAGCCCGTGTTCTGTACGCTCTGGCGCGGCTGGTGCAAAAGCATGCGCGGCTGTTCGCGGTGCTGGAGAGTGTGGATAACGGCAAGCCGATTCGCGAAACTCGTGACCTCGATATCCCGCTCGTCGCACGGCACTTCGCCTATCATGCGGGGTGGGCGGCCCTTCAAGGCACGGAACTCAGCGAATTCGAGCCGGTGGGGGTCTGCGGCCAGATCATCCCCTGGAACTTCCCCCTGTTGATGCTCGCATGGAAGATCGCACCGGCCATCGCGGTCGGCAACACCGTTGTGCTGAAACCGGCCGAGTTCACGTCGCTCACCGCGCTCCTCTTCGCCGAGCTGTGCGGCACCGCCGGGGTGCCGGCCGGGGTCGTCAACATCATCACGGGTGACGGCGAAACGGGGAAGGCCCTGGTCGACCACCCCGGCGTCGACAAGATCGCGTTCACCGGTTCGACCGAGGTCGGCCGGAGCATTCGTGTCGCCACCGCTAACACCCCGAAGAAGCTGTCGCTCGAACTGGGCGGCAAGTCGCCATTCATCGTCTTCGAAGATGCCGATCTCGATGGTGCGGTCGAGGGACTTGTCGATGCGATCTGGTTCAACCAGGGCCAAGTCTGCTGTGCCGGTTCGCGGCTCCTCGTCCAGGAGGGTGTCGCCGACGAGGTGATCGCGAAGGTGCGTCGGCGGATGGAGACGCTCCGCGTCGGTGACCCGCTCGACAAGGCGATCGACATCGGTGCCATCGTCGCGCCGGTGCAGCTCGAGCGGATTCGCGCGCTGGTCGACCAAGGCGTCGCGGAGGGGGCGACCCTCCACCAGCCCGCGGGTGCGTGTCCGACCGACGGCTGGTACTACCCGCCGACGCTCCTCACCGGTGTCGAGCCGGCCTCGATGGTCGCGCAAGTCGAGATCTTCGGCCCGGTCGTCGTGGCGATGACGTTTCGGACGCCGGCGGAAGCGGTCGCTCTCGCGAACAACACGCCGTACGGTTTGGCCGCGAGCGTCTGGTCGGACAACCTCAACGTGTCGCTCGAGATCGCCCGCAAAGTGAAGGCGGGCACGGTGTGGGTGAACTGCTCGAATCTGTTCGATGCGGCCAGCGGCTTCGGTGGCTACGGAGAAAGCGGTTACGGCCGGGAAGGAGGGCGCGAGGGGCTGCTGGAGTATCTGAAGCCGAAGCGAACCCCGATCCGGGAGCCGTACGTGGCGGTCCCACCCACTCCCAACGACGGGACGATCGATCGGACCCACAAACTCTTCATCGGCGGGAAGCAGGTACGACCGGATGGCGGTTACAGCCTCCAGTACGACGCTGTTGATATCGCTCGAGGCAACCGCAAGGACATCCGTAATGCGGTCGAGGCCGCGCGAGGGGCCGCCGCGGGCTGGGCTGCGACCTCGGGCTATGCCCGGTCACAGATTCTCTACTACCTGGCGGAGAACCTCGATGGCGTGCGGCACGATCTCCCCGTTTCCGAGCGCGAGATGGAGGCGTCGATTCGACGCCTGTTCGAGTGGGCGGCGTGGGCCGACAAGTTCGATGGCCAAGTCCACGACGTGCCTCTCCGCGGCATGACGTACACCTGGAACGAAGCGATCGGTGTCGTAGGGATCGTGTGTTCGCCCGAGGCGCCGCTTCTGGGGCTCTTGACCCTTGCCGGAGCGGCGATGGCGATGGGGAACGCGGTCGTCGCCGTTCCGAGTGTCTTGGATCCGATCCCAGGCGTCGAGCTCTATCGGATTCTGGACGCGTCAGACTTCCCCGCCGGCGTGTTCAACATCGTCACCGGCTTGCACGAGGAACTGGTGCCCACGCTCGCGGATCATGACGACGTCGATGCGATCTGGGCCTTCGGTGCTCCGGAGCTGGGGACGGACGTGCGCCGGCGATCGGCCGGCAATCTGAAGCAAGCTTGGGTCGAAACCGAGCCGTTCGATTGGGCGGACGGCGATCTCCGGATGCTGCTGCGCCATGCCACTCAGGTGAAGAACGTCTGGGTGCCGATCGGCTCTTAGGTCCCAGCCGCCGAAACTCGATTGTCGCAGGGCTCGTACCGTTCGTATGCGCATGCTTGGTCTTGTTCTGGTTCTTACCCCCATCGTTGGCTGCAACCTGGTCCAGCCGCACGTCCAAGGGTCCGGGGTGATCAAATCGGAAGACCGCAAGGAATCCGGTTTCACCGGGGTGGTCGGCGTCGGCTCGGAGACCATCGAAATCGTCGTAGGGAAACATTTTGCGGTGACGGTCCGGGGTGACGATAACATCGTCCCCCTCATCGAGACGAAGGTCCGCGATTCGACGCTCCATATCGGCGGCAAGGGCAATTACTCCACGAAGAAGGGGATCAAGGTCACCGTTTCGATGCCGGCCCTGACCTCGCTTCGTTTGGCCGGAAGCGGTTCCATGACGGCAAGGGGCATCAAGTCGCAGAGGCTCGACGTGATTCTCGATGGATCGGGACAGATTCGGGCGTCCGGCGCGGTCGACCGGGTACGGTCCGACCTTAACGGCTCGGGCGAAATCGATTTATCGAACCTCCCCGCTCTGTCTGCCGACCTCGATCTGGCCGGTTCGGGCCAGATGCGGGCCAACGTCAAGACCAGCCTCGATGCGGTGCTTTCCGGAAGCGGTCAGATCCTCTACTCGGGGTCGCCGAAGGCAAGCACCCGGGTGACCGGTAGCGGTGCGATCCGGCAAGAGAACTGATCACACGAGCCGATCGGGATTGAGGTCGAGGAGTTCTGGGAGTACGAAGAGCCCGTCCTTGCGCATCAGGACGCCGTCGAACCAGATCTCACCTCCGCCGTACTCGGGGCGTTGAATCAGCACCGTGTCCCAGTGGATCGCGGAACGGTTGCCGTTGTCGGCCTCATGCTCGTAGGCGTTCCCAGGGGTGAGGTGGAACGACCCGGCGATCTTCTCGTCGAACAGGGTGTCCTTCATCGGGTGGAGGATGTAGGGGTTGAATCCGAAGGACCATTCCCCGAAGTGACGCCCACCTTCATCCGTATCGAGAATCTCGTTGAGCCGATCGGTGTTCGCGCCGGCCGATGCCTCGACGATCTTGCCGTTTTCGACCACGTAGCGGATGCCGCTGAACTCGGTGCCTTGGTAGACGGAAACGGTGTTGAACTGGATGACGCCGTTCGCGGAGTCGCGAACGGGGGCGGTGAAGCACTCCCCATCGGGAACGTTGCAGTCCCCTGCGCAGGGCACGGCCGGGATGCCCTTGATCGAGAACGTCAGGTCGGTGCCGGGACTAAGGATCCGCACTTGATCGGTCCGCTCCATGAGGTCCTTGAGGGCTTCGCACGCCCTGGCCATCTTGGCGTAGTCGAGGGTGCAGACGTCGAAATAGAACTGCTCGAATGCGGATGTACTCATGCCCGCCTGCTGGGCCATGCTCGAGGTCGGCCAACGCAAGACACACCACTTGGTCTTGGCAACGCGGGTTTCATGGATGACCGGCACCCCGTAGACACGGTCCCACATCGCCATCGTGGCGGGCGGAACATCGGAAAGCTCCGCGTAGTTCGCCCCGCCTCGGAGCGCGATGTACGCGGTCATCTGTTCCATCTCGAACTTCTCGATCTCGGCGATCATCGAGGCGTTGGGCTCAGTCATCCCGAGCATCAGTTGACGCTTGATCCGGTGGCTTTCGAGCCGTACCGCCACTTTCGCTCCCTTCGACTGGGCCACTCGGACGAGTTCGGCGACGGCTTCCTCCGGAATGCCGAACGCGTGGATGAGCAGACTGTCGGACGGACCGAGGCTGGTCGAGTGGGTGCACAGGAGTTCGGCGAGCTTCGTGACGCGGGGATCGAGCATGAGACCGATTGTACTTGTCCCGTCTAACATGGAGTGGATGAGCGCGCGACCGATCATGCTTGGCATCGCAGGGGGATCCGGTTCTGGCAAGACTCACCTCGCCCGCCAAATTCGGCGGATGGCCGGCGAATCGGTGGTCTCGGTGATCAGCATGGATTCGTACTTCCAGACCGAGACACACGACGACGGCGCTGCCGTGAACTTCGATCATCCCGGGCATCTCGACCTCAATCAGATGCTGGCCGATCTGGACGCACTGCGAGCGGGCCGTGTCGCGGAGGTTCCAAGCTACGACTTCAGGACGATGCGACAGACCCCGCGGGCCCAGAGGGTGGATCCCACGCCGGTGGTGATCGTCGAAGGTCTGTTCGTCCTTGGGGAGCCGATCGTGTCCCGCTTCGACCTCACCTGCTTTTTGGATGTCGCCGATGACCAGCGTCTCCTCGGCAGGATTCTGCGAGACCGAACGGAGCGGAACGCCACGATCGAAGAGATCGTCGATCGCTATCAGCGCTTTGTTCGCCCCAGCTACGCCGTGTTCGTGGCTCCGGCTCGCCACAACGCCGATGTCGTCGTCGACTTCACCTATCGGCGCGCCTTTTTCGCCCGTCTTCTCGCGCACATTGTCCGCGACTACGTCCGCGGGGAGCTCGACCTGGCAAGCTTGATCCACGAGATTCGGCAGGAGAACTACACGATCGGCTATCGCATGGACCAAGGGGTGATGCCTGCCACGATCGACCTGCGGGATTTGGCCCGGGCGTATCCGGAAACCGCGTTTCCGCCGTCGATGCCCAACGACGTCGGGCCAGGCGCACTCTATCTCGGGCGTGAAGGGCACTGACCGTCTGAGGCCCTGTTCGACGGCGTGATCGCCACGCCGGTTCCCGGGCCCGGGACCTTGGTCCCAATCTCGTGTGACCAGGAACCTCCGGCTGCGTCCAAAGCATAGAAACTGCTGAGCAGTGAGAGAACCATGAGACACAACGACAGAAAAATCATTCACCCGCCCCTCGAGGTGTCCGTCTCATGGACCCCTGAGGAAGCCCTCGAACTCTTCCAGTACCTCGACCAGCTGTCGACCGCGACGCGCGAGGAGATCAGGACCGTCCCCCACATCCCGCCCACCTACAAGCCGCAGCGATTCGCCACGAATCCGGCTTGACTGATCGATGAAAGCCGGTGACCTCCCGAGGTCACCGGCTTTTTCATGGACATGGTCGAGTCGGCAAGCACGGCAACGCGATCCTGGCCTACCATGGTGTCGTTCCCCTCGCCCTTCGACGCTTTGCGAAGGGCGAGGGGGCGGGGGAAGCGAGACGGGTCGACATCCGAGGAAGCTTCGTCCCCCGCATCCCATTACACGGAGACGATCAGTGAAAATCGAAGTCAAGACTCTTTCGTCGATGCGCATCATCGCGCTTCGTCACATCGGACCGTACCCCCAGATCGGGGGAACCTTCGATCGTCTGTTCGGCCTCGCGGGGCCGCTCGGCGTACCGATGCGCGGGGTTCTCGCCACGTTTCTCGACGACCCCGACACCACCAGTCCTGAAGAACTTCGCTCCGATGCCTGCCTCATCGTTCCTGATGATTACGAACTTCCGGCTACTGCTCCCACCGAATTGCGGCTCGACTCGATCGCCGGAGGTGACTATGCCGTCACGACCCACATGGGTGCCTATGACGGCCTCAGGGACGCTTGGATACGGTTTGACGGACAGATCGTGTCCGAAACCGGTCGCGAGCCAGGCGACGGCGCATGCTTCGAATGGTATGTGAACGACTGCAATGAGGTGCCGGTCGAAGAGGTGCGCACCGATCTCTACGTGCTGCTCAAACCCGCGACGTCGTCGATCTAAAATTCGCTCGAGGGCTCGCCGACGACGACGAACGCGAGATCCCGGCGGCCCCCGGGGAGCTGGCCGTTCAGAGGTAGGCGATCCCCGCCGACACAACTGAGGGCAGGTTGTCCGATGACCCTTTTGAGCGACGACCAGCCGAAAGCCGGTCGTGTCGGCGGGGCAATCAGGGGTCCGGCGGAAAGCCAGTAGCGTCTCCCTGCGGACAGCGGGACGACGAACGGAAATCGGATTCGGAGTCGATGAACGACCGCGCCCGTCGAATCGACCCCGACCGCTTGCCGGCTCGGTTGGGCGATGCCCACGAACGCTGGAGCGCCACACGGCTCGGTTGCCAGTGTCACGAGGAAGGGGGAATGGTACGCCTGGGGGACGAGCGACCCGAAAAGCACGACTTCGTGGAGGTCTGCGTTTTGGCGGAGGGTGAAGTCGTCGGCGCCGATGGGGAGGAGCTGCCACCCGCCTGGGAACGCCGTGAACTGTGACGGGAACGTCTCACCACCACGGGTCGGGCTCCAGGCACGATCGACGAGGATCGCCGGCTGGGCGCTTGGGACGAGGCCGAGCAGAAGCAGCGGTAGCCACGGTCTCATCGGTCCTCCTCGGGAAGGTCTTCGAGTCGTCCGGTCTGGAGGGTCGCGTTGCGCTCGAGGTCGAGCACGGAGTTCCCGTAGAGGTCGACGGCACGGATGGCCCCGGACGCGATCCAGATGTTGCCGTCTTCGCGGCCGTTCGCGTCGATCCCGGTGTACTTCACCGTCTCATCGTCGAAATCGAGGATTCGGGCCCAGCTCAATTGGCCGTTCGGCCACGTGAGACGCATGATCTCGCCTCGCTCGCGGCATCGTTCGATCGCTTCAGGCACCGATTCTGGGTAGGGCTGGGGGATGAACCGAAGATTTTCCTGCGGATCGCCTGCGACCCGCTCAAGACTCTTGAGATAGTCGTTGGACTCCCGTATCAGCCGCACGTCCTCGACGGAAGCGACGACCAAGCCGTCCGAATGGCCGTAACTGTTCAGGGCGAGCATCGTGTAGAACGACTCGTTCACATTCAGAACCCAGCCGACGTAGAACCGCTCGTCCCAGTAGGCGGGGTAAACCGCGCAGAGGTTGCGACTCTCGGAAAGTTCGTGCAGTGCGCCGACCATCGATAAAGGGACTTTACCAGGTGGGTCCGTGCTACGGAACGATCCCGCGTCGGCGGAGTCCGGACATGATGCCGGCGGCGGTTCGCTCCCAGGTGAAGGCCGAGGCGTGGTCTTGAGCCGCGATGCGTTCGGCCGGGGTGAAGGGCGTCGCCAGGCGGCGTTCGATCGCGTCGCTCATTCCCGCGACGTCCTCCGGTTCGAAGTAGACCGCGAACTCTCCCGCGAGCTCGGGCAACGAACCGGCGTTGCTCGAGACCACCGGTGCCCCGTACGCCATCGCCTCAAGCAAGGGGGCACCGAACCCTTCCTGCAGAGACGGCATGACGAACGCCTCCGAACACGCGTACCACGCAGGAATCGCTTCATCCGGGACGTAGCCGGGCAGGACGACCCGATCCGAAAGGCCGGTGCGTTGGATCGCTTCGAAGATCGGGCCTTCCTTCCATCCCCGTCCGCCGACGAGCGCGAGGTGGAGGTGAGGTCGCTGAGAGGCGATCCGTGCGAATGCCTCGACCAATCGCGGCATGTTCTTACGGGGTTCGAGGGTGCTCAGGGCGAGCAGGTACGGCGCTTCGGGGATCATCCACTCGGCCCGCTGTGCGGGCGTGACGGCGGCTCGATCGACGGGGGATTGAACGTTCCCCATACCATGGTAGACGACGTCGACGTCGTCGCTCGCGCGACCCTGGAGGCGTACGACCTCCTCCTTTGTGAACCGGCTGTTGGCGAAGAGAACCTTGCAGACCCGTGCGGTGGTGTTCACCTGGTGAGTGAGCGCACGAGCATGGACGTCCGTGAAGAACTCGGGGTGAGACAAGCAGAACAGGTCATGGACGATCGCCGCCTGGGGCACGAGCGCGAACGGAAAAACGTCGTAAGCACTAGCGATCCAGGCTCGGTAACCCCGGGTCTTGGCCAAGAGACCGCCTGTCAGGAGGAAGGTCCGGATTCGCGACTCGCGCACCAAGCGCAAGTTGGGCCGGTCCAGCAGTTCGCGAGGCGGCTCGAATCCGTGCTGCACATGCCAATAGAAGTCGATAGACGGCTCCAAACGGGACAGGGCATCGGCGACTCTGATCCCACACCGTGACACGCCGGCCCCTTGGGACTGTAGGTAGAGCCCGCCGAGACCGATTCTCACGCGATCTGCCTCAGGTGGGCTTCGAGGCGATCGATGGCCGGCTCCATCGCCCATCGCGCGCGAACGTCCTCTCCGGCGCGCCGCCCCATCCGGGCGGCCGCCTCGGGGTCAGCCAAGAGGCGCGTGAGTCCGGCCCCAAGGGCGGATGCGCTTCCGTCGACGACGAGACCGTTGATGCCATCGATCACGGTTTCGCGAATCCCACCCTCAGCGACGGCGACCACCGGGCAACCGCACGCGTTCGCCTCGATCGGCGCATAGCCGAACGGCTCGAGGCGGGAGCAGTAGATCATCGCCGTGGCGCGGTTGAGCACATCCACGAGTTGGGCGTCGGTGATTCCGATGAGCGGCCGAAAGTCGACATCCAGGCTCTCAGCGAGGGCCCGGACTTCTTGTCCGTATTCAGGCGTGGCAACATCGCCGACCCAGACCAGCGGTGGTCGCACTTCCTTCCGGACGGCACCGACGCCCTCGACCGCCCGGGTGACGTTCTTTCGGGGGTGGATCGAGCCCAGCCCGACCACAAACGGCTCCCGTGCAAGTCCCCGATCTTCGAACAAGCCGAAATCGACACCGAGGTAGCACACCTCGGGTTCGAGGCCGAGACAGCGCAGCACCGACTCACGGCTGAAGAACGAGTTCACAAGGATTCGGTCGAACGCGCGCGCATTGTCGTACTCTTCGCGGACTTGGAGTCGCATACTGCGCATCCGTCCCCAGTCCACGAGGCACTCCTTTGGACCGAGCTTGCGCTCGGGAGCAATCCACGGGAAGACGGGTAGGGCCTCGTAGAGTCCTCGAGTCGGTTCCTGAAGGTAGAGGGCGCTCGGCGAATGTACGTACCGGGCGATCGGCGGAGTATGGATTCCGGGGGTCGTGTGCGAAAGCAGGACTACCGGCCGCCACGCATCGATTTCCGATCCTGCCTGGCGGCAATGCGCGTGCATCGCTTCGATTTTTCGAGGCGTGAGGCTGATTCGGTGGAGTGCGGAGCCGCCCTCTGGCGGGGGCGAGTAGGGAAGGATGCGCTCCTCGATCAAGTCGCCGAGCGGCAGGAACGTTTGGTTAGCAAGCGGCGTTGTCCACGCACGGACTTCGTGACCTCGTCCGACGAGTCCGCGCACCTGGTCGAAGAGTGCCCGCTTACCGCCACCTGAGGGCATGTTGTGCCAGATCGCGATCTTCATGATCGTTCCTCGAGCGCCCTGAGTGTCTTGTCCGCAACCTGGTCCCAGGTGAACTTCGCGGCTTGGTCGCGCCCGCGAGCCACCCAGGCACTCCGTGTCGGGGAGCGCGCGATGAGCTCGCCGAATGCGGAGGCGATCGCCTCGGTTGAGGTCGGCTCGAAGAGGTATGAGGCATCACCCGCGACTTCGGGAAGAGAGCCCCGATCGGAGCAGGCCGTGGGAGTGCCATAGATCATCGCTTCGAGAAGCGGGATCCCGAAGCCTTCGCCGAGGGACGGAAAGATGAACCCCTCGGAGTACGCATAGAGAGCAGGCATGGCTTCGTCGGGCACATAGCCGAGGAAGCGCACTCGACTTTCGAGGTCCCAGGTCTTAAGGGATTCGAAGATCGGATCGAACTCCCACCCCTTGCCGCCGGCGATCGCGAGCATCGGCGCGTCGGGGTTCGAGCTGACGAACGCCCGGTACCCGGCGAGGAGCGCGGGGATGTTCTTCCTGGGTTCAAGGGTTCCGACGGCGAGGAAGTAGGACTCCTCGGGGACACCGTGCGGGCGGGGCGCATCGGGGCCGAGGCTGTCCAGATCGATCGGGGCTCCGAGGTTGCCGGGGCCGCAGAAGATGGTGACGACGTCCTCGGGGCGTCGCTTCGTTGCGGCAAGGATGTCCTGTCGCGTCGACTCGCTGTTCGCGAAGAGGAGTCGCGCCTCTCTGCAAGCACGCTCGATCTGATTCGCCGCCGCTTCGACATGCTCACGATCGAACCACTCCGGATGGGTGATTGCGTAGAGATCGTGGATGACCGCCGCCTCCGGGACCGAGGACCGGGCCAGCATATCGTAGGCGGGATTCAGCCACCAATCGTATCCGCCGAACGAGCTTCGCATCCCAAGCGTGGCGAGGTAGGTGCGGGTTCGGCGTACGGGGTGAACCGAAAGTCGGGGCAGGTCTACCCAGGCTAATGGCATCGAGAAGTCCACCGGCGGGAACACGTGGAAGGCGTTCTCTTGGCCGTGGCGGGCCAGGGCCGCGACCCACTCGATCGCATAGCGGCTGATCCCGGCCTTCGCAAAGCCCGCATGCGTCGCGACGTGCAGGGCGGAAACGCCGAACTTCATCGGGACGATTCTTCCATATCCGGCCGGGCGAGTTATGGCAAGATGGAGCGATTCCGGCATGAGTCCGCCCTGCGTCGCCACGATCATCGTCAATTTCCGTACTCCCGAGCTGACCCTCGACGCGGTCCGATCGGTGCTCGGCGAGCCTGAGACCGCCGAGGTCATCGTCGTCGAAAACGCGAGCGGTGACGACAGCGAGCGGCTCCTTCGCGAGGGAATCGGGGGGGATTCGCGAGTCGAGCTGATCGTTGCGGAATCGAATCGCGGGTTCGGGGCGGGGAACAACCTCGGCGCTCACGCGGCGACCGCGCCGATCCTCTTCCTGCTGAACAGCGATGCGATCCTCCATCGCGGTTGCCTGCGCCTCTTGGTGAAGGCGCTCGAAGAGCACCCGGAAGTCGGGGTGGTCGCACCACGGCTCCTGCTGGGCGACGGTACCGAACAACAGGATGCTTTCGGGGCGTTCCCGACGGTCGGCTCGATTCTCCGCAATCGGCTTCCCGACGTTCAAGACCCGCTTCACCCTGATTGGGTCACCGGGGCGGCGATGGCGATGCGACGCGAGGAGTTTCTTCGACTCGGTGGATTCGACGAGCGGATCTTCATGTACGGCGAAGACAGCAAGCTTTGCAGCGACTATGCACGGAAGGGTCTGGGGACGCTGCGAGTCCCCGAAGCGGTGGTCACCCACTTGGTGGGACAAAGCCGGACTTCGAGCGAGGCCCAGCGCTCCCAGCACCTGGCAGGTCGCGACATGCTGATGCGTTCCCGCGGCACACCCCAATGGGTTCTCAACTTGATTGCGCTCGGTCGTCGCATGAACGATCGATTCGGGCGTCGCTTCCGCCGGTGACGATCAGTCGTTGATCTTCTTGGCCTGATCGATGTCGAGGTGCTTCGGAATCCGAAACCAGAACGTCGAGCCTTTGCCGACTTCCGATTCGACCCAGATTCTTCCGAGGTGGACGCCTTCGACCAGGTGTTTGACCAGATAGAGGCCAAGTCCGGTGCCGTAGATCTTGCGATTGTCCTCGTTGTTGACACGGTGGAACTTCTCGAAGACCTTGCCAAGGTGGTCGGGCGGAATACCCATGCCGTGGTCCTCGACGCCCATGAGGATGTCGTCTCCATCGACGCACGCATGGACGATGATGTCCCCTCCGTTCGGCGAATACTTGATCGCGTTGTTGAGGAGGTTGGTGAGAATCTGGTCGATCTTGTCTTGGTCGCCGATGACGTCGGGGATGTCGGTCGTGACCGAGAGTGCGATCGTGTGGCGGCTGGTCGCCTGCTTCTGGATCATCACGACCTTGTCGAGAAGGTCACGGAGGCCGACCAGCGTGTAGTTCGGCTTCAGGCTTTCTCCGGCCTCGATGCGGGCGGTATTGAGGAGGTCGTCGATGAGTCGGCGGAGTCGATCGCACTCCTGATCCATGATCATGAGGAACTCGTGCCGCTCGTCGGGGGAGAAGCCGTCGTCCATCAGGAGCGTGCTCGTGAAGCCCTTGATCGCGGTCAACGGCGTTCGCAGTTCGTGCGATGCCATCGCGACGAACGAACTCTTCATGCGCTCGATGTTCTTGATCTCGGTGATGTCGTTCAGGATCGCGACCACCCCGAGGTCCTTGCCCTCTTCGTTGCGCACCGGTGCCGCCTGCACCTGGTAGATCCGGTCCGAGCCACCGAACGATAGGACGACTTCGGTGCCCGGCGGCTCCTCGCCCCGGAGGCCGGTCTCGAAGACTGCGGAGAGATCGTCGCTCCGCATCACCTCGCGGAACGGCTTGCCGGTGATTTCGGCGTTGACCGCGAAAATCTTGCGGGCCGAGTTGTTCATCTGGCTGATGCGACCCTCGGGTGAAACCAAGACGAGGCCGGCGGTCAGCGACTCGAACGTCTGGAGGAGCTCTTCGCGCTCCTCGACGACTTCGCGGTAGAGCTGGAGGTTCGCGATGATCGAGCCGACGTTGCGGGCCATGCGCTCGAGGAGTCGCACATCTTCGTCGTTGAAGTCCTCGCCGTGACGCTTGTTGAAGGCGTGGAGAACGCCGATCACCGTCCTCTCGATCACGCGGTTCTCTTCGTCGCGCTTCTCGATGACGAGCGGCACTGTGATGCCGTTGAGGACGTGGAGCAGCGCAAACGGGTCCTTTTGGGTCCGGGGATCGGTGTTCGCGTCGTGGAAGATCACCGGCTCGGATTCACGGAAGACCTGGCCGGAGATCCCGTTCGTGGCGCGGACCCGGAAGATCTTGAGGTGCTCGTCGTCGAGACCGAAAGCGGGAGGGATGCCCACGAGATCGC
The DNA here is from genome assembly GCA_002455425.1 of Chthonomonas sp. UBA6659. Classification (GTDB taxonomy): domain Bacteria; phylum Armatimonadota; class Fimbriimonadia; order Fimbriimonadales; family Fimbriimonadaceae; genus UBA6659. Next base: position 4,403 of record DKKT01000021.1, on the reverse strand, counting down.
CACTCTCGCGATCGTAGAACATGATCACGATCTTCTCGGCCTGGAGGATCATGGCGATCCGCTGGACCAGTCGACGCAAGGTGACGTCCGCTTCGTTGAGCGGTGTAACGTCCGGTTCGGAGGCCGACGTCTTACTGACGGGCGCAGAATTACGACTTCTGAGGTCGGCGAGCTCGTTTTCGAGCTCGAGAACCCGTCCCAGAGCCGTTTCCAACTGCGCTTGCAGGTCCATGGCGTCCACTAACGATGCATCTCCTTCCGGCATGGCTTTTTTCGTCTCGACAGGCAAGGGGGAACTCCTTTAGCTTACCCTTTGACTGCTTTCCCCGCTCCCGAAGTTCTCCCGATCGGTTCCGCGCCGCTATAATGCTCTTAGAACCCCATGGCCAGAGAGCTCGAGGCGTTGCCCCTCTTTCCGTTGCATACCGTCCTGTTCCCGTACGCCACGATCCAGTTGCACGTGTTCGAGGAACGGTACCGAGCGATGGTCCAGCACTGCCTCGACTACGATGCTCCGTTCGGCGTCGTCCTGATTCGGAACGGCCCTGAGGTCGGCGGCATCGCCGACCCTTATATGGTCGGCACGGCCGTCCGAATCGTCCATGTCTACAACTACGACGACGGCAAGATGGACATTCAGATCTACGGCGAACGGCGATTCCGGATTCGAAAGATCGATGAATCGAAGGAGTATCTTGTCGGGCACGTGGAACCGGTGATCGAATTGGAGGCGGAGGAGGGACCGATGGTCGACGAGCTGGTCGACCATGCCCGGACGTCGTTCAAGACGCTGATCGAAGGGATGCTCGCCCGCCCCGACTTCAACATCCAGGTTATTTTTCCGCCCGACGCCACCGCTCTCAGCTTCGTGATCGCCAACTATCTCCACCTGGAGAACCTCGAAAAGCAGCATCTGCTCGAGACGACGGATACGGTCGAGCGACTCCAGGAACTGGTGCCCCTGATCGAACGCCAGATCGTGCGCGCGAAGAAGACCCAGACCTTCCGTCTGAGCCGAGAACTCCTCTCGGACTGGATCCACCCGAATTGAGGTGCGATGATCCCGTTCCACGATCTTCAACAGGCCGAGGCGATCTTCGCCCGGCTCGAAACGTGGCGTCCCGGGGGTCGCGACCCACTTGAGCATGCCCTGATCGGCAACCCGAATCCGGACGCGGCTCTTGTCCGTCTCGAGCGCTGGCTTGCCGCGACCGGGCACCCGAGCCTTGTCGCGCAGCACCTGCTCGACGTGGCTCCGCTGGCCCGGATCCTCCTCATGCTCTTCGGTGCGAGCGCGCAGCTCGCGGATGTGCTCGTGCAGAACCCGGAGCTGAGCGATTTGATTCTCGATCCCTCCGGGCTGGCAGTCCGGCCGAGCCGCGCGTCGTTCGAGTCGGAAGGGAGGCGGCTGCTTGGCGCGGCGATCTCACGATCTCATCGGCTGGATCGGCTCCGGTACCTCAAACAGCGCGGTACGCTTCGGATCGCGGTCAACGACCTTGCGCGGCTCTGGCCAGAGGAAGCAGTGTGGGAGGCACTGTCCGATCTCGCGCTGGCGACGCTCCTCCTGCTTCGTGACGTTGCTTGGGAGGCGTACGCGCGTGAGAAGGAGATCGAAGGGGTGTGCCCGGTCGAAATCGTGGCGATGGGGAAGCTCGGCGGTCTCGAGCTGAACTACAGCTCGGATATCGACCTCGTCTACGTGATGCCCGACGATGTCGCTCCGGAGTCGGAGCGTCATGCATCCCGGTTCGCGGAGGTGCTTGGGCGCGCGTTGACAGACCGCATGGGTCGCGGTTCCCTCTATCGTGTCGACTTGCGTCTGCGTCCCTACGGCGGCACTGGCGCGATCGTCAACAAGATCCACGCCGTCGAAACGTACTATCGACGCTACGCCGAGCCGTGGGAGCACCTCGCCCTCATCCGCTCGCTCCCGCTCGTGCAAAGTCCGATCGCCGAGCGTTGGGACCGCATGCGCGACGAGATTTGCTTTCAGGGGGCGCGGGGCGAGTGGGCGATCGCCGAAATGCTCGAACTGCGGGAACGGATCGATCGGTTCAAAGGCGAAGACGATCTCAAGCGTGGGCCCGGTGGCATCAGAGACGTCGAATTCCTCGTCCAGCTTCTCCAGATGCTCCACGGGAAGGCGCGCCCGGAACTCAGGGGGCGTGGGACCCTCCCCATGCTGCGCAAACTTCGCGATGCCGGACTCATCGCGCCAATTGAGGCTGCGACGCTCGAAGAGTGCTACACCGCGTTGCGACAGATCGAACATCGGTGCCAACTCGTCGACGACCGCCAGACCCACGATCTGCCGTCGGAGCCCGAGGCTCGGCGGTTCCTGTCCTGGAGTATGGGATTCCGCGATTGGGACGCGTTCATGGCCGACCTGGTCGGCCGGCGATGGTCCGTTCGTGCCATCTTTGACGGCATGCTGCGAACTCCCTCCGAGGACGACACCGTCCCGATGGATCTCGGCCCGATCGGTGACGCTTGGCTCGGCGCGATGCCCGAGCCCGCCGCCTATCGGGCCGCCGTTGCCGAAAACACGGAGAGCCGACATCGGATGCTCACCTTAATCCGGCGAGCCCCGGCCCTGATCGACGATCTCAAGAGCGAGGTCGGTCTCACTGAGTCGATTGTCAGCGGTGAAATCGAAGAGTGGCAACCGGGCTTTCCGCTTGGTGCGGACCTGGAGGCGGTCGGGCGTGCCTGCCGACGCGCCCGGCTCGCGGCGGCCTGCCGTTGGGCCCTCGTGGTAGAGGGCGGCGCGAGCCCAGGGCAGGCGGCGATCGCCTTCGGCGAGGCGATGACGGTTTGGACCGACCAAGTGCTGTGCCACCTCGCCGAGACCCACGACGCGCGTTTCGACGTCGTCGCCCTGGGGAGCTACGCGTCCGGGGACTTCGGATTCGGGTCTGATGCCGACCTCATTTTGGTTGTCGGACCCCGCGAAGACCATGCCGCCGCCGAGCAGGCGGCTCAGGTCTGGAATCAAGCGATCAAGACCCTACGCCGATTTGGCTCACCCCTGGAGATCGACCTCCGGCTTCGTCCGGAAGGCGCAAAGGGCTTTCTCGTCGCCACGGACGAAGGGTTGCGGCAATACGAAGCGTCGACGATGGAGCCGTGGGAACGCCTTGCGCTGAGCCGCACGAGACCGGTCTTCGGCCGCCCCGAAACAGCGGCGACTCTGTCCGCTCTTGCGGCGCGACGGACCCTCGACCGCGGGAGGCTCGAGGACCTCCTTGCCATGAAGCGCCGGATCGAAAGCGAGCGCGTCCGCGCCCAGCACCTGCGCCGGCACGTCAAGCTGGGATGGGGCGGGCTCGATGACATCGATTGGATGCTGTCTTTGGCCGCGTTCGGAAGCGGCGTCGGCCCCTCATTCGCCGAGCGTCTCCGCGAGGCGGGATCTCGTCGCTACCTCAACGCCGCGGAGGCGCTCGAGGTCGAGGAGGCGCGCGAATTCCTGCTCGGTCTGAGGATGAACCTCGCTGTCTTGGGCTACGAGGAGGACCTGGTGCCCGAGAATCCGAACAAACTCGACCGGCTCGCCCATGCGTCGGGGTTCGAAGATGGCAACACGCTCCTCGCTCGCTACCAGGCCGTCACTGCGGTCGTGCGGAGCTTGTTCGAGGCGGTCGTCGACCAGCTCCGGATCGCGTAGCCGCCTACGCCCCGCTGACGGCTGTTCGCACCATCTGAAGGGCCTCCTGTTGGATGCGCGCGGGCACGGCCGCCGGCAACGGATTGCGCGACGTGCAAGCGACTTCGACTAGGGTCGAGCCCTCCGGGTGCGGCCGGGCGCGCACGAAAACGAAGAAACCGTAGTTCATGAAGTTGGGCGGCGAGGCGAGGCTGATGGCCTCGGACGTGGTGCCGGTTTCGTCGACGAAGTAGGGAGATTGAAGGCCTCGCCGCACCGACGCCAACGCCTCGGCCGGGGGGAGCATCGTCAGGCAAGTCATCGCGTTCGCGGGAAACGGACGTCCGCCGGCCTTCGACAATCCGGCCGCAATGAAGCATGCCAGCCACACCAGCAAGCCGACCAACGCTCCGATGATCGCGCCGTACAACATGGCCCATTCTGCCACGCGCCGGGCCTCAAGGCGTTAGAGTGTTCGCGGAGACCTCCCTCATTCCGGAGTGGTTTGTGCCCGGCATGGGGAGGTCGGTGATTCCATGAGTATTCGGAGATACCTCCGTGATTACGGGATGGCTTGTGCCCGGCATCAGGGAGGTCGGTGAGCACCGCGAACCGGGTGGGGTTCTGGTTTGTGCGGTCGTCTCGGACCCCCTCCGTCCCGCGGGAGCGGTCCACCTCCCCCGATGCGGCGCACGAAACATCGCCGAATCAGGGGAGGATCTTGCATTTCACCAGGGTTTAGACAGTACCTCTC
>DKKT01000065.1 GCA_002455425.1 Chthonomonas sp. UBA6659 | reverse complement strand
CCTCCCGCGCCCGGCGCGGGAGGCGGGCCTGCCGGCCTTACTTGAGGCGATCGGCGTCCGTGGTGCGCTCCCACGGGAAGTTCGGGTTGCCGAAGTGACCGTTCTTGGCAGTCTCTTTGTAGATCGGCGCGCGGAGGCCGAGGTGATCGATGATCCCCTTGGGTGACATGTCGAACGCGGCTCGAACCTTCTTCTCGATCTCGGCGGCCGGGATCTTCTCGGTACCGTACGTTTCGATGTTGATGGAGACAGGCTGAGCGACACCGATCGCATAGGCGAGCGCCACTTGGGCGCGATCGGCAAGGCCGGCGCTGACGATGCACTTGGCGACGTGGCGGGCCATGTAAGCGGCCGAGCGGTCGACCTTCGTCGGGTCTTTNNGAAGATGCCGGTCGGGTTGATGTAGTACTTGATGTCGTCGGCCATGTACTGCTCGTACTCGGCAAGGACCGGGCGGACGACGTGCTCCATCACGATGTTCTCGACCGCGTCGCGGGTGAGATTGGGATCGTGCTGGTGGCTGAGAACCACGGTGTCGATTTTCTTAGGGACGATCCCCTCGTAGACGATCGTGACCTGACTCTTGGCATCCGGGCGAAGGCCGAGGGACGGATGCTTGTGGCGGATGTGGGCCGCCTTGCGCATCAGCGCGTGGGCGATCGAAATGGGGAGCGGCATCATGTCGACCGTTTCGTTGGTCGCCATGCCGAACATCATGCCTTGGTCGCCGGCACCACCGGTGTCGACGCCGACCGCGATGTCAGGCGACTGCTCTTGAATCGCGACCATGACACCGCAGGTGTCTCCGTCGTGGCCGAGTGCGGTATCCGTGTAGCCGACGGCGTTGATTGCGTCGCGGACGATCTTGGCGACGTTGACGTAGCCTTCAACCGTGACTTCGCCGGCGATGACCGCGAGTCCTCGGGTCAGGAGGGTTTCGATCGCGACGCGGGCGGTCGGGTCTTGTCGGAGACAATCGTCGAGGAGCGCGTCGGAAATCTGGTCCGCAAGCTTATCCGGGTGTCCCTCGCTGACGCTCTCGGACGTGTAGTATTTCAGTTCTGCCATGGTCTTACCGGGGGGTGAGGATACCCGTTCACCGTCGACCCCGCCGACGGCAAACCTAGGGGATTGTCGGCTGAAACGCGCCGTCCTGGAGATACTCCAAGCGGATCGATTTGGATTTCTCGTGTTACTTGTCTTATACTGGACACGGCTCGGTCTGAAGTGTCAGGCCGGCATGGCTAAGGAGTTGAGGAATGAAAATACGAGTCTTATGTACCGTCGTCGGCCTTTGGGGTGCCCTGACCGTGGGGCATGCCGATGAGGTCACGTTTTGGAACACCGAGGCGCTTCGTGCGATCAAGGTGACCGGCATGAACCCTCCGATGGCCTCGCGCGCCCTCGCGATCTGCCACACCGCCATCTTCGATGCCGTCAACGGCATCGACCAGACCCATGTTCCCTACCGAAGCACGTTGCCGGCCCCGCCTGGCGCACTTCGAGAGGCCGCCGCTGCCGGTGCCGCCTATCGGACGCTTGCCGCGCTGTTCCCCAGCCAGGGCGCCTATCTTCAGGGCCGCTTGAAGATGCGCTTCGCCCAGATGCCGAATTCGCTCGGCAAGTACACGGGCCTCGCCTACGGGGATGCGGTCGGGAAGGATGCCCTGTTCGCTCGCGCGAACGACGGCTCGACTTTCAACCCAGGACCCTTTGTCGGGACGAACACGCCCGGCATATGGCGACCGACCCCACCCGCGTTTCTCTCCGGTCTGTTGCCGGCTTGGGGACAGGTAGTGCCGTTCGCGCTCCGAAGCGGCAGTCAGTTTCGGATGGGTCCGCCCCCGGCGCTGACGTCGCTGCAGTACGAAACCGAGTACGCGGAAGTCAAGTCGCTCGGGAAGTCGGACAGTGTGACCCGAACCCAGGATCAGACGAACATCGCTCTGTTCTGGGCGGATGGTGCTGGGACCGTGACGCCCCCCGGACACTGGAACCGGATCGCCCAGGGGGTTGCCGCGGCCCAAGGCAACAGCCTGTCTCAGAATGCGAGACTCTTCGCGCTGCTCAACATGGCGATGGCCGATGCGGGGATCGCCTGCTGGGACATGAAGTATCAGTACGCGTGTTGGCGACCGGTGACCGCGATTCAACTCGGTGACGCCGACACGAATCCGAACACGGTCGGCGACCCGACGTGGGCGCCGCTTATCGTGACCCCGCCATTTCCCTCGTACACGAGTGGACATGCGACGTTCAGCGGATCAGCCGCGACGATCCACGCGCTGTTCTACGGAACCGACGCGATCTCGTTCACGAGCAGTTCCGAGGGCTTCATCGTCCCCGATCGCCACTTCACTTCGTTCAGTGGAGCGGCGAACGAATCGTCGAGCAGTCGGCTTTACGGCGGAATCCACTTCCGCTCGGATAATGAAGTCGGCGTGACCATGGGCCAGAACATCGGTCAGTTCGTCTTCGACAACTATCTGCGGCCGAACTGAAGTGCCTGTCGAGGGGCGGCGACCGACGGTCNNGGTCGCCGCCCCTCGACGCTTTCAGAGGCGCCGTGCGGCGGGGAGCTCCTCCATCAAACGGAGGTAGGTCTCGTAACGGTAGGCGTGCAGCTCGCCTGATTCGACCGCGTCCTTCACTCCGCACCGCGGCTCGCGATCGTGGCGGCAATCCCGGTACTTGCACCGTTCGATGAAGGGGGCAAAGTCGGGGAAGGAATCAGCGAGGTCTTCCTGAGTGATGTCCCAGAGGCCGAAGCTGCGAATCCCGGGCGTGTCGATCAGGCGGATGCCCCCTTCAAGCTCGTGAAGCGTCGATGCGGTCGTGGTGTGGGTTCCTCGGCCGTAGCCTGTGCTCACGGCTCCGACCTCAAGGCGCAAGTCCGGGGCAAGGGCGTTCACGAGTGAAGACTTGCCAACACCGCTATGACCGACGAAAACACTGAGCTGGTTGCGGAGTCGCGTTCGCAGGGTCTCGACGCCGAGGCCGGTCTCCGCCGAGCACAGGACGACATCGTCCCCCATCCAGTCGTACGGGACGAGTTTCGAGAGCTCCGAAATCTGGAGTGCCTCGGTCGTGAGTTGATCGACCTTGTTCACGCAGAGAATCGGGCGAGCACCGCCCGCCTGGATCGCCATCAGATAGCGGTCGATGAGGCGTGGATGGAGCGGGGGCTCTCCGACGGAGACGACAATCCCGACGACATCGACGTTTGCCGCGACCACCCGCTCGATCTTCGGGCCAGGGTCGCGGCGGGAGAGCTTGGTCCGTCGAGGCTCGACGAGCAAGACACGTGCCGGCTCCCCTTGGGTTCGCTCGACGCGGACGAAGTCGCCGACCGCGATCGCGCAGTGGGCTTGTCGCAGGATGTGGGTCGCGAGAAGCGCTTCGAGACGCCCTTCGCTGGTCTGAACACGACAGCGGCTGCTCGTGAGCCCGACGACTTGGCCGCGGATCGTGGGTCCCGTCGCACTTGGGGCTTCGTCCTCGGACTCTTCCTCTCGGATGAGCCGGAGCATAAGCTCCTCGAGGGAAACGGGGCGACGGGGACGGGCGTCTTCCTCGTCCTGGCGCGAACGTTTGGGTTCGCGCATCTGGATGTCCTTGCGGAGCTTCTGGGCGCGCTTGCGGAGGTGAAGACGCTCGTTGGCGTCCATCTCGGCGAGCAGATCGGCAAGAAGTCGTTGTTGATTCGGATTCAAGGGTATGCGTTCCTTCGGAATGTCGGGCAGGCACGGCGAAGCACCGAGGCCGGCAGCCGGAATCCGAAGGGACGGTTCTCTAAAATCGCTTCAGCGAGCGGTGCCGGAGGTGCGGGCAGGAACGAGGGCAGGGTTTGATGGCATAGTGTTCATAGACCTCCGGGTGAAATCTCCCTCTCGGGAGTTGCACGCACTCTACCGCACCGCGTTCATGGCTGGTCAAGGGTCCTATGCCAGTTTTCTTGCGAACAGGCAGGAATCTGGGGCGGAGTGGCGTAAGCTAGAGTCATATGGTCCGCGTCGTCCGCCGCGCGCTGCTTCCAGGGTTGGCCCTGCTTCCTCTGGTTGCCGGCATCCTTGCCGCCCAGGGTCCTGCTCCGAAGAAGGTCGACTACAACCGCGACATTCGACCGATTCTCGGGAAGTGTCTGAAGTGCCACGGGCCTGACGCCCCATCCCGGCGGGCCGGATTGCAGCTCGATGATCGTCGTTCCGCCACCGGCAAGCTTGTGACCGGCAACGTCGCGATCGTGCCGGGCAAGCCCGATGCGAGTGCGCTGATCAAGCGTATCGAGACCACCGATCAGGACCTCGTAATGCCTCCGATCGACAGTGGGAAGACGCTCACGGCCGACGAGAAGCGGTTGCTCCGTCAGTGGATCGCGGAGGGTGCGGAGTACAAAGTTCATTGGGCGTTCGTCCAGCCGGTGCGGCGGCCCGCGCCCCGGGTCAAGAACACCCGATGGGCTCGGCAGCCGCTCGACGCGTTTGTCCTCGAACGGATAGAGCAGGAGGGCCTGACGCCCGCTCCCGAAGCCGATCGAGAGACGCTCATCCGGAGGGTGACGCTCGACCTCACCGGTTTGCCTCCGACCCCCGAAGAGGTCGACGCGTATCTGGCCGACAAGTCGCCCCAGGCTTACGACAAGGTCGTGGACCGGCTCCTCGCCTCGCCCCGCTACGGGGAGCGGATGGCGATGGACTGGATGGACTATGCCCGCTATGCGGACAGCAACGGCTACCAGGCGGACTACGAGCGATTCCAGTGGCGCTGGCGGGATTGGGTGATCGAAGCGTTCAACGGGAACATGCCGTATGACGAGTTCACCGTCACCCAGTTGGCGGGTGACATGCTTCCCAACGCGACGACGGCCCAGAAGATCGCCACGGGCTTCAATCGCAACCATCGCCTCAACACCGAGGGAGGCGTCATCCCCGAGGAGTGGCGGGTCGAGAACGTGGTCGATCGACTTGAAACGACCTCGGCGGTGTGGCTCGGCCTGACGACGGGTTGCGCCCGCTGCCACGATCACAAGTACGACCCCTTGACCCAGAAGGAGTTCTACGGGATGTACGCCTTCTTCAACAACGTGCCCGAATCGGGTACGGGCGTGGAGCAGGCCGTCAACCATCCGCCGCTGATGCTCGCGCCCGACCCCCTCACCGAACAACGGTTGGAGCGCTTCGGAAAGCGGATCAAGGAGCTCGACGAGACACTACTTGCCCGTACGGTCGCAAACATGGCCGCGGCCGAGACTTGGAAGCCCAACGTCGACGTGCCGACGGTCGACGAGGGCCTGATGGTCCGGTACCGGCTGGTACCCGAGGAGCTTCGGGGGATCAAGATCGAGGGCAAGCCGACCTTCGATCTCGGGCGTGCGACGGGGGCGGTCGCGACCTCCGGCGACCACTTCCTCGATCTGGGTGAGATCGCCGATTTCGATCGCACTGATGCCTTCTCCTACGGTGCCTGGGTCCTCCCGAAGGAAGCCCAAGGGGCACCGCTGTCGAAGATGGACAGTGGCGACAACTTCCGAGGCTGGGACCTGTACCTGGCGGGATCGCGCCCGATGGCCCACCTGATCGAGCAGTGGGACGCCAAGGCGATCAAGGTGATGGCGAAAGCCACCATCCCGATGAACCAGTGGTCGCACCTCTTCGTGACCTACGACGGGAGCGGCAAAGCGGCGGGGATGAAGCTCTACATCAACGGTCGCCCGGCGGAGCTTGAGGTCGAGCGTGACACCCTGACCGGTTCGCCGAAGACCAAAGTGACCGCCAAGATCGGGCGACGCACCGGCACCGATGCGTTCAACGGGATGATCGACGACGTCGCGATCTTCCGACGCGCACTGGGTCCCGACGAGGTCGCCCGGCTCGCTTCGACGGACCCGGCGACACCCTATCTCCGGATTCCGGCTCGGCAGCGCAACGCCACCCAGAAGATGGCGATCATCCGGCTGTACTCCCTGGCCAACGACCCCGAGTACCGCAAACTCGACACCGAAAAGACCTCGCTGGTGAAGGATAAGGACGATCTGGAAGCCAAGACGCCGACCGTGATGGTCATGGATGAACTGCCGACGCGCCGAAGGACCTTCGTCCTCGGACGTGGCCAGTACGACAAGCCGGGCGAAGAGGTCCAGCCCAGCGTGCCGGCAATCCTTCCCCCGCTGCCGAAGGGAGCTCCCAGCAACCGTCTCGGCTTCGCGAAGTGGGTGGTCGACTCGGCGAACCCGCTGACGGCCCGAGTCACCGTCAACCGGATGTGGGAGCGGCTGTTCGGAACCGGCATCGTCCCGACGACCGAGGACTTCGGGACCCGGGCCGAGTTTCCGTCGCATCCGGAGTTGCTGGATTGGCTCGCGACCGAGTTGGTCCGTCTGAAGTGGGACCTCAAGGCGATGTGGAAGGTCCTGGTGACGAGCGCCACCTATCGCCAGAGCTCGGCGGTCTCGGGCTCGCTCCTTGAGAAGGATCCGACCAACGTTCTCCTCGCCCGCGGGCCGCGCTTCCGACTGACAGGGGAGGTCATCCGCGATCAGGCGTTGGCCGCCGCGGGCCTCCTGGTCGAAAGGCTCGGCGGGCCCTCGGTCTATCCCTATCAGCCGGAAGGGATTTGGGACGAAACCAATTTCTACGGGAACCTGCGCAACTACAAGGCGGGAATGGGTGAAGCTCTCTATCGACGAAGTCTCTACACGATCTGGAAGCGGACCGCGGCACCGCCGAACATGCTCGTGTTCGACGTTCCGAGTCGCGAGATTTGTCGCGTGAGGCGTGCCCGAACGAACACCCCGCTACAAGCGCTCACGCTCCTCAACGACCCGACATACATCGAGGCAGCTCGCGTCTTGGCTCTTCGTGCAATGGCCGATGCGAAGTCGATCGAGGATCGGGTCGCGGCGATGGTCCGACGCGTTCTGGGGCGCCACGCGACCGCGGACGAGGTCAAGATCCTCGCCGAGGGTTGTCGCAAGCGCCTTGCCCGTTACCGCATCGACGCCAAGGCTGCCGAGGCTCTCGTCAAGGTCGGCACCTCGCCGGTCCCGGACGGCGTCGACATCGGCGAACTCGCGGCCTTGACCCTCACCGCCAGCACCCTTTTGAATCTCGACGAGACGATCACCAAGGAATAGCAGTGTCGATAAACCCCCATCCCCTTCATGAGCTTCAGGACCGTTTCAACCGGCGGACGTTCTTGCGTCGCACCGGCGGGGTCGGCGTGGCCGCACTCGCATCGATGCTTGCGGGCGAGAGTTGGGCGAAGCCCATTCTCCTCGACGAGAGTAAGGCGGCGACCGGGGGGTTACCCGGCTTGCCCCACTTCGCACCGAAGGCGAAGCGAGTCATCTACCTCTTCCAGTCGGGTGCGCCGTCCCAGTTCGAACTGTATGATCCGAAGCCCGAGCTGGAGAAACGCCGCGCGGAGGAGCTGCCGGACTCGATCCGAATGGGTCAGCGCCTGACCGGCATGACGTCCGGGCAGAAGAAGTTCCCGGTCGCGCCGTCGCGCTACGGATTCAAACAGCATGGCGAGAGCGGACTGTGGCTAAGCGAAATCCTGCCCCACCTCGGGACGATCGCGGATGAGATCTGCATGATCAACTCCATGCACACCGACGCGATCAACCACGACCCGGCGGTGACGTTCTTCCAGACCGGCTTCCAGATTGCGGGCCGTCCCAGCATGGGCTCATGGCTAAGCTATGGACTCGGGACGATGAACCGCGATCTCCCGACGTACGTCGTCATGACGAGCATCGGATCGGGCCGGAGGGACGACCAGCCGCTCTACGACCGGCTGTGGGGCTCAGGATTCGTCCCGACCGAGCATCAGGGTGTGCGTTTTCGCAATACGGGCGAGCCGGTGCTATTCCTTTCCGATCCGCATGGGATCGATCGTGAGACCCGTCGCGAGATGCTGGACGACCTCATGGGGCTCAACAAGATCCGTAAGGCCGTCATGGGTGACCCCGAAATCGACACGCGTATCGCGCAGTACGAGCTCGCGTTCCGGATGCAAACAAGCGTCCCCGAGTTGCTCGATCTCTCGACCGAGTCGGCCTCCGTGCTCGAGATGTACGGCCCAAACGTGAAAAAGCAAGGCTCCTATGCCTACAACTGCCTGCTGGCGCGACGTCTGGCCGAGCGTGGGGTTCGCTTCGTCCAGCTTTTCCACATGGGCTGGGACCAGCACTTCGACCTGCCAAGAGCGATCAAGCTCCAGGCAGAGGATATCGACCAGCCGACGGCGGCTCTCGTCAAGGATCTCAAGCAGCGCGGCATGCTCGACGACACGCTCGTCGTCTGGGGCGGAGAGTTCGGACGGACCGTGTATTCGCAAGGTGACCTGACGCCCGAAAGCTACGGACGGGATCACCATCCGCGTTGTTTCTCGCTGTGGATGACGGGCGGTGGCGTCAAGCGAGGGATCCAGTACGGCAAGACCGACGATTACAGCTACAACATCGTCGAGAATCCGGTCAATGTCCACGACCTCCACGCGACGCTGCTTCACCTCCTCGGCATCGATCACAAGCGTCTGACTTACCGGTACCAAGGCCGCGATTTCCGCCTGACGGACGTCTTCGGCGATGTGCTCGAGCCGTTGCTCGCTTAGAGCGTGCCGAGCTTGTAGCCGTAGCCGCGCAAGGTGTGAAGGTACCGGGGCTGGTCGGGGTCCTTCTCGATCTTCTTTCGGATGCGGTAGATGTAGACCTCGAGACTGTTGCTGTTGAAATCGATGTCATAGCCCCACACCTGCTCGAACAAAGCATCGCGGGAGACGGCGATGTCGACATTCTTGGCCAGATGGTGAATGAGCTCGAACTCGCGGTTGGTCAATCCGACCGCCTTCCCTTCGACGAGAGCATCCCGGGATCGAGGATCGATGACGAGATCGCCAATCTGGACCGTCTGGTTCTCCTTCTCCGGCTCGGCGCGATATTCCTGGTTTCGCCGAAGCTGGGCACGCACGCGGGCGAGAAGCTCCATGGAGTCGAACGGTTTGGTCAGGTAGTCGTCCGCACCGACCTCCAGCCCGATGACCTTGTCCATCGAGTCGCTGCGCGCGGTGAGCATGATGACCGGGAAACGCCACTTCGCCCGGAGACGGCGACAGACGCTGACGCCGTCAGCACCGGGTAGGCCGACGTCGAGAATCACCAGGTCGTAGCGATTCTCGACGACGAGCCGAAGGGCTTCCTCACCGCTGGAGGCGCCGTCGACCTCGTAGCCCTGGCGGGCGAGGAGCTTGCGGAGATTCTCTTGAAGGAAGCGGTCGTCGTCGACGATCAGGAGTCGGTTGCTCATCGATGGCCTCGCTTTGGGTTGATGGCTTCATGGGGAATGTTGATCACGAACGTCGTCCCGGCTCGCGGCGCACTCTCGACCCGAATCGCCCAGCCGTGCTCGGCCACAATCCGTTTCACGCTGTAGAGCCCAAGACCAAACCCCTCGGTCCGAGTTGAAACGAACGGCTCGAACAAGGATTCGAGTTGCTCGACGCCCATTCCGCGACCGTTGTCTTGGATCTCGAGCACCGACTGTCGGCCTTCAGAGCGCGTGCGAAGAGTGATGGTCCCGCCGCGACCGTCCATGGCTTGGATCGCGTTCAGGACGAGGTTCACCAAAAGGTGTTCGATTTGGTTGGGGTCGGCGGGGAGCGACGGAACGTTCGGATCGAACTCGGTGCTCACGAAGAGGCCGGCGATTCGCGACTGGGCCGACGTGAGCGTCACGACGCGCTGAACGAGCACATTCAGGTCGATCGGTTCACGGGCGATGAGTCGAGGTCGTGCGTAGGAGAGGAGCCGGTGGGCGAGGAGGTTGAAGCGGTCGATCTGGACTTTGACCGATGCCAGTGCCTCTCGCGGGTCACTCTCGCCGAGTTCAAGCTCAAGCGAGAGCGACGAGAGGATGTTGCGGATGTCGTGGGCGATGCCGGCGGCAAGGGTGCCGGCGACCGAGAGCTTCTCACTTTGGATCAGGCGCTCGTGAGCCGAGCGAAGCTCGGCACCGGTTTGGATCAGCTTGCGTTGGAGAAGGTGGCTGTTGAGAAGGAGGCAAACCTGGTCGATCAGGGCTTCAAGGTGGGTGAGGTGGTGGGGATCGGAGACGGGGCGTGGGCGTCGGCTGCCGAGAACGAGCACTCCGTGCTCGGCGAGAGGCGCAACACAGACGAACGTGGCCCCCATGAGTCGGGCGAGATCGCCGCTCGGGTGATTCTCGAATCGGAAGCCGGCTTGACCGAGCGTCGCATGATGGAGGACGCTCAGAATCAGGGCATCCTCATCACGCCTCAGCTTGACGGGGGTCGGTCGGGCCTTGCGAGCGCCGGTGAGCAGGCGGCCCTCGAGCGACTCGCTCTCGTCGCCGGTAAGCAGGAGCGTCACGCTGTCGTAGCCGAGCCGCCCTTTGAGTAGTTCGAGTTGGCGATCGATGAGGTCGTCGGTCTCCGTACACTCGGCCATCAGCTGGAACGCCTGGTTCATGGCGGTGAGGACCTCGTGGGTCACTGCCAGGTCGGCCTGTTGGCGCTCGACCAGCGCACGTTGCTCGGCCATCCGCTCGGCGAAGAGGCGCTCTCGCTCGAGTTCGGCGCTGATCCGCATCGCGAGGAGCGAAAGGAATCGGACATCGTCTTGATCGAGCGGCTCATTCGACTTGCCGTCGAGGAAGCAGATCGTTCCGATCGGTTTGCCCCGCTCGTCGTAGACCGGTGCGCCGAGGTATCGGGTGAATCCCATCCCGGTCGCCGGTACCTGGAATTCGGGTTCGAGGCGGGCATCCTGGATCAGAAGCGGCTTGACCGTCATCATCGGTGTCCGGCAATACGCCTCCTCGATCGGGTTCCGTGTGAGTGGGAGAGAGTCCGCGAGCGGACCCGCCACGAACCGGAACTCCATGAAGCCGCCGTTCCGGATCGAGAGGATCGCGAGTGAGTCGCCATAGAACCGGGCGATCTCCTCGACAACGTGCTTGCAGACCGCGGCCGGGTCGGGTGAGTGAAAGGTCCCGAGGTCGTACAGGACTTCCTGCATCCGGACGCGCCGCTTGTCCTGGGTGACGTCGCGAAACTGCCACAGCCGTCCGATGATCTCGCCGCGGGCGTCGAGCACGGGCCCGCTCCGACGCCGTAGCCAAACGTCGGGAGGACCGATCAGGGTGAGTTCGTCTTCGAAGGTTCCGCTCGGATGGGCGTAGATGAACTCGAGCTGGGTCCTCCATCCGTCGGGATCGGAGAGACGCGGGTAGACGCGTCGACGGACTTCCTCCGGCTCCGAGTGCACGACCTCGTCGGCGTCGAGTCCGAACAGCTCGCCGAACTTGCGATTGCAGGCCAGGGCGACGTGATCGAGATCGGTAAGGAGGACGCCTTCATCGCTGGCGTGGAGCATCGCCCGGAGGATCGCGTGGGTCTCCTCGGGGAGCATGTCGCGGGTCGCGATCTTGGCCTGCTGGGGCGGCGTCATGACATTCACTTTAGTTCATGATGGGGGCCACTGCTGGCCCTGGGCTCACGAAATCCTGAACAGGAGATGAACGCCGCGCGCAAACGCGGCCCAGGTACCTTCTCGACATGAACGTGAAGACTTGGATTCTGGCCGTCACGCTGGGCGGCCTCCTCACCCTCGGCGGATGTTCGGGCGGCCAAAAGCCAGCGGAGAACGAAGGCACCACGGGATCGACTGCGGCGTCAGGCGGCAAGGGCGGCCCTGGGCCGGTGGAGGGCGACTTCAAGGTCGCGCTCCTCACGCCAAGCCCGGTCAGCGATGCCGGGTGGAGCGCGATGGCGTACGACGGCCTCAAGGCGATCGAGACGGATCTCAATGCGACCATCAACACCCAGGAGGCCCGGGACACGCAGATCAAGGACGCGATGCGTAGCTACGCGAACCAGGGTTACCAGCTGATCATCGGTCACGGCTTCGAGTACAACGCTCCCGGAGTCGAACTCGCCAAAGACTTCCCCAAGACGGTGTTCGTCAGTTCCTCGGGAGATGGGACTGCGCCGAACGCGGGCGCGTTCCGCTTCTACCTGGAACAGGGCTGCTACCTGGCGGGCATGATGGCGGGTCTGATGACGAAATCCGGGGTTGTGGCGATGATCGGCGGCCCGAAAGTGCCGAGCATCGCAAGCACGTTCAAGGCATTCAAGGCCGGTGCTGAATCGGTCAAGCCCGGCATCCGGGTGATTGAAACCTACACCGGGCAGAATGCCGACATCGCGGCTGCGAAGCGGGCGACCGAAGCTGCGATCGCGGAAGGAGCCGACTTCATCATCCACCAGACGAACGCGGCTGCACAGGGCGTCTTCGATGCAGCCAAGGCGAAGGGGGTGTGGGCGTTCGGGACGAACGCCGACCAGAACTCCAACCCGACCGGGGTCGTCATCGCCAGTGCCGTGATCGTGGCCAAGCCCGCGTTTCTCGACCTGGCGAAACAGGTCAAGGGCGGCACCTACCAGGGCGGTGTCGTGCTCAAAGGGATGCAGGAGGGCGCGATCGACTTCGTGCTGAACCCGAACCTGAGCGACAAGGTGCCCGCCGACGTGATCGCGAAGGTCGAAGAGATGAGAGGGAAGATCAAGAGCGGCGAGTTCACGGTGCCGAAAGACGAATTCTAAACGCGCGGTGGGATCGGAGGCGGAGTTGCCGGCCCCTCCGAGTTGGGTGCCGAGCGTGGAAGCCAGATCGTGCCGCGGACGTTCTGGACTTGGATCCGCTCCGATCCGACGAGGGAGGCGCCATTCGGAATCAACCCGAGGGCGGTGTCGCTGACCGCGACGCCGCCTTCGGGGCACACCTTTTGAAGATGCGCGGCGATGTCGATCACATGGGCAAAGTTGACGCTTTGGACCTCACCGGTGGGAGCGACGACGGTTCCGTGATGGAGGCCGATCCGCAACTTGATCGGGGTACCGAGCTTGTTGCGGTGAGTGTTCAATTCGATCAATCCGGACTGAAGGGCCCGAGCGGCTCGGAACGCCTGTTCTGGGCGTTCGAAGGCGGCGGTGATTCCGTCCCCGGCGGTCGAATGGACCTGGCCCCCGTTTCGGCGGACGACGTTTTCGACGTACTGGTGATACTCGTTGAAGGTGAACTCGACGGCAAGGGCATCGGCACGTTCCTTCATTCGGGTCGAGCCGACGACGTCGATGCTGAGAAAGGCGAGGCTCTGCTCTCCTGAGCGGAGCTTATCCTGAAGCTCGACGAGTTGGCGAAGAAGCTCCTGACGTTCCACGTTCGCGTCTTGGATACCGACCTTGGTCAGATTCCGGCTGACGATGCGCTTGGCGCTTCCGCCGAGCAAGGCTCCACCGGCAAGGAAGGCGATGAGGAAGCCGGAACTGACGAATTCGCCGCGACTCGCGATGAGCGAGAACAGCGTCGTGAAAACGGAGCCCATCACGAAGAGGAGGCCCCCGTAGATCGCGCCTGAGATCGCGGCCGTCTTGCGATCGTTCGCGATGCTGCAGTTCCATAGAGCGGCCAGGGTCGCGACGAGCATTCCGATCCCGAACAGGGAAGTTCGGTCGCCCAACGTGAGGCCCGCCGCCCAAAAGAAGCCGCCACCGCAGGCGAGCCATCCTGAAGCGACGAAGCGCCGCACGTCGGGCTCGAGGGCGAGAAAGGTCCCTCGGATGCGTTGGAGGAAACTCGCCTTGCGTTTGACTTCGACGCTCCGGAGCGCTAAGCGAACGTAATCGACCGGCGCACCCGTGGCCTCCGATACCGCGACGATGGCGGCATCGTCGAGGTCGCCGCCGTGAGCCTCCTTCAGGCGCGCGGCCAGTAGAAGCATCTCCTGGATTTCGTCGTCTCGACGCTCCAGGGTCGATTCGCGGGTCTCTCGCTCGAGCATGCCTTCAGTGCATTCTACTTGCCAGAGACAGGGGCTCTAGGTCTGGAGACCTTCTGCGCCGGTGGCGGGCTGTCGGAAAACTGCCCTGGGCCACGCCCAGGGCAGTAAGAGCGACTAATCGTCGCCGACTTCGCCGAAGTTCTTCACGATGATGTCGAAGTCGTCGGAATCGACAAGGTTGTTTCCATCGAGGTCTCCGGTCGGGCCGCCGCCGAAGTTCGCGACGACGATGTCAAAGTCATCCGAGTCGATGACGTTGTTTTGGTCGAGGTCACCGTTGATCAGGTTGAACGCGAACCCACTCCCGGTCAGATCGACTTGATGGGTCCTCCGGAGCCAATGGCTTCCTTTTACCGAGATGTCGACCGCCCCGTTCTGCTCGGTGTCGAACGACGCCCCCGGACCCGCCTGGACGAAGTGGACTTCGAGAACCTCGTGCGTGAAGGGCCGACGCACTTGGACTTCGACGAGCACCGTCGCCGGATCTCCGAAAGGAAAGTCCAGCAGGTTGACGCTCATGGGGGCCCGACGATACCGATACGCAAGACCCCGCAAGTCTGCCCCGGTCGCTCCGATGAGCGTGCTCAGCCCGGTCGGGAGGTTGTAACTGTATAGGTTGGTCTGCCCCCCGAAGAGGCGATCTAGAAGACCGAACTCGAGGGCTTGGGTCGAAACGGCCCCGGCGACGCCGACGTCGGTGGCGACACCGGTGAGCGGATTCACGACGAAGAGCCCGTTCGTCAGTTCGTAGGCGTACATGGTCCCATACGGAGAAACCTCGCGAGACTGGAAGTTGCCGCCCATCGACCCGACAAGAGTCACCGAGCCCAAACGGAGGTTGATCCGATACAGCTGATCGTTGACGCCGTTGTCGTTCACCGCATAGAGGTCTTGACCGAAGGCGGCGAGGCCACGGATGTTGAGGACGGTCGTGAGTACGGGGGTCGCCGTGTTCGTTGCGGTGTTGATCCGATAGATCGTGCCGCCGACGGTCGAGTAGATCTCCCCGTCCTCCCCGGTCGTCATCGAGTTCATGTTGAGGGGGAGCGTGGAGGCAAGGGAGGTCGCGGCTCCGGTTCGCATGTTCACCGAGAACAGGTTGCCGCCCGCGAAGTCGATACCGTACATTGCCCCAGTCTTCGCGTGCAGGCACAGGCCACCCATCCCGGTGGGGAATCCGTTGATCAGGTTCACCGCGCCCGTCGTCGGAATGATGTTCCAGAAGCCAAGACCGGCTCCGCGTAGGACGCCACTCTCGAAGAACTCAAGCGACTGGATCTGGGCGTTGCCTGGGTTCGCGCCACTCACATCGGCGCATACGCCGGTCGCCGGGTTCATCGTGCAGAGACCGACGGTCGTGTCGAAGGCGTAGATCGTGTTCGTTCCGGGCTGCGTCGCCAGGCCGACGATGTCCTGCATCCCCGATAAGCCCACGATGGAGGGCACGGCGGTGTTGACGTCGATGGTGTAGATCCGGTCGGGAAGGGCGGGATCATTGCGGGCGGCATAGAGGACACCGTTTCGGAACGTGAGGGCTCGCGTCGTGAATCCGACGACACCGACCAGAAACTGCAGCATGTTGTTCGGATTGCGTCGAAACAGCTGGTTTCCGGCGGTGAAATAGTGCCATCCGTCGGGGCTTGTCGCGGCTCCTCCCACGGCGAGGCCGTCCGGCCCGCGATCGAACACTTTGTCGGCCGAATCGATCTCATGGCGATTGCCGGTGCCATAGCCGATCATCCGCTCGAATCGGGGAATCGGGACCAGGGCCCGCAAATCGCGCGGCACGGAGCCAGGAAGCGGACTGGCGATTCCGGTCGCGGGATCGACATCGAACCACTCGTTGGGAGTGTTGCCGGCGAGAATGAGGCGGCCGTCGGGATCGGCTTCAAGCGACTGGACGTTGCCCCCGATACCGCCAACCCCTGCGTTGACATCGACAGCCGCGCCGGTTACCGAGTTGACCGTCATCAGTCCGAGCGCGGAGTCCCACACGTAAAGCGTCGAGCCGATGGAACCCAAGTTCTGAAGGGTGGCCCGGCCGGTTGGGCCAATATCCGTGACGACACCGGTGTTCGGGTTGATCGAGACGAGTCGATCGGGACTCCCATCGCGGATTCCGTACAGTTGCCCCGAGGCCCAAGTCATACCACGGATGTCCGCTCCGAGCGCGAGCGGTACCGAAACGACACCGGTCTCGGGGTCGATTTGGTACAGGGTGGTCGGACTGAACCTGGCCACGTAGATCCGACCGGTGTCGCTGACCGCAGCAGCGTTGAAGGTGTCGATGGCCCCAAGGTGGAGCCGCGACCATTGGCCGGCTCCGTTTCCGCGGTAGATCCCGTTGTCGAACGTGATGGCGAGGTAATCGGCTTGGGCGGCGACCGAGGCGACGGCCATCGCGGCGACAAGTCCGACCTTCTGAAGAAATCGCATATCCACTCCTGAAAAAAGACGCTGTTCCGGTTGCGCGGAAGGCGGAAGATGACCTAGTATAGTCGCCCCACTTTCGCACCGATCCCGGTAGTTCTCCTTGGTCGATGCTCGATCGGGCTCCGTTCGGTCGATGGTCGGGCTGCTCTCACGCGCTCGCTTCCGGCGATTCGAGCCTGCTCGCGTCATCCACTGGCGAGCCCGGCTGATCTCCGAGCTTGCGGTCGAACCTGGGATAATGCGCGCATGGGCTGGGTCCGCGCCTGTTGGATGCTACTTCTGTCGATCTGCCTCGTGGCGTCGGCAGCGGCCTACCCTTATGTGGTCGATCGCTACCGGGTCGAAATGGCGCTGGATCCTTCGGGCAACATCAAGGTCACCGAAATCCTCGACGTCACGTTCAACGAAACCCGCCGAGGGATCTTCCGGACGATTCCGGTCGACTACGAGGACGGCAAGGGGCAATTGCGGCGCGCTTTCCTGAGTGATTTTTCGGTCGCGGATGGAAGCGGGCGATCCCTTACGACCAAGATCACGAAAGAGGGCCCGAACGTCAAGATCCGGATCGGCGACGAGAAGATCTGGCTTCCCCAAGGAACCCGGATGACCTACATCATCCGCTACAACGCCTACGGCGTGCTGAATTGGTTCGAGGCCGCGACCAGCGATTGGGGCAAGCCGAATGTCGAGTTGTATTGGAACGCGATCGGCGATCAGTGGGACACGGAGATCAGCCGCGCCGAAGTGACCGTGCGGTTTCCAGAGGTCGCTTCAGCGACCGATGCCCGCGCCCGAGTTTTTACGGGTCGATACGGGGGCCGCGACCAGATCACGATGAGCCGAGCCGGCGAATCCGCGGAGGCGACCGAGTTCGGGCTCAGCGCGAAGCTGACGACGGACGCGCTGGTCGTCCAGCGGACGAAGCCGCTCGAACCCCTCGAAGGGCTGACCCTTGTCCTCGCGCTGCCGGAGGCGCTCGTTCCACGGCCGACGTTCACACAGTCGGCGTCGATTTTCCTGCGGACCAACTTCGGTTACCTGTTGCCCTTGCTCGGGCTGCTGGTGATGTTGCCGCTCTGGTACTTCCGGGGACGCGATCCGGCCGGCGGGCCGATGGTCGTCCAGTTCGATCCTCCCGACTTTCTGACTGCTTCGGAGTGCGGTGCACTCGTCGACGATCGCGCCGACCAACGAGACATCGCGGCGGGGATCATCGCCCTCGCCGTCTACGGCTACTTGACGATCGAGCCGAAGGAGGAGGGCCTGATCTTCAAGAAGCGCACCGCGACGCTTCATCTCACCGGCAAGACCGGAAGCCCCGCTTCCCCATTCGAGGCGGCGTTGCTCGCGAAGTTGCGCCAGTGCCCGAGCGGCCCCATCACCGAGAACGAGCTCCGCACCCATGTCGCCCCGGGCATCGCGACGCTCAAGAAGACGCTGTTCGATGCGCTGGTCAAGCGGGGCTTCTATCGACGAAATCCGATCGACGTGGTCGGCGGCTATACCGGATGCGGATGCATCATCGCGATCGCCGCTGCGGTCGCGACGGTGGCGATCACCCCACTCCGGGTACCGCTCCCCGGGATTGTCGGCGGGGTCGGGCTGCTGATCGTCGTGCTCGGTTTCGGGGCACTGATGTCGCGCCGGACCCCGTTGGGAGCGAAAACGAGGATGAAGGTCGTTGGCTTCGAGGAGTTCATCCGTCGCGCTCGGGGCCATGAACTGGAGTGGATCTCCAAGAAGGAACCGACCACGGCGCTGTTTGAGGAGTACCTCCCGTTCGCGGTCGCGTTCGGACTGACGCAGGAGTGGGCGGCCGCTTTCGAGGGCATCCTCCACGAGATGCCGCATTGGTACCACGCTCCGCCGGGAACCGGATTCCACCCCGGGTACTTCGCGAGCGACCTGGTTTCGGTCAATTCGGCTCTGAGTTCGGCCGCGACGACCCCGCCCCGGTCATCGGGCGGGAGTGGCGGTAGCTCCGGTTTTGGCGGCGGCGGCTTCTCTGGAGGCGGATTCGGCGGCGGGGGCGGGGGAAGCTGGTGAGATCGCGAGGGCCCGGAGACGTCCGTCGCGCTATGATAGAAGCAGGAGTCTCATCATGACCAAGACCGCCCAAGCCACTGAATTGATCGCCCGTCTGGACGCTTGCATGGAGGTCGAGGACCTCTGTGGCCGCTGTAACGCGGTCAAGGACGCGCTCGAGGATCTTATCCGCAAAGGCAGCGAACTGCTGGCTGACGAACACATGCAACCGGCTGCTCACTGCTACGCGCGAAGACTGGTCCACAAAGATCCGGATTTGCGGTACACGGTGATGGCGATGGTCTGGGGTGAGGGCCAGGGTACGGCGCTTCACGACCATGCCGGCATGTGGTGTGTCGAGTGCGTGTACAAGGGCCGAATCCGGGTCGTCAGCTATGACCTACGAAGTTCCGAGGACGCGGAGCTGATCCAGTTCTCTCCGGAGAAGGAGATTTTCGCTGGAGTGGGTGAGGCGGGCGCGCTCATCCCTCCGTTCGACTACCACACGATCGAGAACGCGGATGCGGAGCCGAGCGTCACGATCCACGTCTATGGCGGGGAGATGACGTGGTGCGATGCGTTCGTGCCCACCGAGGGAGGATATCGCAAGGAGCGGCGCGAACTTCGGTACACGGAGTGAGCACCCAGCCTGCGCCAAACAACGCCTTGCTGGAAGCCCGGGGTTGGGTACCCGGGCTTCTTCTTGTCGGCGGTCTGGCCGCGATCGCGATTGTCGTCGGCGAGAACCCCCAAGTCAAAGAGACCCTCCACGTGAGTTCGCTCCTCATTGTGATCCTTTTGGGGATGGCCCTCAAGTCGCTCTGGTCGCCGCCTCCCGCGTTCGGATCGGGGATCAAACTCGCACAGCGCCCGATTCTCCGCTGGGGTGTGGCCGGACTCGGCTTCAAGCTGAGCCTCGGAGAGTTGGCGAGTTACGGGTGGGGGGTTCTCGTCACCGTCGTCGTGTCGACCCTGGTCGCGCTGTTCGCCGGCATCTGGCTTGGACGACTGTTCGGCCTCAAGGAGAAACTCACCTTGTTGCTGAGCACCGGAGGTGCGATCTGCGGAGCGAGCGCGATCGTGGCGGCAGATTCCGTCGTGCAAGGAGAAGAGTCCGATACGGCCTATTCGCTCGGCATCATCACCCTTCTCGGCACGATCGGGATCGTCCTCTATCCGCTGATCGCGCAGGGTCTGGCGATGACTGACTTCGCGTACGGCGTTTGGAACGGGGCGACGCTCCACGAGATGGCCCAGGTTGTTGCCGCCGGGGCCTCCGTGTCGAAGGAGGCGACGGTCGTCGCCACGGCAGTCAAGCTGGCGCGGATTTGTCTCCTCGCTCCCCTCGTGTTTGGGCTTGGCTGGTACCTGCGGCGGGCGGTCGGTTCCTCGGGCCAAGCCAAAGTGCCACTCGTTCCCTGGTTTCTCGTGCTCTTCGTCGTGTTCGCCGGGGTGAACTCGTTCATGGCGATTCCGAAGGAGACGGCGGCGCTCATCCAGCGCGTCGATCTTTGGCTGCTGTGTATCGGGATGGCGGGAGTCGGTCTACACGCCGGATTCAAGGACCTTCGCAAAGCGGGATTGCGGCCGATCGCGGTCGGGGCACTTCAGTGGCTAATCCTGGCGGGGGTCGCCTTTGGATTGACGGTGCTCCTCTGCCCGACAAGGTGAGTTGGCCCGGCCAGAGGGAT
The DNA here is from genome assembly GCA_002455425.1 of Chthonomonas sp. UBA6659. Lineage (GTDB taxonomy): Bacteria > Armatimonadota > Fimbriimonadia > Fimbriimonadales > Fimbriimonadaceae > UBA6659. The sequence continues at coordinate 69,547 of DKKT01000065.1, read as the reverse complement.
TCGAACCCCCAACCCTCAGTTCCGAAGACTGATGCTCTATCCGTTGAGCTATGGCCGGACGACGACCTAGGATACCTGGCGTGGCACGGCGGGCTTAGGTCCCGCCGCCGGCGGTGAGCTCGCCGCCGGTCGTTTCTCCACCGGTGGTCTCGCCGCCACCCGCTCCGCCGCTTCCACCTTCGTCGGGCGGAGGGTCGCTTGGGGCGGACTCTTTGGGAATCGACTCGCGGGATGGAGCAGGCTCGGGTTCGGCTCGTTTCGTGCGGCGGCGCGGTCGCGTTGGCTCGCTCGCTCGGGTTCGCTTGCCCGTCTTCGAGACCATGACTTCGACCTCGGGCTCGCCATACTTTTTCGAGGCGGGCTCGCCCTCGTCGATCACGGGCTCCTGTGGGGAGGCGGGTTCCGCCGTCTTCCCGGCCGGCAACCCGGCTTTGTCGGCAAGGTTGGTGAGGATCGTCGACTTGCCGATGTTCGGACCAATGAAGTAGTAGCCGACGACGCCGAGCGCGGCCGGGATCACCAGCCAAACCAACAGCACCAGACCGATGCGAGCCAGGATTCGCATGTACTGGACATTTTAGCCCGATTCCTCGCGATCTTCAAAGTTTTCCACACCCACGCCGCCAGGTAACCTCGGTCGGCATGTCGGCCGAGGTCTATCTCGATACTGTGGACCTGGAAGCCCCTGTTTTCGAGACGGTGGCCATCGATTCGTCCCGACCGGAAACCCTGGAGAGCTACCCATTGCCGGTGATTCGCGCCACAGGTCGGTCGGAAATGGTGACCTTCCGTGTCGCGGTGCTTGAGAACCCGTGGCTCAAGGTCGTCTTCAACCTCGACCTGGGCGGGCGCATCGGGCTGGTCTTTGACAAGCGGAGTGGTCTCCACGTGCTTGCCCCTCCGGCGTCGCTCGAACCCGATCCGCACCGTCGAGCGCTCGCGGCCGGCGGACTTCTCGCGGTCGGGGATCGCGATCCCGCTTACGGTCTCTCGACCGTAGATTTCGTTCTGCGGGAGCCTCAGGAGATCGGGGCTCCGGCTGGGCTCGTGCTCCACGACATCGTGCCGATCCACAACATCGGCTGGCATCTGGAGGCGGAGTTGGCGGAAGACCGTGCGGACCTTCGGATGACGGTTCGGATCGCGAACCGCTCCCTGATGCCGTCGCCGTGCCCGGTCGCGTGGCGTTTCTTTGTGCCCGGGGCCGCGGCGACCGTGCTCGAGGACGGCGTCGCGGTCCATCGCGCCGCCGACCGTGCCGGGTTTGGGCTCTTTTTTGCTTCGGACGCATTCCGCGTCGAGGCGAGCGAAGGGGAGGTCCTGCTAGCGCGGCCCGGAAGAGAGGTCCTGCTGCCCCGAGAGACCGATGCGTTCTCGTTGCGACTCGTTCCTTGGTCGGGATTCGAGCGGTTGATGGGAGCCTCCCCGGTCGGGGCGATCGGACGGCAGGGTGGCGATCTTGCGATTCAGGTTTCCGAGCCCGTGACGGAGGGAAGGCTCGTTCTCGATCTGGAATCCGGCTCGCCCGTCGAGGCGGCTGTTTCCTTGGTGCCGGGAGCGTTGTTGCAGGTCGACGGAGGTCGGATCCCGGGCCGGGTCGTTGCAGCGGCGATGGTCGGATCCGAAGGGCCCCTGATCGAGACCCACCGAGAGCCGATCCTCTCCGAAATGCCGGGTCGGAGCCCGACCCGGGCGGCGCTCATCGATGCTCTCGATCAGCCCGGCACGCCGGAGCATGGGTACGCGCAAGCCGTCCACGCCCTGGCCCTCGGCCGCGACGCCCAACGCGAGTACGGGCTCGCCTCCCTGGTGCCAGGGCTTGAAAGTGTCAGCCGGATCGGGTTGGCGCGGGAAGCCGTCATCCGACGCGATTTCACCGGCGCGGCCGAGTGGGTGGGGCTGGCTCTGGAACACAACGCCGAGGACCCCCTCGCATGGTGGCTGGTCGCCGCCGTGGGGCGTCACACCGGGACCAGCGGCGACGAACGGACCGAGTTGCTCAATGCCCACTACCTTGCGCCGCTCGAGCCGGCGTTGAGGATGGAGTCTTTTCTGACGACGCCCTCGGCCTCGCGGGAGCCGAGTCCGCTCGTCCAGCCTCTGGCGACAAACCCGGATGCGCTGATCGACGGAGCGTGCCTGCTGATCGAATTCGGCCTGGCCGAGGATGCCGCACGGTGGATCGACGAGGCGTTGCGCCATCGTGAGCTTCCGGCGCTCCATTACCTGCTAGCCTGGTTGCTTTTGCAGCACACCCGGATGGACGCGGAAGCGGCCCAGCATCTCCACGCTGCCGCGAAGCTGCCGATCCAGCCGCCGCTCCCGTGGCGCTGGGTCGAGGTGGCAGTCCTGGAGGCTCTGCGGTCCCGATTCCCCGGGGATGAGGTCCTTTCTCGCTGGTGCTCTCTTGGCAACCGAAAGTGCTTGGTGGAGGGTGTGCGATGAAGGTGTTGGTGACCGGAGGTGCCGGCTTCATCGGAAGCCACCTCGTTCATGGCCTGGTCGATGAGGGTCATGCGGTGTGCATCCTTGACGACTTCTCGTCCGGCTCGCCCGCGAATCTCGCCGACGTCGCCGGCCGCGTCGAGGTGATCGAGGGCTCGATTTTGGACCAGGACTTGTTCCTCGCGGCGAGTCGGGGGTGCGAGGTGATCTTTCATCTTGCTGCGATCGCCAGTGTGCCCGAGTCGGTGGAGCGGCCCCACGAGACCCATCGCGTCAATTGCGAGGGCACGATCCGGGCCCTCGAGGTCGCGCGTCAGATCGGAGCGCGCGTCATCCTGAGCTCATCCTCGAGCATTTACGGCGAAGGTCCCGCACGTCCTAAACGCGAGGACGATCCCGTTCACCCGGCTTCACCCTACGCAGTGCAGAAGCTCTCGGCCGAGGGATACCTTCGGGTTTATCACGACCTGCACGGTGTCGAGGGCTTTGCACTCAGGTACTTCAACGTCTATGGGCCCCGCCAGTCCGCGGACAACGCGTATGCCGGTGTGATCGCCCGGTTCTTCGAGAACGCGCTCCAGGGTCGGAGCGTCGTGATCTTCGGTGACGGTCTCCAGACGCGGGATTTCGTGTTCGTCGACGACGCCGTTCGGGCCAACCTCCTTGCCATGTCGGCGCCGGGAGCCAACGGTGAAGCCGTCAACGTGGGTTCGGGCGTCGCCACGACGCTCAACGTCCTGGCCTCGACGGTGTTTCGGGTCTGTGGCCGCGATGCGCAGGTCGAGTATCGCGAAGCGCGGCCGGGTGATATCCGAAACTCGTGCGCCGAGACGACCCTCGCACGGGATCGTCTCGGCTTCACGGCCGGCACTCGTCTTGAAGAAGGGCTTCGCCAGACCGAGCGCACGCTGGTTTAGCTGCCGGAGCGCTCCTGGTCGGATCGAAGTGCGGCGGCTCCGAAGTTGACCTTGAACTTCGCGCACCAGACCGAGACGGACCGGTACTGCCAGAGGTCGATGTCGGCAGGGACCGCAAAGGTCTGGTTGCCCTTGGTTTTCTTGAGCGGACCGAGATCGATGGTCTTCGACTTCTTGACCGTGTCGCCGTTCGTGACCGTCTCCGCCTTCACGAGAAGGAGACGGAGCGCGGGGCCTTCGGCCGTCGAGAACCCCGTCAATTCGAGCCGGCGCCTGCCGCCCTTCATTTCGTAGATCGTCGCTTGCCCCACCGTTTGGTGAGCACCCGAGACGAATGCGCCGCTCGTGACTTTCGTGTCGGGGGCAAAACCGGCGAGGATCACGGTTCCGCTTTGGGCCGAGGGAGTTGTTCGGGTGAGGCTCGCGCCGCCGAAGTTGACGCCGAAGCGCTTGCACCAGATCGAGACGGCGCCGACCCGATCGAGGTCCACGTCCGTGGGGATCGCGTAGTTCTGGTCTCCGATGTTGCCCTTGATGACGCCGAGGTCGATCGTCTTCGACGACTTGACGGCTTCGCCTCGGCTCGCATCCGGTCCTTGGACGAGAAGCACGTGGACGTCAGGTCCGTTCGAGGTGCGGAAGCTACTCAGGCGTAGCAACGGTTTGCCATCGACCTCGATGAGACTCGCGGTGCCCACGGTCTCGTGGGCGTCCGAGCTGAAGTTGCCGGCGGCCAATTGACGCGTCATCCCTTGCGGCGCGCGCTCGCTGACTTTGGAATCGACGAAGAGCAGTTCGGGTCGGAAGAGGGCCCAGCCTCCGAGGAGGACGGGGACAGTGGCGATCAAAGCGACTTTCTTGAGTTTCATGGTTGTGTTCCTGGGATTCAGCGGATCACAAGACCCTTGAGGCTGCCGGACTCCGTGACGACCTTGGGAGAGGCCATGCCCTCCAGCTCGACGGGCATCCGATCCTGAATGCGGAACGTGCTCACCTGACGCGCCTTCCAGCCAAGAACGTACAGGAATTGACCGTCAGGTGAAATAGCCAAGTCCTTGGTGTCGGCCCCTTGGGCTCCGCGTCGCTTGACGGTCCCGAGGAGGCGGAGATTGCCGGCGTCGTCGACGTCGTAGGTGCTGATCGAGTTGCTCACGAAGTTGGCGACATAGAGCGTTCGCCCGTCAGCAGAGATCGCGGTCCAGCATGCGGCGGACTCGCCGTTGCCCAGCGTCTGCTTGCGGCTCAAACTGCCGTCCATGCCGATGTCGAAGACGACCACCGCGCTACCACGGAAGTTGGAGACGAAGACCCTGCGACCCATCGGGTCCCAGGAGAAGCCGACGTTGCCGGACACGGTCCCGGTGCTCATCGGAGAGCCGGCGGATTCCTTCAGGGTGCCGTTGCTTTGGAGGCGATAGCTGTGAACCAGTCCCTTGCCATCTTGCTGGAAGCCCGAGGTAGCGACCAACGTCTTGCCGTCAGGACCAAACTCGACCTGGGCCGCGCCGAGGCCTTTGGGGAACGTGATCGTCGAGCCCTCGATCGGCTTGAGCCCACCGTCCATCCCGAGCCGGAAACCGGTCAGGTTGGGGGTGCCGGTCAGAGCCTGATTCGCCACGTAGACGACGTCGCCCGAGACGGCGATGCTGATCGGGGTCTCGCCTCCCGACTTGAACGGCGATCCGGTAACCGGCTTGATCTGCCCACCACTCGTGGAGAGAACGGCGATCGTGTTGCTCCCGGGGTTGACGGCGAGAATCTTGTCACCGGCAACTCGGAGCGCACCCTGGTCGTCGATGTCACCGGACTCGTGGCCCTTGCCGCCGAGATCGATGGTGCGCTTGGCACCAAGGCCTCCGTCGGCGGCGCGGTCCAAGACGACGAGAGCGTTGCCCGAAGCGCTGTTCGTAAGCGTCAAGACGGCTTGATCGACGGTCGGGGAAGCGGCGGGGGCGGCCAGCGCGCCACCAAGCACAACGACAGAGAATGCGATTCTGGAAAGGGTATTCGTTTTCATCACGACCCCCAGAAACCAGGGACGGGGGGCGTGGTTCCAAGAAATTTTTCGTTGAAGGTTAAGGGATGTGCTTAGTCCCGGGCCTTGGCGATAAACGCTTGGAGCCGTGCGCGAAGCTCCTCCGGCATCGTCGCTTGGGCCATCTTCGCCTTGATCTCTCCGAGAAGCACCTGTTCGAAGCCATATTCGGCCGCGCAATGCTCGCAGGTGGCGAGGTGTGCCTCGACCATCTCGACCTCCTCCGGGGAGAGCTCGCGATCGAGGTAGTCGTTGAGACGGCGGATCGTTTCGGCGCAATCGTAAGCGGTGAGACTCATGGGGTTTCTTGGACCATCGCCCAAAGGCGGCGCTGTAGGATGTTGCGTCCCCGGTGAATACGAGAACGCACCGTGCCGATCGGGCATTCCAACAATTCGGCGATTTCTTGATACGAGAGGTTCTCGAGGAGGTTCAAGGCGAGGGCGGCGCGGTAATCCTCGGGTAAGTCGTCGATGGCCGCGGACACTTGGTCGGCGTCGAGCTTTGCGAGGATCGTGCGCGCCGGGTCGATCGTCTCCGGATGCAGACCCGCGGCCCGGCATTGCTGGTACAGGTAGACCTCGGGCTCTTCTCCGGCATCGACATCGACCTCCGTATGGATCTTCTTCGCCATTCGCCACCAGAGCCGGGTCATGATCGTGAGAAACCAGGCGCGGAAGTTTGAGCCGGGAACGAACGTGTCTTTGCTCTTGAGCGCCCGCAGCGTCGCCTCCTGGAGCAGATCGGCGGCATCGTCGGGGTTTCGCGTGTAGCGGAGGGCGACGCGATAGGCGGTATCCAGGACCATCGCAAGCTCCGACTCGAAGGGCCGGATCGTCGACACGCTTTCGGCCATAGCCGCATTATGCCCGCGTCAGCGGGACTGACGACTCAGGAAGGCCCACATCAACTCGGCCACGGTCGTTTTCTCGCCCCGCTCGCCCACGATCGCTCGGGGCCACTCATGGTTGGCTTTCGGGAGTTTGAAGAGCACCACGTCGGCGCGGCCGTCTGGCGATGGATAGGTGATCCGAACCGTGTCGCGGCTTCCAAAGCGCTCGGGAGTCCCTCTCTCTTGGCATCCGTTGACGTGTTTCCAGAAGTCGATCGACTCGTTGACGCTCATGTAGGCCCGGTTGCCCCGGCTCCCTCTCCCCCCGTCGTAGGGGAGCACCTCGTTTGACCAGCCGTGAAAGGCGACGACCGGCATCGAGCGTGAAGGACGGGGGACGCGACTCTTGAGTCCGGTTTTCGTTGCTTCGACACCGATCGTCGCGTTGACGACGCCGACCCCGGCGAAAACGTCCGCCATCTCGGCGGCGAGGCGGTAGGCCATCATCCCGCCGCTCAGGTGCCCGACGACGTAGATCCGCTTCGGGTCGACCGGATAGGCGTCGACGAGGCGCTCGATGAGGGCGCGAAAGTAGCCGATGTCGTCGCTCGGCGGCTTGGTCTTGCCGAAGATCGCGGGATGGGCGGTCCAGCCCCGTTTCGGGCCGGCGACTTCCGGCATCGCCAAGTAGAAACCCTCTTTGGCGGCAAGGCGATCGAAGCCGCTGCGGGAGGCGATCCCATCGGGGGTATCGGTGCTGCAGTGGATGAGGATGACGAGCGGAACCCGTTCCCCACGTCGGGGCAGGGCTTGCAGGCGGGTTTCACGATCGAGCCCGTCGTGACGGAGAACGAGGGTCAACAAAGGGCCGCGCCCCTCGGTCGTTGCCGAGGCAGCCTGGCCCGCCATCCGACAGGTCGTGATCGCAAGGGCCACAGGCCCGATCGCGCGCCACCACATCGGTGGAATTATGGGTTCTTGGATCAAACGCCTGCAGGCGGGCTACGAGCCGTCGAGGCGGGCGTTGCGGATTTTGATCGGAGTCTTGCCCGCTTCGATGTACACCCAATCGCCGCGACGGGCAAGGGCTTTGCCGCTCTCCAGCTTGCCTTCACCCACTGGAATCCAGATCCGCTTTCCTCGTAGCTCGAGGGGAACCCGCACGGTCCAATTCGCCTGTTCTTCGGCGGCCTCGACGACCGAAGTCGCATAGTCCAACGGCTTCATCGAGGCTGTCAGAGCGAGGGAGCGAGAGAACGCCTTGGATGGGAGAATCTGCTCAGCGTACAACGCGAGCCCAAGGTACGCGTTCATCGCCGCCGGTCCGTCCTGCTTGAGGGCGACGAAGTCAGGGCCGTACTCGGCGACGCGGAGAACCAGCGGATCGACGTTCTTCTGGAGGTAGCCGGTGAGGCCCATGACGGTGGCCCCCATCGCGTCATCTGGCTTGAGCTTATCGGCGGCAAGATCGTCGCGGAGCCAGCGCATGTAGAGCATCTCGCCGAGGAAGCCGTTCGCCCAGTCCTCCGGTTTCTTGAACGGGCCGATCGGCGGCAGAACGGCATGACCATATTCGTGCGCGACCTCTCGGGCCATTTCGACCGGATTCGTGAACGTCGTGATCTGATAGACATAGATCGTGTTCACTTTCAAGGTCGAGGTCCGGCCCGAGCGGGGATCGAAGACGGTGTCTTCGCCGAAGAGCTGCTCGCCCCCCGCTGGCCCGCCATACGCGAGGTAGACGTCGACGATCTTGTTGTTGAACGCTTCCGAGTGGTCGAGCCCGAGCTTCTTGTCGTTGTACGACCAGAGCCGCAGCAGCATCTGGGTGGCTCGGGTCGCGGGGTCGTCTTTCGGTCGCCGTACCTGGCTGAAGGTTTGGAATCGGAGGTGCCGTCCCGGGGAGGGCTTGTCCCGGGGGACATATCCGGCGGTCAGCCACTCGAACTCCCAGTCGGGATACTTCGGCGCCTTTTTGGGGGTCTCAAGGCGGGGCTGCAGGAGGAGAATGAGCCCCGAGTCTTTGCCCGCTTCGTCGCGCAGCTTGATCCCCTCGATCAGTTGAACAGGGCGATCGGCGTCTTGAGCGGGGTTCCCGCTCATCAGGACCGTAGCGGCAAGCAGTATGGACGTCATTCTCTTCTCACGGTCAGGGCAGCATAGCCCTGACCATGGATGAGATTATGGCTTCAGTTGGGGTTAGCTTCGGCGGCGACGGGCCAAAGCGAGCAGTCCCAAGCTGAGTGCTGCAATCGAGGCGGGTTCTGGAACCACTCCCTCAACCTTGACGTCGTCGAACCGCCAGGTGCCCGTCGTCCCGTAGGTCGAAGTTGACCGGCTTGCCAGGTAGGTGCCCGTGCCGGCATCGTAGTTGGAAACGACTCGGATACCAAACAGGGGGTTGTTGGCAACGCCTGTGACCGACGAGAGATCGGCGCTTCGACTGTACCAAGTGTCCCCCGTTCCCGTCGCCGCGGGAACGAACGAGTAAGTCTGGTGGTCGGTCCACGTTGTGCCGTCGGTCGTGTACTGGAGCACCGCGGTGTTGGCTGAGGTGTTGCTGTGTCGTTGGTTCCAAGAGACAGTGATGTTGAAGTACCCCGTGGTAGCCGCGAGGAACTGAACGCCGGCAGTTTTCGGGTTCGTGCCCTGACTTGGGTAGGTCGTGGTGTTCCAGCCGCGTCCGGCGCTGAACCCGGTGGCGAACGTCGCCGTGGTCCCACCGACCAGAGACGCGGTGCCCGCTCCGGTCGAGGGCGTAATCACGTCGCCCTCGAAGGTCCAGCAGGTAATCACCAGGGCTTGGGCAGCCGGCACAGCCATGAAGAGCGAAGCGAAGACAAGTACTTTTTTCATAGGGAATTCTCCTACGGACTCTTTCATCCGACGGTCCTTTTCGTGACCCCTTGGCCGGGACCTTAACTGGACCTTATCAGCACGAACAGGAGAAGTCCCTCACGAGCCAGAGTGGGAACCCAGTCATGGGGCTTGAGGTGCCGGAATTGGCTGGTCGTGGGAGGAATTGCAGACAGCTCACTGCGAACTGAAGATCATGCGCGCCTTCACGTTGATCGAGTTGTTGGTGACCATCGCGATCATTGCGATCCTCGCCGCGATCCTGTTTCCGGTCTTCGCCCAAGCCAAGAAGAGCGCGAAGCGCGCGGGTTGCCTCTCGAACCTGCGGCAGATCGGGGCGGCGAACGAACTCTATCTGGCTGACGCAGACGATACGATGCCCTGGATCCCCGATGAAGACCTCCAGTTGACGCCGCCGGTCAATGCCGGGGGAAAGCGGTACAGCACGATCGGCGGGTTCCTTCCGCTGTGGCAGCCGTACGCTCGGAACCGGGACCTGTTTCGTTCGCCGGTCCTGACCGCGACCGAATTGACCGGCTGGAAACAACACTTCCACGGGGTTTGGCAGGAAGGTGGGGTGCGGAGTCCGGATCGAGGTTCAAGTCACTACATCAGCGATCTGCTTGCCGAAACCCATCCCGCGTCGTCACGGTTCACACGGGGACGAAGTCCCATGGCCGTTTGCGACGCCAAGGGGGTCTCGGTGAGCGAACAGGAGTGGCTGATGTCGCCGTTCTTCGAGGCGCCGTGGTGGGAGTACGCCCACGGGATGTGGGCAGTCGGAGGATCGATCCCGCCTCGCGAGGGGTGGTCGGCGCACGTCGGGGGTCGGAATCAACTCCACTTCGACATGTCGGTCAAGTGGGTGCCCAAGCAGATTCGGCTCTGACGGGCTACGGCTCCGGCAGCCAGGGCTTCCACCGAGGGTCGAGTGGTATACGGGTGAGGCGAACGAGGTTCGCCCAAAAGCTCGACAGTTTCGGTGCCCAGGGTTCGTCGCCGGGGTGATCCTCCCAGGACAGGAGCGTACCGACCGCGTCCCAGAGAATCCGCCCGATGAAGCCTTCGTCGACGGTGCCACCTTCGCGCTCGTAGCCCTCGAGCATCCATGGGACCGCCCAAAGCGGGACGGTGTCGAAGTCTGTCGACGGATCCATCCAGCCGGCGTCACCCCAGTCGATCGTCGCGACGAACGCTCCTGTCTCCGGATCGACCAGCGTGTTGAACGCGTGAAGGTCGTTGTGGGCAAACACCTTCTCACGAGGGGCTGCGAAGGCGGCGTGGAGTTGCTCGATCCAGCGGGCGAGCCATTCATCGGTGAGGGCGTCGATTCTGCCGTCCCTACGGGCGGTCTCGAGTACGGCTCTGGAGTCCACGACTTCTTCGAGGTCGAGCCACCCGTGGGGATCGTCAATCGCGGTGATGCGTTGCTGGAGGATCGCGACCTGCCGGCCGAGCGCGCGGTAGAGGTCGGGTAGCTTGGCCGGGTGGATCGGCAGGCGCCCGAGCGCCTTCCCTGGGGATTGCTCGTAAACGGTGACGACGCTATCGAGCACGTCGCGGGAGTCGTCGAAGAGGAGGAGGGCGGGGGTCTCGATTCCGGCAGCCCGGACGGCGGGGACGGCAATGCGCTCGGTGTAGGCGTCGTCGGTCTCGACCGTCGGGCGATTGACCCTGAGGACGTGGGTCTCGCCGACGAGGAAGACCCAATTGACGACCGCCTGCCCGACGATCGGTTCGAGGGGGCCGGTGGGCAATCCGTGGGTGCGGAGGAACGCCTCGATCCGTTCGGGAGGGATGGGACAGGGTTCGAACACCCGGGGAGTCTATCCCGGGGCGGCTGTCGTGGAACAGGATGGGGTATCCTTCCTGTCCGCGCCCGATGTCCGGTCGGGTGGGAGTGACCTCATGTCCAAGCAAGCGATTCTCGAAAGCGTCGTCGCCGAATACAAGAAGACCGATCTGCCCAAGATCAACCCGGGTGATACTGTGCGGGCCCACGTCAAGGTACGTGAAGCCGGCAAGGAGCGAATCCAGGTGTTCGAGGGCGTCGTGATCGCCTGTCGCCACGGCGGCATCGCCGAGAACGTGACGTTGCGGAAGATCAGTAACGCGGTCGGGGTGGAGCGCACGTTCCCGATCCACTCGCCGAACGTCGCGAAGTTCGAGGTCATTCGACGAGGCAAAGTCCGACGCGCGAAGCTGTACTACCTTCGCGACAAGGTCGGCAAGGAAGCCCGGATCAAAGAGCGCCGCTAGTGCTCGACTTCGGCCCGCTGATCGCGCAGACGGAGCCGGGCGGCTTCTTCGGCTTCATCGACCGGCTCGCCCGAACTCAGCTCAGCACGGTCGTGCTGTTCGTCGCAGCCTGCACGATCGCGCGCCTGGCGCTGTACCCGTATATGGTCCGGACTCCCGAGCACCGGCGCATGGGGGCGTATACGGCGGCCCGGATCTTCAACGAGTTGCTCGACGCCGTGATCTACGCTGGCGTGCTCGTGTTCCTGGTGATCCGGCCGTTCGCGCTGCAGACGTTCTACATCCCGTCACCGTCGATGGTGCAGACGCTGCAGATCAATGATTTCATCCTCGCGAACAAGATGATCTACCGGCTTCGGGCACCGGAGCACGGCGAGATCGTTGTGTTCAAGCCGCCGAAGATCGCGCTCAATCCCGATCAGCCCGAGCAGACCGACTTCATCAAGCGGTGCATCGGAGTCCCTGGTGATGTCATTGAAATCAAAGACGACCAGCTGTATCGGAACGGGAAGGCGGTCAATGAGCCTTACAAGGTCTTCACATTCGCGGTCGGCAACAACCGATACGAGAACATGAATCCGGATCAGATCCGCGATCGGCTCGACAAGTTCGACTTCAAGATGGTCGAATACAACGGCAAGGTCATTCCGCTGATGATCACTCCGTTTGGCGTGAATCCGGAGATGATGAGCAAGTTCCCGATCCCGCTCGAGGATCAGGAGCGCGTTCGCAATCTCCCTCCCGCGAAGATTCCGCCGGGCTACTTCCTGATGATCGGCGACAACCGGAACATGTCGGCGGACGGACGTTTTTGGGGGCTTATTCCCCGGGAGTCGATCATCGCCCGCTCCGAGGCGATATGGCTGCCTCTGACGCGAATTCGATTGACCAACTAACTTGCCGGGAACCCGGCAAAAGCCCCCGTTGTTGAAGCCTCGGGAGGTATCCTCCCAAGGAGTGGGTATGTCGAAAAGTCAAGCGTGGTGGGCACTCGCCGTCTTCGGATCCGCCGTGATCGCGATCGGTTGTGGTGGCTCTCAGTCCTCGTTCGGCGGTAACTCGTCGGGTAGCTGGACCGGTGGCGGCCTCCAACAGGGTCGCCAGAACCAAGGCGTCAACAACAATGCCGGGAAAGGTGGTCCCAATCAGGCCGGGGTTCCATTGGCCGGAGCCACGGGTGGCATCCCCGTCTATCTCACCGATGACTCGGATGCGCCGCTCGATCACGCCTACGTCCGCATCTACAAGGTCGAACTGTTCACGTCCAAGAGTTCGATCGCGGTTTTCGAATCGAACGACGGCATCGTCCTCGATCTGCGGACACTCCGCGACAAGTCCGGCCCGCGTTATGCGTTCTTCGGCGTAACGAGCCTCAGTTCATCGGAACTCGTGCGGGCGCAGATCGAATTGGGGCGTGAGATGAGCGTGGTCCAGTCAGGCCAAAGCGCGCCGGAAACGCGACGCTTCAGCGACGCCTTGGCTCAAGGGAAAGACAGAGCCCGTCTCTCATTGAACCTCGCCAAGAAGGATGATCTGACCGCCCTGGTCCTCGATTTCGATTTCGCCAAGGCACAGCCCGATCCGAAGAAGGGCGTTCTCGTGACCCTTCGCGAAGGTGACCCCGGAGGATTATCGGACCTGCTTCGGCACGAGCCGGTTTCATTCACCGGCAAGGTCGGTTCGCTGAGCGGCAAGGTGCCGGATGCTTCGTTCGCGCTCAATCTGGGTTCGAATCGCACGCTTCGGGTCACCGGCTCACCGGAAACAGCCTCCTTCGATGCCAAGGGCGACGAGCCCAAGCTGGCGAACAACGCTCAAGCCGAAGTGCGCGGCGTGTTCGACGCCGGTTCGAAGACATTTCTGGCCCGATCGATCGCCGTCGTCGGAAAGCCCGCCCCGGATGAAGTCACCGGTTTCCTGAAGAACAAGGACGGCAAGGACCTCGCGATCGCGACGACGCGCTCGGACGGCCCCCTCTCGACGGCACACGAGGTTCCCGTCCTGCTCGACGGCAATGCCGTCTTCCTGGGCCGGGACGGCCGGAAGATCGACAAAGAGGAGTTCCTCAAGCAGTCGAGTGAGGCGGTCAGGGTGGAAGCGGACGGACAGTTCGACAACAAGACCGGCGCGTTCAAGGCAAACCGCCTGAAACTTGAGAGCCCGGGAGGCGCTTCTCCGATTGCCGCGCCGCAGGCCGGAGCGACTACGGCGGGCGCGGAACCGAACGAGAAGGAGGCCAAGACCCCCTCTCAACCGAAGCCTGCAGCCCCTGATCTTGTCCAGGTCGATGGTAGCGTCGTCAGCATCGACAAAGACAAGGGTGTCTTCCGCGTGAACTCACTGGCCTCCCAGTCGAAGATCGAGTCGAACGAGACCGATGTCGCGGTCGATGCCAAGACCAAGTTTTACGATCTCGAAAACAAGCTGATCGATCGCGAGGCGTTCTTTGCCGCCCTCGCGTCCGGGGCGAAGGTCACGATCCGGGGCAGCGTCGGCGGCGGCAAGATCGTCGCTACCGCGGTTCGGTTCGTCAAGTAACTCCCTGAGCATCGACACCTGCCCCGCCGAAAATTCGAGGCAGGTGTCTTTATGTCTTTGGAACTTGCCCGAGTCGCCCTGATCCTCGCCCCCGACGATCCCTACGCCTCCTGGTACCGAGAAGTCCTCGAGCACTGGGGGATTCCCCATGAGTTGGGCAACCACGAGACCTTCAAGAAGCGCTTCGACTACGATGTCCTCATTCTTGCAGGCGTGAGCGAGGTTCCCTACGGATTCGATCGCCTCCTCGGCGAGTACGTAGAAAAGGGTGGTGCGATCCTGGTGAGCGGGAGTACGTGGGGGTTGGACAGGCTCCTCGGAGTCACGCCGCGAGCCGGCGGAGCGCGACCTGCGTCCGAGACCCTGAGCCCGGTCTCGCCGACGGATCGGGCTTGGCCGACGGGAGCACCTAGCGCCAAGAGCCTCGGCGGGGTCTACGTCGACGCAACCGACAGTCAGGTACTCGTGACGTTTTCAAACGGGACAGCCGCGGCGACGCGCAAACCCCGCGCGTACTACTTCGCGCCACACGTCGGGACGACGTGTGCGCTTTTTCAGATGGGGCGATCCATCGAGTGCGACGGCATCGGTCCGAACGACGGCACGGCGATCCTCGACGATGGTTGTCTGACGGCGGACGACGGGATTCCCTTTTCATTCGAGCAGGATCGAGAGACCACGCCCGAGTGTTCGACGCCGTTCTTCGGTACGCCTCACGCCGACCTCGTCAAGGAGATCTTCATCCGCCAGGTCATCGAGACGATCGAGAGTACCGAGAAGCGATTCGTGATCTACTGGCCATGGCCGGACAACGCCGATGGCGTCGCATGCCTCACCGTCGATTGCCCCGAGTTTTCGACCGAGGGCTTTTCCAACCTCGCGAATCTATGTTCGATGATCGGTTGTCCCGCGTCGTGGATCGTCGGACATCCCGGCTATGGGCTCGACACCTACCGGACGATCCGACGCGCCGATCACGAACTCGGTCTCCTGGCCTCCGCCGAGGGCGGTGGGTCGGCAGAAGAGCGTCTGAAGATTCTCCATGTTGCGCTCGCTCGTGCAAGTGGCTTCGCGTCGCTTCCGGTCGTTCGATTCGAGGGGGGGGCATGGCACGGCTATGATCATCTTTACGAGGTCGCGGAGACAGCCGGATGTAAGATCTCGGTCGCGAAGGGCGGACGTCACCCGGGGACGTCTGGTTTCACGTTCGGCACATGCCACCCGTTCTTCCCGCAGCGGCGCGATGGCATGTCCCGCAAAGTTATGGAGCTCCCCTATGTCGGCTTCCAGCCGGGGGTCGTCACTCCGGAGACCGCCCTTCCGACGCTCGCGGAACGGGTGGCCACTCGCCACGGTTGCCTCCACGTCGCGGTGCAAACCGACTTGAGCCGAAGCCAAGCGGCGAGCGTGGGTATTCGGGGTTTTGTGACGGCCGCGCGGCAGTTTCGGTTGGAGACGGTTCTCGCCGGATCGCTCCAAATTCGCGAGCGCCTGCGCCGAACCTTGCGCCAGAGCTCCTGGTTCGATGCTCCGCGAGCCGGGATCAAGTTGATCGCGGAAGACGACCTCGACGGCCTCACCCTTCTGTTCCTCGGAGGAGGCGCCCAGGCAACGGCGAAGGGGTTCAAGACGGCGACTCAGACGGTCCAGCGCCTCGGAGCGACCTGGACGGCGGCGACCGTCGACTTGGGGTCGAAGACGCCGCTGGAAGTCGTGTTCGACCTCAGCGACGCCGGCGTCCGAGCGGCCTAAACGCGTGCCGGGTCGACGGTGCCCAGCGCCGCGAACGCCTCCGCGCGGATATGACAGGAATCGCAGCGTTCGCACGGGCGGCCGCTCGGGTCCGGATCGTAGCACGAGTGCGTAAGGCCGTAGTCGACACCGAGCCGGAGCCCTTCGCGGATGATCTCGGTCTTGCTGAGGTCGATGAGCGGTGCGTGAATCCGGAACCGGCCGTCCTCGATGCCTGCCTTCGTCGCGACGTTTGCCAGGTGCCCGAATGCCTCGATGAACGCCGGCCGACAATCCGGATACCCGCTGTAGTCGACCGCATTCACGCCAACGAAGAGGTCATACGCCGGTAGCGTCTCCGCCCACGCTAGCGCGAGCGCGAGAAAAATCGTGTTCCGGGCGGGGACGTACGTTACCGGAATCTCCTCCGTCATCGCCGCCACCGTGCGATCCTTCGGGACGTCGATCTCCGCCGTGAGGGCCGAGCCGCCAAAAGCCCGGAGATCGAGATCGACGATTTCGTGACGGCGAACGCCGAGCGCGGCCGCCACCCGCTCGGCGGCCTGAAGTTCGACGGCATGTCGCTGACCGTAGCGTACGGTGAGGGCGTAACAGGCAAAGCCCTGCTCGGCCGCAAGAGCCAAGGTCGTGGCGGAATCGAGTCCGCCGCTCAGGAGGATCACGGCGTTGCCGGGCATGTTCGCCATTATCCTGGTTGCACGATCGATGGGAAGTGGTGGGCGGGAACGCCGCGCGCGAGCAGTCGACGCTGGAACTCGCGGAGTCCGTCGAGCATGCGGTCATCGAGACGGTAGCGCATGGTTTGGGTGTAGTAGCGATGGACGACTTCCGGGGCGAGTCCGGTTCGCTCGGCTCCGAGACGCACGAACTCTCGGATCGCGGCCTCGTCGCCGAGGAGGATGTCGCGCGCGGCCATCGCGAGGTGGAAGGCTAGACGAGGGTCGAGGTCGGTTCGCCCGATCCAGGCTGCCCAGACGAACGGAAGACCGGTCAGGCAGGTCCATGCCTCACCGAGGTCAAGGACGTGGAGTTGCGAGGCGTCGGCAGTCATTCCAGCGTCGCCGATCAGAATGCAGGCGTCCGCGGCATCAAGCATGCCCATGAGGTCCGGAGGAGCCGGCTCGGTTGCCGGCTCGGCGCCATACAGGTCGCTCAGCAGGATCATGCCGAGCGCGTTGCTGGTCATCGAACTTTGGTCGAGAGCCAAAGTTCGAATCTCGGCGAAAGGGACCTGCGAAAAGAGTCGGACGCTCTCCACGGGTCCTTCGCTCCCGATGCAGATTCCGGCTGCCATCGTCCGGCCAGGTTTGCGCAAGGCCTCGATGCTTGAGACGAGGATCGCGTCGACATGGCGAGCATCGAGCATGGAGGGTAAAGCCGAAGGCACCTCGTAAACGACCTCAACCGGGCTCGAATCTGGCCACATCTCGAATCCGTGGACGAGGGGGATCGCGTTCACATAGGGAACGGAGCCGACCTTGAATGCAGGCATCCGCGTAAGGGTACCGATAACCGCGTGAGACGGGTGCGGGGCGAAGCCCCGCACCCGGTCGGAAGGACCTTACTGGTCGCCGACGTCGCCGAAGTTCTTCACGACGATGTCGAAGTCATCCGAGTCGACCAGATTGTTTCCATCGAGGTCACCGGTTGGACCGCCGCCAAAGTTGGCGACGATGATGTCGAAATCATCGGAATCGATGACGTTGTTTCCGTCCAGATCGCCGTTCGTCAGCGCCAAGTTGAAGGTGCTGCCCCGATTAAGGAAGGTCGAGGCAGACCTTGCCAACCAATGGCTTGCCTTCGCAATGATCTGAACGTGACCTTCCACGTCGGTCGTGAGGCCGCAGTTGCCGAGTTGGTCGGTCTGCACGAAGTGGATTTCGAAGACCCAGCTCGGATCTGCGACCTTCCGGATTTGGAGCTGGATGATCTCGTTTCGAGCATCCCCGAACGGGAAGTCGTTGAGTCGAATCACTCCCCGGGTTTGACCGCGCACGTATCCCAGCCCACGGAGGTCTGAGTACCCGGCCCCACCGATCAGCGTGCTCAAGCCCGTCGGCGTGTTGAGGGTGTAGAGGTCGTCCCTGGCACCATAAAGGCGATCCAGCAAACCGAACTCGAGCCCCTGAATCAGGACCGCACCCACGCCGGGATTCACGTCCGTCGCGGCACCGGTGAGGGGATTGACCGTCAGGAGTCCGGCCCCGAGATCGTAGGCGTACATGGTGCCGTCGGGCGAGGTCGTCAGCGATTGAATCAGAGCAAATCCTGTGTTGCCGACCAGCGTCGACGTCCCAAAGATCGGGTTGATCCGCCAAAGCGTATCGCTCGGAGCAGCGTCGGAGATTCCGTACAGGTCGTTGCCGAGCCAAGCAAGTCCTCTCCAATCCCGACCGGCAAAGGTCCAGGATGGGCTAATCGTGTTGGTGTTCAGATCAAAAACCCCAATGGTCGGGCCTATTGTCCCGATGTACAGCCGACCATCGCCGCCCATGGTCATCGAGTTCGGGTCGCCGCCGAAGCCAAACACAAGGTTCCCGGTCCCGGTTCGCATGTCGACCTTGAGGAGCGCGGACGAAGCCCAGTCGACCGCGTACATGGTGCCGGGCTTGCGAAGGAGGCAAAGCCCTCCCATACCGGTCGGAAGGCCCTGAATCAGGCTCAAAGCCCCCGTCGTCGGGATGATGTCCCAGTATCCAAAACCCGCCCCACGAAGCACCCCTGATTCATAGAACTCGAGAGACTGAATCTGCGCGTTGCCCAGGTTGGCCCCCGAGACATCAGTGCAGAGTCCGGTCACCGCGTTCATGGTGCAGAGCCCGTTGGCCGTGTCGAATGCGAAGATCTGGTTAGTCCCTGGCTGGGTCGCCATTCCGACGACCTCCGCCTGCCCCGAGCTACCCACAAACGTGGGGCTCATATTGGTCGTGTCGAGCGTGTAGATGTTGTCGTTGCCCGCGTTGTTACGTGCCGCAAAGAGCACGCCCAGTCGAAACGTCATCGCGCGGACCTGGAATCCGGGGTTGCCCACCGCAAAGCGCAAGTTGCTGTTCGGCTCTTCCTTCACGACGTCGCCCGTACTGAACGCAATGTAATGGCTCCCGTCCGGGCCCGTCGCGGCAGCCGCCACCGTGGCACCATACGGACCTCTCGTCTTGTACTTGTCGGCCGAATCGAACTCGTACTCGTCGGCCGTTCCGTATCCGACCATTTTCTCGAACCGTTTGATCGGCGCAATTCCGCGGATGTCTGCGCTGAACGTGCCCGGCAACGCGACCCGCGTGCCGTCCGTTCTTATCTGATAGAAGTTGGGATTCAGGTACCCGATCAAGCGACCGTCGTTATCGGTCTCCATCGCTTGGATGTTGCCACCGCCGACACCCGCATTGACATCCGTCGCCAACCCGGTAGCCGAGTTGACCGAGACCAATCCGGAGAGCAGGCTCCACGAGTATAGCGTCGAATTGAAGACCGCGAGGCTCTGCAAGTCCGTGAACCCAGTGTTACCGACGACGACAAGGTTGCCGTTGTTGGGGTTGATGCGCACGAGGCGATCCGGCGCACCGTTCTGGATCGCCCATAGCTCCCCCAGATTCCAGGTCAGACCCCGGACGTCGGCCGCGATCGAAAGCGCGACCGATGTGAAGAAATCGCCCGTGTCCGGGTCGAGTTGGTAAACCCGATTGTTGCCCACGCTGTACATGCGACCGGTGTCGCTGACGGCAAGACTATTAAAGGCTGGCGACGGTGCATTCGGGATCAGTTGGCCGCGCCCCGACGCGTCGATACGGTAAGTGCGCCCGGCAAAATCGACCGCCATCATGTCGGCGAGAGCCGCCATCGGACAAAGAGCAAGTAGCGAAACTACAAGTTTGCGAGGAAACCACATCAGCAATACTCCTTCTCCAAGGTTGAGAACCAAGGGAATCTTTGGACCCACTCGGGGCACCCTGTGCCGATAGTATAGCGATGAACTGCAGCACCGATGGACGAATCTAGGGTTCCAGCTCATGTGAAACCGCGGTTACTGGCAAATTTGCGAGTCGCTCTCGGGTTCTCGCTTCCGCCGTCGTACAATAGCCTCATGGATGCGAGGAAGGTTGGCCGAAGTTGATCCGGTGGACTCCTTTGCCCGCCCTCGGACTGCTCGCCTTGGGGATGGCCTATGCGCCTCAAGCCCCGGAACGGCGAAGCCGATTCGACGCCGATGCGGCCCCGCTCCTGAAAAAGTACTGCGTTCCCTGCCACTCCGGAAAGAGCCCCGCCGGCGGAGTTGCCTTCGACGCGATCCGTGATCCGCGTGCGCACGCGTCGCTCCTGACCCGTGCCGCCCGCAACGTCTCGTCGGGAACGATGCCACCCTCAGGCGCAAAGCAGCTCACTCCAGCCGAGCGGAAGACGCTCATCGCGGGCTTGGAATCTGCCCCCGCGACTCCCGGCTCGGACCCGGGCCGCGTCACCTTGCGCAGGCTGAACCGGACCGAATACAACAACACGATCCGCGACCTCGTGGGCGTGAGCTTTCGCCCGGGCGACGACTTTCCGTCCGACGACGTGGGCTACGGTTTCGATTCGATCGGGGACGTCCTCTCCCTCAGTCCGCTCCTCATGGAGAAGTACCTCGATGCGGCGGAGAAGATCGCCCAGCTGGCGATCGCAAGTGCAAAGCCGTTGTTGGTCCGAGTCGATGCCGGAGAGATGCCCGACACCCAGGGAAATCGAGCCGGCGACAGCGGGGGCCGCTGGTTCACTTCCAACGGCTCGACCGGGGCCGCTTTCGACATCCGGGAAGTCGGCAACTACCGGATCAAGGTCCAGGCCTGGGGCCAGCAAGCCGGGCCCGATCCGTGCCGTATGGCGGTGGCGGTCGATGGCAAGGTGATCGAGACGTTCACGGTCGCCGCCACCGAGGGCCATCCGACGGTCGTCGAACTGCCGTTTCGCGTCGACGGTCCCGGAAGACGGCGGATATCGGTCGGCTTCACGAACGACTATTACATGCCGAACGCAGCCGATCCCAAACAGCGTGACCGAAATCTGGCCGTCGATTGGGTCGAGATCGAAGGGCCGATCGGGCCGCGTACGTTGCCGCCAAGCCACACTCGGATCATCACGACCCCGGGCTCCCGGGACCAATGGGCCGGCCCGATGGCAGAGGTCCTCGGAAAGTTTGCGAGCCGCGCGTTCCGGCGGCCCGCGACAAGGGCCGAGATCGACGGCCTGGTCGCCTTGACGGAGAAGGTGAAGGCGAGGCAAGGCACCTTCGAGGAGGGCGTCCGCCTCGGCGTGACGGCGGTGCTCGCGTCGCCCTCGTTCCTGTTCCGGGCCGAGCCAACCGATGCCAAGACGCGGGAACTGAACGGCTATGAGATCGCGACCCGGCTCAGCTATTTCCTCTGGAGCACGATGCCGGACGATCGGCTTTTCGCGCTCGCGAAGTCGGGCAAGCTTGCCGATCCGAAAGCGCTGGATGCCGAGGTCGACCGGATGCTTCGCGACCCGAAGGCCTCGGCCCTCGCCGAAAACTTCGCGATGCAGTGGCTCGAACTGCGGAAGCTCACGACCGCGACGCCTGATCCGACCCTGTTCCCAGAGTTCGACGATCGCCTCCGTATCGACATGGCGGAGGAGACCCAGCGATTCTTCGGTGCGGTCGTCGCCGAGGACCGCTCGGTGCTCGAGTTTCTCGACGCCGACTGGACGTTCCTGAATGAGCCCCTCGCCCAGCTCTATGGGATTCCGGGTGTGGCGGGGCGGGAGTTCCGTCGGGTCACACTGTCCGGGACCGTCCGTGGTGGCATCCTCACCCATGCCTCGGTACTCACCGTCACTTCGAATCCGAACCGGACCTCGCCGGTCAAGCGTGGCAAGTGGGTCCTCGAGAACCTTCTCGGGGCCCCGCCGCCCCCGCCGCCTCCGGGAGCGGGCACGCTCGCCGAAGCCGGGGACGCGGTGCGGGGCAAGACCGTTCGCGAGCGCCTTGAGCAACATCGAAAGGATCCGAACTGCGCCTCGTGCCATGCCCGGATGGATCCGATCGGTTTTGGTCTTGAGTCGTTCGACCCGATCGGTCGGCGGCGGACCCAGGACGAAGGGGAACCGATCGACGATACCGGCGTCCTCGCAGATGGAACAAAGTTCCAGGGGCCTGAGGCTCTGCGGAAGGTGCTGATGGGCCGGAAGCCCGAGTTCGTGCGGTGCCTCACCGAGAAGCTGATGACCTACGCGCTCGGACGAGGCCCGAGCGCGGGTGACGATCCGACGATCGACAAGATAGCGACCGCCCTCGCCAAGCAGAACTACCGATTCTCCTTTCTGGTCAAGTCGATCGTGAGGAGCGACGCCTTTTTGAAACGACGGGGCGATGGAGGCCCCACCAAGCGATGAACCCGATTCCTCGACGCACCTTCCTCCGCGGCCTCGGAGCCGCCGTCGCCCTTCCGATGCTGGAGGGCATGTTGCCGTTGAGCGCTCTCGCCCAGTCGGCCCCGGTCCGGCCCGTGCGGATGGCGTTCATGTTTGTGCCGAACGGGGTGAACATGGCGTCGTGGACACCGGCCGCCGCGGGTCCGTTGGCGGCGTTGCCGCAGATTCTCGCACCGCTGGAGGGCGTCAAGGGTGCGGTCTCGGTTCTCACCGGGCTGGCCCAAAACAACGCTGCCGCGCTCGGGGATGGCCCCGGCGATCACGCGCGGTCGACCGCGACATGGCTCACCGGGGTTCATGTCAAGAAAACAGCCGGTTCCGACATCCGGAACGGCGTTTCAGCCGACCAGATCGCGGCGCGCGAGATCGGTCGGGAGACGCGGTTCGCATCCTTGGAGATCGGGTGCGAGCGGGGTGCCCAGGCCGGCGACTGCGATAGCGGCTACAGCTGCGCCTACTCTTCGAACATCGCTTGGGCTTCGGAGTCGACGCCGGTCGCGAAGGAGGTCAATCCTCGGCTCGTGTTCGAACGCCTCTTCGGATCGGAAGACTTCCGAGAGGAGGCCGAAAGCCGGATGCGGCGGAGGGCAGATCGCCTGAGCGTCCTCGACTTCATCCTCGACGACGCCGAGCGGCTTAAGGCGAAACTCGGCGCACGAGACCGCCAGAAGCTCGACGAGTACTTCGTCGCCGTGCGTGAGATCGAGGTCCGTTTGGAGAAGGCCGAGAGTGAAGCTGCGCTTCACGCCGCAGCCGGGGTCACCGCTCCCAAGGGCGTTCCGAGCGACTATGGCGAGCATATCCGCCTGCTCGGCGATATGATGATCTTGGCTTTCCAAGCCGACATGACCCGCGTGTGCACCTTCATGCTCGCCAACGACGGCAGCAACCGGAGTTACCGGATGCTCGGGATTTCGGATGGGCACCATGACATCTCGCACCATGGCGGGAACGAGGATAAGCTGGAAAAGAAGCGCCGGATCGACACGTTCCACGTCCAGCAGTTGGCTTACGTGCTTGAAAAGATGCGCGCGACCGACGACGTCGGAGGCTCCCTGCTCGATAACACGATGCTCGTCTATGGAGCCGGGATCAGCGATGGAAATCGGCACAATCACGACGATCTCCCCATCCTGCTCGCGGGCGGGGGCGGCGGCGCGATCAAGACGGGCGGACAACACGTCGTCTACCCGCAGAACACGCCGATGACGAACCTCTTCCTTTCGATGCTGGACCGAGTCGGGGTCCGGGTCGAAAAACTTGGAGACAGTACCGGAAAATTGAATGGACTTTTCTGATCCTGCACAAGACACGACGAGAATAGGGTAAAAGACGTCTATCCAAGGCGTCATTCCGACGCGTCGAAAAGTGAAGTCAGAGTGACGTCGATGGAGGCGTATGATGACACAAACCCATCGACTCTTTGGTCCCTTCGTCTCCGGTGAAGCCGGACACGATCGCTTCCTTACTCGGCGTGCCTTTTTGCAGACCAGTGCGCTCCTAGCCGGTAGTGTGGCGTTCGTCGGAATGCCGAGTCCGGGCGCTGCGCAGGTCACGCGCAACCCCCTGAAAATCCCTCCGACGGCGAGCCCTTACGGCTTCAACTTGACCTGTGGCCCAGCGACTTCCGACCTCGGCGGCGGCACGATTTCGAACGTGCTTGCCTATAACGGTCAGTTCCCCGGGCCGACGTTCATTGGATGGCGCGGAGACACGATCTTCGGACGCATCATCAACAACCTCTCCGAGGAGACCATCACCCACTGGCACGGGATGGTTGTCGATCACGAAAACGACGGCGGCCCTCATCATACGGTGATTCCGGGAGCCTCACGTAATTACAAGTTTCCGATCATCCAGCGCGCCGCTTTGAACTGGTATCACCCGCATCCGCATATGATGACGGCCCGGCAAGTGAATCTCGGCCTCGCGGGGGCGTTCATCGTTCGCGATGCTGAAGAGATGAAGCTGAAGCTTCCGTTCGGTCCTTACGAGGTTCCGCTGATCATCCGCGATGCGACCCTGCGCGGCAACAATTTGGACTACAACGCCCCGGCTTCGGGATTCAACGGTCGGCTCCCGATGGTGAATGGGACCTTGAACCCCAAACTGAACGTGGATCGCGGCTACTACCGCTTCCGCGTCCTCAACGGTGCGAACGCTCGAGTCTTCCGACTCGCGTTGAGCAACGGTGCGCCGTTTCGAGTTATCGGGAACGATGGCGGGTTCTTGCCTGCGCCGGTGTCGGTGACCCAGATCACCCTCGGCATGGGAGAGCGTCTCGATCTCCTCGTCGACTTCCGGACCTTGGCCGCGGGTGCGACCGTGATGTTGCGATGCCTCGATGCCGGTTGGGATCTCCTTCAGTTCGTCGGAACCGGGGTGACCGCGCCCACCGTCGTCCCCCCGACGATCATGCCCAAGATCGAAACGTTGGTCGGACCGTCCGTCCCGACCCGAACCTTCTCGTTCGATGGCATGAGCCGCATCAACGGGCAGGAGTTCGACATGAACCGAACCGACTTCACGGTCCCGTTCGGGGTCGTCGAGCGTTGGCGCTTCGTTTCGGGCGGGAACGGACCCCATCCGATCCATGTCCATGGCGCATCCTTCCAAGTGGTTTCGCGATCGGGCGGACGAGGAGCGCTGATGCCTTGGGAGGCGGGTTGGAAGGACACGGTGCTCCTGCTCGACGGTGAGTCGGTCGATATCCTGATTCGCTTCGACGGCTATCGAGGTCTCTACGTGCTCCACTGTCACTTGTTGGAGCACGAGGATCACGGGATGATGGCGAACTTCGTCGTCGTCTAAGCGATGACGTCAGCCCATCTGCTCGCCACGCTCTTCTGGCGAGGAGATGGGCTTTTCCTCGACCGGCGCGGGCATGAAGCGGTCGACGCGAAGGAAGTTGACGAAGAGTCGCTGAGGTCCGGCCGCGAGGATCGCGATCCACAGCTTGAACAGGAACCCCGGTGTGTTGCCGACTTGCGCGGCGTACTCGGCCCCGTCCTCGGCCTCGAGATCGACGCGCTTCTTGGCCCAGGTGTTGTCGAACACGATCTCGTGGTGGCCCGGTTCGAGGGGAATGAGGACCTTCTCACCAAAGTCGAGCCGTCCGACTTGGCGCCCATCGACCTTGACAAACACGTACCGAACGCGCATGTCCCGAGGAGCATTCCGCTCCACCAAAAGGTGAGCCGCCATCAGGCCGACTCCGCCTTTGCGAGATCGACGCGTAGTTTCATCGGCGCGGTGGAGAGGATCGCGGCTGCGAGCGCGAAGAGGCCGGCCTTGAGGCAGGCCACAGAAGCTCGGAGCGCCTCATCCTCACGGACCTCGACCTCGAACTTCTTCCAGGCCCACGTGTTGTCGAACACGATGACGTGCGAGCCGGCTTCGAGGAGCACGTGCAACGTTTCGCCGTAGCCGATGGCGCCGACGGTCTTACCGTCCACCTTGACGTAGATGTGCCGCGTCTTGACGTCATCGGCATCGCGGCGGGAGATCGTGAGCGAGGGCATAATTCGGCGCGTTCAGCAGATCAGAGCGCGCTTGGCCTCCTCGCCATGGCCGATCGGATGCTCGCCGACCCATCGCTCGTCGAACGGATCCGAAGCGCGCTGATAGCGCGAGTCGGTCGAGAGCCGAATCTGATCGCTACCATTATCGAGGCTTCCGTGGACCAAGAACATCTCGAATGTGAGCAGGTCGCCCACTTGGAAGTCGGCGGTGAGCCAGCGGCCACCCAAGCGTGCCCGGAGACCGGCAGGGTCGCCGGCCACCGCACCCGAGGCGAGGAACCCGGCCCGCTCCATTGCGCTGATGCCTTCGGCATTCTCGCAGTGGGAGTCGACGTCAAGTCGGCCGTAAGTCTCTTTGAGATGGCGGAGCCGGTGGGAGCCTTCGAGCACGATGAGCCCGCCGACCTCGATGGGAATGTCGCCGAACGGAACCCAGGCCGTGTAGAGACGGGATGTTCCCCGGCCCATGTAGACGATATCGCAGTGGGGCTGAGTGCCGAGCCCAGGCGCGACCACCCGCATCCAAGTGTAGTCGTAATGGGCCGAGGGCTCCTCGAAAAGCCCGTCGTAGAGCGCCATCATCGCGGGGCCGTAGATGATCTCCTTCAGCGATGTCGAGGCGTTCGCGATGTCCGGGCGAAACGCGATGCGGACCCCGGGTCGTGCGATCGCCTGCTCTACCGGAGTGCCCGGATCCAAAAGGCCTTCCCCGGCAAGCGTCTGGCAGATCTCGGCCCGGACCCGTGCGACGTCGTTCCTGTTCAAGAACCCGGGTAGAAACAGGTAGCCGTCTTCGTCCATCCGCTGTCTAAGTTCGGCGAAATCGCCGACGGCGTCTCGGGAGTCGCGGAGGAAGCCGAAGGCGTCCGGCGACGGGTCGATCGGCTCGCCACAGGACGTCATGCGAGGAAGCGTGCGCACCATGTCTTTCAGGGTACTACGACTCCCGAGTCATTCAACTCGGCGGAAGCCCTTTCAGCACAATTCCGGAGGCGAGCGCTTCGATCTGTGCGGTCACGCCGTCCACGGCCGCCTCGAAGATCTGGCGGCCTTTCTCGGCGGTGGCCAACGTGGCGTAGCCGAGGGAGCCTTGTTCGGTCATCTCGTCGAACGTGAAGATCATCCCTTTGGCCGAGGGCTCTGGAATGAGCCCGTCGTCGCGGAGCTTATCGGTGCGAACCAGCTCCGGAAAGACATGAAGGGCGAGGCTCGCTTCAGCCTCGCAGGCATGGCGGATGTGCTTGAGCGGCCCTTCCATCACTCGGGCGGCCGTATCTGCGGCAAACTCGAAGTAGCCTGCATGTCCGATGACCAACTCAGGGTGGCGTTCCTTGAGGGTCCGTAGCGCCACGCCGTTGGGCTCGGTATTGCCGCCGTGCCCGTTGACGACGAAGAACTTGGTGAAGCCGTGCCGCCGCAGCGACTCGACGACGTCCTCTAGGTTCGACTGATAGCCAGGAAACGAAGCCGACAGTGTTCCGGCGAAGGCGAGATGATGCCCGGAGGCTCCCAGCCAGAGGGTCGGTGTGAGCAGCACTTGGCCGGGAATCCGCGCTTCGACCGCCTCGGCGACCGCGGTGACGAGCAGTGAGTCGGTGAAGAGGGGGAGGTGGGGACCGTGTTGCTCCAGAGAGCCGGTAGGGATCAGGACGACGACGTCTCGGGGAAGCGCCTCGACGTCGGGCCAGGTCGCGTGGGCGAGCTTCATGGGTGCATTATCGCCGACCCGGCAAAAAAATAGGGCCACCACTTTCGGAAGGAGGGAGGTGTGGTGACCCGATCGTTCAGGGATTCCTCGTCTTTGCTTCACTTCTGCCGAACCATGTTCTGGCGAAGTGCTTACGACCGGATTCAACACCCGGTCCTTAGGATCGGTTCCCGGGTCCGGACAAATCGTGAAAAGTCCTAGTGGAATCCCGACGATCGACTCCGGACGGCATCGACGCCCAACTGGGCCAGGTCGACCAAATCGATCTGTGCGGCGCGAGCGAGCCTGAAGTACTTGCACCGATCCGTCGAACCATCCACTTCGTCGCGCAGGGTTCCGCCGATCACCTTCGCCCAGTAGACGATTCGGATGTTGTGACAGCTGGAGTAAGGGGTGTGGTAGATCCAGTCATCGACGAAGGCAACGTCGCGCGGTTCAACCGCCAGACCGGTCTCTTCAAGGACCTCGCGCATCATCCCGTGTTCGATCGGCTCGCCGAAGTCGATCCCGCCGCCGGGCAGGGTCCATTGCCGTCGGCTACGCGGCGCCACCGGGGCAGCGATCCGGCACAGGAGAATTTGGTCCGGTGAACCGATCAGGGCGTAGGCCGCGATCCGATAAGTCTTGCTTCTTCTAGCGATCGATCTCTCCGAGAACGATGTCGATCGAGCCGATGATCGCGATCAAGTCGGCGATCAGTCGCCCTTCAGCCAAGACCTCGAGCGACTTGAGGTTCATGAACGAGGACGGTCGCTCGTGCCATCGATACGGTTTGTTTGATCCGTCGCTGATGATGTAGAACCCAAGTTCGCCCTTGGAACCCTCGATCCCGGCATACGCTTCGCCCACAGGTGGGTGGTAGCCCTCCGTATAGAGCTTGAAGTGGTGGATCAGCGACTCCATCGAGCTGTCGATCTCGGCTCGGGGAGGCGGCGCGATCTTCCGGTCTTCCGTGTTGTAGGGCCCTTCGGGGAGCCCGTCGATCGCCTGGGTGATGATCTTGACCGACTCCTTCATTTCGGCGAGCCGGACGAGGAAGCGGTCGTAGACATCGCCCATCGCACCGACCGGGATCTGGAAATCGAACTCCTCATAGCAGGAGTAAGGATTGCTCTTGCGAAGGTCCCATGCGACGCCGCTCGCCCGGGCGATGGGGCCGCTGCAGCCCAGTTCGAGCGTCTCTTGAGCCGTCAGGATTCCGATGTTCTGGGTGCGCTCCATCCAGATCGGGTTCTCGACAAGCATCGTTTCGACGACGTCGAGCTCTTTCGGGAACTCCCGGAGGAAGTCTCGGAGGCGCAACTCGAATCCGTCCGGCATGTCGCCCCGAAGTCCGCCCGGCACGATCCACGACGGCATCATGCGGACACCCGAGAACATCTCGAACAGGTCGAGGATCATCTCGCGCTGCTGCATGATGTAGAAGAACGGCGTCATCGCCCCAAGGTCGAGGGCGTGGGTGCCCAGCCAGACACAGTGGCTCGCGATCCGGCTGAGTTCGGCGAGGATCACGCGAAGATAGGATCCCCGGCGCGGGATTTCGCAACCGAGCAGCTTCTCGACCGCCAGCGCGTGGGCGAGGTTGTTGCCGTTTGCGTTGAGGTAGTCCATCCGGTCCGTCATGACGACGCACTTGTGATATTGCTGGTACTCGGCTTCTTTCTCCATGCCGGTGTGGAGGTAGCCGATTTGGCATTTGGCCTGAACGATCGTCTCACCATCGAGCTCGCACACGACCCGAAGCACGCCGTGGGTCGAGGGGTGCTGGGGGCCCATATTGACGACCATCGTGTTCTCGCCTTTGCGCTCGAAGATGGTCTCGGTGGATGGCATGAAGGACAGATCGGACATCGGAAGAAGTATACGCGAACCTTTGGCGGCAGGCCTTTGCGCGGGATGGGCCACAATGCCCGACGGTGAACATCGGCATCAGCGCTTCCTTCATGCGCAGTGAGGCGAGCTTTCGGAACGCGGGCATCTCCCGGGTGGCGCGCCAGCTGGTCGACGCGCTGGTGCGGAGCGCTGAGCCGGACGAGCGGTACCACCTCTTCCTACACGAGGGCTACGCCGGCAGTGAGGGATGGGACCGGCTACCGCAAGTGACGCTCCACCCGATCGTGCCCGAGCAGCGGGAGAAACGCGCCCTCTGGGAGGCTTTACGGGCGCCACGGGTGGCGAGGTCGCTCGGCATCGACGTGTGGTTCTCGACGACCCACATGCTGCCGCTCGGTCGATCCTTGCCGCGGGTGCCGTTCGTTCACGACCTCATCGCGGTCAAGTATCCCGAACTGTTCGGCTGGAAGCAGGCGCTGTACCTGAAGTGGGCGTTGAAGTATGCCTGCACGCGTTCAAGCCGGGTGTTGACGAACAGCGAGGCGACGAGGGCGGACATCGTGGCCACGTATGGGACCAGTCCGGATCGGATCGTGGTTTCGGGTCTGGGACCCGGAAACGTCGTAGCTCGAGTGGACCCTGCGTCGGTCTCCGACCAAGATCTCCACGCCCTCGGGTTGCCGTGGGAGAGGTTTCTCCTCGCGATCGGGACCCTTGAACCCCGCAAGAACCTCGATCGGCTGATCGAAGCCATGCCTTTGCTGGCCGATCCAGGCCTTGGTCTTGCCATCGCCGGAGGGCGCGGTTGGAAGGAATCGGTGATTTTCACCCAAGTTCAGCGGCTGGGGATAGCCGATCGAATCGTTTTCCTCGGCTATGTCGAAGATGCCGACCTCGCCCGACTCCTTGCCCGAACGGAAGCGTTCGTGTTTCCGTCGCTGTACGAGGGATTCGGCATGCCGATCCTCGAGGCGATGCTGGCCGGGGCGCCGGTCCTCGCGTCCGCTCGACCGGCCATGGAAGAGGTCGGCGGTGCCGCGGCCAGGTACTTTGACCCCACGAGTCCCTCCTCGATCGCCGCCGCGATCGGCGAAGTCACCTCGGACCCGGGACTCGTTCAGTCGATGCAGGAAGCGGGTCCCGTTCGTGCCGAAAGGTTCACCTGGGAACGGGCGGCTAAGATCACGCGGGCGACGCTGCGCGCCACAGCCCGCTAGACGGTGTATCCTCGGGGTATGGACCCGACGTTCCTCGAGGCACTGCTCAAGACCCCCGACATCCTGGAGCGGATGGTCGCGTTGATCCCGGCAAGCCGTTGGGACGAGCGACCGGACCCGGAGCGGTTCTCCGCTCGCGAGGTTCTTGCCCACATCGCCGACTATGAGCCGATCTACCTGTCGAGGATGCAGACGGCGTTCGAAACCAACGGCGGGGCCGTGATCGCATTCGACCCGGACGAATTGGCCGCGAGCCATCGGTACCACGAGTCGGACCCGGCTGAGATGCTGAAGCGCATCCGAGAGGACCGCGCGATCATGGTGGGCTGGCTCCAGGGACTTGATGCAGACGACTTCAAGAAGAGCTATGTCCATCCCCTGTACGGCACGGTCTCGATTCGAGAAGCCGCTGAGGACCTGGCGGCCCACGATCTCTACCACCTTGAGCAACTCAGTCACGTGCTCGGCGAGAAGATGGCCGGAACCTGGTAGCTCAGACGATCCCGTCGGCAAACGGATCGTCGGGCTCGAATCGCAGCGTCGACTCAGCCGTAATCCAGGCTCGGCCGCGTATCGTCGGGACCAGGGTCCCCTGTCGCTCGATCAACCGACCCTCGAATAGCGACCCGGTGATGCTTTCCTGTCCCCAACGCTCGCCGACAGCGAGCTTGCCTGCGGCATGGAGGCATGCCAGCTTTGCTGAGGTGCCCGTGCCGCAAGGCGAGCGATCGTACGCTTCACCGGGGCAGAGGACGAAGTTCTTCGAATCGGCGTCCGGGCGGGTCGGTGGCCCGAGAAGCTCGACATGGTCGATCGGGACCGCTTCGTTGGCGACTCCCTGTTCCCACAACGATTCGCGGATGCGTTTGCTGAGCGCAAGCAGTCGTGCCCGGTTCGGGTACGTCACGGGCTCTCCGGGGGACTCGGCGAAAAAAAACCAGTTCCCGCCGTACCCGATCTCGCCGACGAGGGTTCCAATGCCGTCGACTTGCACCTCAGCCTGATGCGCCACGCACCGGGCCGGTACGTTTTCGAACGTGATCGAGCCATCCTCACCCGGTGTCGCCACGACCGGTCCGGCCGGAGTATCGAACTGAGCAGGACCACTCGGCAGCTCGTTCCGAGCGAGGAGGGTGCGCACGACACCGATCAGCCCGTGACCGCACATGCCGAGGTATCCGACATCGTTGAAGAAGACGATGCCGCAATGGCTCGTCCTTCGTTCGGGTCGAGTCAACACCGCTCCGACGATCGCTTCGTGGCCACGGGGCTCCAGGACGACTCGTCGACGCAACCCATCCTGGTGCGATCGCATCCATTCCCGCCGCTCGACCATCGTGCGGCCCTCGGGTTCAGGCCAGCCTTCGATGACGACCCGGGTCGGCTCGCCTTCGGTGTGGCTGTCGATGACTCGGATCATGGCTGGAGTTTCATCGTGACCCGGTATTGGCCGTCGACGAGCTTCTGCTCCGCGGGAACACCGCAGTTTTGGAGGAGCCGAAGCATCGGGAAGTTATCGGGTTGAACCCAGGCGACGAAGGACCCGACCCGGTGTCGGGCGGCGTGCTCGATGAGCGCGGTAAGGAGGGCGCGTCCGATCCCCTTGCCCTGCCAGTCGTCGAGGACGGCGAACGCGATTTCAGCCGTGTTCGTCGTGTCGTCGAGGTAGTACCGCGACGTGGCAAGAATCTTCTCACCCCGACCCCGGCGCTGAACGGCGACCATCGCCATGTGGCGTCGGTAATCGACGTTGACGAGATCGCGCACCGCGCCATTGGTGAGCGTTCTAACCATGCGGTTAAACCGCCGATGTACCGTCTCTGGACTGAGCGAGTAGAAGTGTTTCTTGAGCATCTGCTCGTCGGTGGGAAGGATCGGACGAAGGATGACGGTCTCGCCTGAGGCGATCTGGATCGTCTTGACCATGTCCTCGGGGAACGTGTGCTCGACCGATGGCTGCTCCTTGGGCACGAGGCCGAGTTCTTTGGCTTCCTCGAGTAGCTGGTCGCGGAAGTCGGGGTGTGCGATGCGAATCAGGGATAGCGCTCGCTCACGGAGACACTTGCCGTGGAGATAGGCGGCCCCGAACTCGGTGACGATGTAGTGCACGTCACCGCGCGACGTGACGACGCCGGCTCCGGGTCGAAGGCGGCTGACGATCCGACTGAAGGCACCACCCTTCGCGGTCGAAGGGAGCGCGATGATCGGCTTCCCGCCGATGCTTCGGGAGGCACCCCGGATGAAGTCGACTTGACCCCCGATGCCGCTGTAGAGTTTCGAGCCGATCGAATCGGCGACAACCTGGCCCGTGAGGTCGACCTCGATCGCGCTGTTGATCGCGATCATCGACACATTGAGAGCGATCACGTTCGGATCGTTGACGTACTCCGTCGGAGCAAACTCGAACAGCGGATTGTCGTGGAGGTAGCGGTAGAGGCGGTGCGATCCGAAGCAGAACGTCGAAACGACCTTGTTCGGGTGGAGGGACTTCTTCCGACACGTGATGTTGCCGCGTTGGATGGCGGCGACGACGGCGTCGCCGAACATCTCGGTGTGCACGCCGAGATCGTTCTTATCCCTCAGTGCCTCAAGTACGGCCCCGGGGATGCTGCCGATGCCGGTTTGGAGGGTCGCGCCATCGTCGATGAGGGTGGCGACATGCCGGCCGATCGCGCGGCTCACCTCATCGGGCGCGTCGTCGACATGCTCAAGGAGCGGGGTCTTGGTCATCACGACCGCATCGATGTCGGAAAGATGGAGAAAGCCTTGCCCCAGCGTCCGGGGCATGTTCTCGTTGATCTCGGCGATGACGATACGCGCGTTTCGGCAGGCGGCTAGGCCGACGTCGATGCTGATCCCGAGTGAGCAGAATCCGTGCTCGTCGGGGGGCGAGACGCTGACCATCGCGACGTCGATCGGCATCTGACCGCTTGAGAAGAGATTCGGGATTTCGCTCAGGAAGATCGGCATGTAGTCGGCGTGGCCGCCTTGGACCGAGGCGCGCGTGTTCGGACCGATGAAGAAGGCGAGATGCCGAAAACTCTGGGCCAGCGCCGGGTCGGCATAGGGGGCCGGACCGAAGGTGATGAGGTGGACGATCTCGACTCCGCTCAACTCGTGGGCCCGAGCGACCATCGCCTCGCACAGGGTCAGGGGCTGGGCGCAGTTCGAGCCGATATAGACGCGGTCGCCGCTCCGAATGCGCGACACCGCCTCGGGGGCATCACAAAGCTTGCGGGCCAGGAGGTCCCGAGTGGTTGGGGCGAGACGGACCTTCACGTTCTGAAGATGCAGTCGACGACGACGTCGCGGATTTCGGGGCGCGTGCGAAGAGCGCGGCTGATGATCTCGACTTCGTGTTTGGGGTCGCCTGCACCGCCACGCATCGGCTTGATGGTGCCCCGGATGTACACGACTCCATGAGAGACGCGGATGTCGGCCAAGGTTGTATCGATGGCCCGGCGGTTGAATTCGCGCCGGACGATCTTGGTCGTCTCGACGTCTTTCGGGTCTGCCATGGTGCGAGTATACGGCACAACGGGGCGATCGTCTATCGAGGCTTTGTGAGGGCCAAACGATCGACCTGAATCTGCGTCCCGTCGAGGGTGTCGGACGCCTCGACAAGCAGGTAGAGACTGCCTTCGGGGTCCACAAACCGCGCGAGCCCGGGCAGGTTGTACGTACTGGTGGTCATGGTCGTCGGGAGACTGGAGCTGCCCACCTCGACCCACGAGCCGTACGGATACGAGCCGCTGCTCCAGTCATAGACATAGACCCGTTCGATTCCGGCGGTTCCGCCGGCATACATTCGCCGGATGGTGACCTGACTCTGGGTCTCCGCCGTAGCCGGAGCGAGGATGACTCGTCGGCAGGTGGCGTCAAACCGGATGCGGCCGTCGCTGCGTCGGCTGCAGGTCAACACACGACCATCGGCCTGAGCGAGCTCGGAAAAGCCGCCGACAACGGTCGCACTTTGGGTGCTGGCGTCGGCCGGGGTGTAGGTGACGCGGGTGCCCCCGGCGAGGGGGATCGTCGCGATCGTTCGCAGGTTCGCGATGACACGCAACGTGCCCGTATTGACGTTCAGCAGCACATCGATGAAGTCCCGTCCGCGCTGCACGATCCGGACCGGGGCAGCGTCGACGTAGACCTCGAGGCTGCGGGCCTTGTCGAATGCGCGCCCGTAGATGCGAGCCGTCGGCAAGCCACGAGGTGAGGCGGTTGTCAAGACCGACTCGTATCCGAGTGGCGTGAGGTACCGAACCCGAGTTTCCTTGCCCCGAAGGGGTGTTTGCATGGCGTGGAGGGCAGCTTCCGCGTTGACGAGTCCATAGTTCGCGTACTCCCCCATCGGCCATTGATTCAGGGGCAGAGCGGAGTCCTCGATCGCCCCCCGGACCTGGTCCGCTGTCGCCTTCGGGAACTCGCCGAAAAGAAGCGCTGCTACGCCGGCGACGTGGGGGCAGGCCCCGCTTGTCCCGCCGAAGCCGGTGGTGTAGCCGCCTCCGGTTCGAATCGTGCGGAGGCTCACGCCCGGCGCGGCGACGTCGACCCAAGTGCCGAAGCAAGAGAAGCCGGCCCGAGCGTTCGAACCATCCGTCGCCGCGACGGAGAGCACGCCCTCGTAAGCGGCCGGATAGAACGGGATCGACGAGTTCGCGTTGCCTGCCGCCGCAACGGGCAGGATGCCCTTGCCGATGCAATGATCGAGAGCCGCGCGCTCCGCCGGACTCACGCGGTCCGAGAAGTAGCTCATCGAGATCACCTTGACTCCGCGCTGGGCGGCGTAGAGGTACGCCGGAACCAGGTACGAATCATACAGGTAGCCGGCATCGTTGCAGGCCTTGATCGGCACGATCCGAGCACGCGGCGCGATCCCGGTGACGCCGATCCAGTTGTTCTGAACGGCGGCGACGATGCCCGAGCAAGGGGTCCCGTGACCGTAAGTGTCCTCGACGATCGGGTCGTTGTAGGCGAAGTCATAGCCCATGACATCGTCGACGTACCCGTTCCGGTCGTCGTCGATCCCATTGTTGGCGATCTCGTCGGTGTTCCGTGAGACGTTGGCGGCGATGTCGGGATGGGCCAGCTCGAGGCCGGTGTCAATGACGGCGACCCGAACGTAGCTTCCCCACGACAAATCCCAAGCTCGATGGGCGTTGATCGTGCGGAAGTGCCACATCTCGGGCCACATCGCGTCGTTCGGATCGTAGGCGAGCCGCTTGGCGTAGTCGAACTGGACGTCGGTGACACCTGTGATGCCCTCAAGGAGCCGCTTCGACTCCAGGAGCCGTCCGGGAAGGGTCTCGACGATGGCGTAGCGGATCTCGGGATAATCGCCGAGCACCTGGATACCCTCGACCGCCAGCGCGGCAGGAAGGGCCCGCTCATGTCGCACGAGCAGGCGCGTCGGATGGACTCCGAAAGCGCCGTCCCCGAGCGCCGGTCCCCAATCTCCCAACAAACAAGCAGCAAATGCAACCAACATCCCTCCGATAGGATGCTCGATTTTCATGGGGAATACCGTCCGGCCGCGCACGTCCAGTGGAATTACCGGTCGAAGTGGACATTCTTCGAGCGCAAAGAGTGCTTCTCCGCCAAGGCGGGGAGCGAAAACCCGTACCCCCTCTCCCCACCAATGGTGGGGAGAGGGGGTGACGTGCGAACAGCGGTGTTCAGGCCGTCAGTCGCCCGACTCCAGCGTCACGGCGATCCGGTCCGTTCGGAGCATCATCAACCGCTTGCCCTCGGCGCGGAAGTTGATCGCGACTTTGCCGTCTGGACTGAAGTACGCCTTATCGAGAAGCGTCGTGAAGTGGCTATCGCTCGACTTCAGAAACTGATACTCGATGAAGTCCCATTGGCCGAACTCGAAGTTGTAGGCACGGATCTGGAGGTGCTGCACGGGCGTGATGTTCGCTTCGACATCGATCCGGATGGCCTGCAACGTCTGGCCTTTGTCGAGGGCACGTGGATCGAGATGATAGGTCGCGGTCCAGTCGATGACGTGTCGTCCCGCGGGGCTGACGCTGCCGATCATCAAGTGCTGGTTGTCACTGGCTTCCAGCGACTTCATCGACCCCCGGGCGTGATATCCCATCTCGAGGGTTGCGTTGACGAGATTGGCGCGATGCTCGGCGGCAAAGGCCGTGGTCGTGGCGAGGGTGAGCAGAGCAAGGGTCAGGTTTCGGTTGAGTTTCTTCATCGTGGTTCTCCTGGTTGAATCCCGGGTTCCCCGGGGGATGACCACGTTGTACAACCGCTCGGTGAAGATGTTCGTGACGTCCCGCACACCTCGATGTGATCTCGGTCACACAAGAAAAAGGGGTCGGCTGGCGAGGCCGACCCATGGGCTGGAGTGTCGTGTTTTTTGGCTTGTCTATGGGTGAGGAGTTGAGGGTTGTACGTCTCCTCGTCGGGCTCGAGGGTTGTGGCTCGATCGCACCGACGTGAGGAGATTTCCCGGTCTCGGCACGTTCGAAGACGACGTTTCTACCGGTCCTTGGCCGGCGTGCCGCGAATCACGCCGATTTGCGCGCGTGGGTTTGCCGGGTTGCCCGGAAAGACCGCCGGGAACGCAGGCAAATCGTGGCTCGCGCGCGCCACAATCGGATCGTGGAGAAACCGCCCAGTAAGGTTTGGTGGACCATCCTCGGCACGATCCTCGGCACGATCATGCTCGTGACGATCTACTTCGTCGGGTCGGCGATGGACCGGATCGGACAAATGCAATCGACGGGCAAAGCCTATGCGAAGGAAGCGCTCCCGGCCATTGTCCAGACGTGGAATCCGGACGCGCTCGCGTCCCGGGCCGCCCCCGAGCTTCGCCAGATCTACGACGACGAGGCGATGGCCATGCTGATGAAGAGGATGTCGGACCGGCTCGGTCCGCTTAAGAAGGCGGGTGAACTCGAAGCGGGCAATATCCAGATGCCTGGCGCCGTGAAGGGCCAAGCGCCCTTCGTCACGATGCGAGTAGTGGCGACATCGAGTTTCGAGAAGGGCGAAGCCACGGTCGCGATCGACATGATCCGACGCGAAGGCAAGTGGGCGATCTCGAGCTTCAACGTCGGCGAACCGGGCAAGATCGCCCCCGCCCGATAGCGTGTGAAGCGGTGGCTGCCGGCGTTCCTGATCGTGGTCCTGGCGTGCCTTCCGCTCGTTCTTGGCCATGCCCGCGACCCATTGCTCCTCCAAGACTCGGATACGCGGGTCGCCCTCGAAGCGATCCGGGAACGTCACAGCCCGCTTTCCTGGTTCGCGAGTGACTGGCCCCTCGAGAACCACTTCTACCGACCGATTTCGACGCTTACCTTCGAGGCGGATCTGGCGATCTCGGGGGATGACGCCGGCGGTTATGGCCGGACCAACGCGCTCCTGGTCGCGGCTTCCATCCTGCTTGTTTTCTGGTTTGTCCTCGAGTGGCTCGGGCGACCTTGGTTGGCCTGCGGGTCGGCCCTGCTTTTCCTGCTTTGGCACCTAGACGTCGGGCCGGACGTCTTCGGATGGGTCTCGGCGATGGGCGTCGGCGTGGCGTTGGTCGGGGCGATTCGACGCTTCACGTGTGGTGAACGACCCACCTTGGGGATGTTGGGTCCGCCGACGCTCGCCGCGCTCCTCGGTTTTGGACTGGCATCCGAACTTGGCGGAGTATCGCTCTTGAGCTACCGCATGCTCGGCTGGATTCCGGGGCGGACCGCTTCGACCATGACCGTTTTCGTCCTGTTGTGCCTGGCGGCGACGGCTCGGTTTCTGCGTCAAGCACGCCTTGCCGCGTCCGCCGAGGCGCGCCCCAGCACGCGACTCGACCCGGAGACCGTTCGCCGCTTGGCGGAGCGCGCGTCTCCCCTCGATCTGCCTGCGACTCGGGGAACGGTGCCGACGGTGGCCGGCCATCGACCGTGGGTTTGGGCGGGGGTTGCGCTGGTGTCGCTTGCCCTCGCGCTCGGCAGCTATGAGCAGGCGGTCATGGTCCCAGCGATGATGCTCGTTCTCGCGCTGACGAGCCCTCGCCGACCCGGGCCGATGGGCATGGTTTGGCCGGCCGCGGCCTGGTTGGTCCTCGGCGGCTATCTGGCGCTCCGCGCCGGGGTCGTCCCGACGTCGGCATCGACCTACCAGACTCAACAGTTCCGCTTCGGCGAGGGGGCGTGGATCGCGCTGACGAACTACCTGATCCCAGCGTGGACGCCGCTATGGAGTGCTTGGCACTCACTGGCTGCGGTCGGCGTCGATGCGTTCCTCATCGGCACCGTGCAACGGGGGGTCATCGCCCTCGCGTCGAACGTCGCGATCGTGGTCGCGGCCTGGAAGGATCGCGACGGGAAGGCGCTCTTGGCGGCGTGGCTGCTGTCCGTGCTCGCGTTTCTGCCGATGGCCTTTCTCAAACCGTTCGACCACTACCACTATCTACCGATGGCGATGCGGGCGGTGTCCGTCGTCCTTCTGATCCAGTTGACGCTGCGGTGGTGGCTTACCGCAGTCGCCCTCCCAGCCCGGCAAGCGCCTCCACGGCCGCATCCCGAATTCGGTTCGCCTCATCATCCGTGAGGTTTTCGCCAAGCTTGCGGAACTGCATCGCGATGGCGAGGCTCCGCGATCCGGGGTCGATGTTGGGGCCCTCGTAGACGTCGAACAGCCAATGCCGTTCGAGCACGGATCCGCACGCCGATCGGATCGCGGTTTCGACGTCGACGTAAGGCACCGACTTATCGAGGAGCACCGAGATGTCGCGCCGAACGGCTGGGTTCCGGCTGATGTCGCGCAACTTCGCGCCCTCCTCGCGCTCCATGAAGAGAACGAGGAGATCGAGTTCGGCCAGCATCGTCTGGGCCGGGAGATCGAGCTCTTCGGCGAGGTCGGGATGGATCTGTCCGAACACGCCGATGTGGAGGTTGCCGTGATCGGCCAGGACGCTCGACTGGCGACTCGGATGAAGGCGGGGATCCGGGATCAGGGGGCGGTCGAAGTGAATCGGGACCTCCAGGGCGCGAGCGAGTTCTTCGACCGTGCCCTTGATGCTGAAGAAGTCGGCCTGCGACGGATTCGGCGTCTTGAAGTGGAGCGGGAACAGCGCGCCCGTGCTCAGGAGCGCCAGTTCGGGGCTCTCGTCGATTTGGATTTCGCCCTTGACGAACACCCGACCGATCTCGAAAAGGTGAAGGTCGCGACCACCGTTACGCTGGGCGGCCTCCGCCAGCGCGGGCAGAAGGCTGTTGCGCAGCAGCGCCATTTCGGGGGCGTGGGGGTTCCGGACCTCGACCCGGTCGTTGTCGCGGAAGTCGAGTAGGTGTCGGTCGCGGAGCGAGTGGCTCATGATCTCGGTGAAGCCGCTGCGGAGCATGGTCTCGCGGGCCCGATCCTTGAAGTGGTCGATGCCGTGAACCCCGCCTTGGGGCGTTTGACCCTGTGGAGCCGCCTCCGGGATCTTCTCGTAACCGTGTACGCGCCCGATCTCCTCGATCACGTCGTCTTCTCGGACGATGTCGGGGCGCCAGCTCGGAGCCGTGACGCGGAACGGCTCACCGTTACCATCGACCGCGAATCCGAGGCGTTCGAGGTGCCCGCGGGCTTCCAACCCAGGGACATCCATGCCGAGGAGCCGCGTCGTGCGCGACATCCGTACGTTGATCGGGGTGACCGTCGCTCGTCCCGGGTAGACGTCGATCACACCGGGCGCGGCGTCTTGCCCGCTGCAGCCTTGGTAGAGCATCAGGAACCGGTTGAGCGCGGCGACGACCCCATCCGGATCGACTGACCGTTCGAATCGATAGCTGGCCTCGGTGCTGAGCCCCAATTGTTTGCGGGTCTTGCGGACCGACGTATTCACGAAGTGCGCCGACTCAAGGAGCATCGTCCGCGTGGCTTCGGTCACTTCGGTGTCGAGGCCGCCCATGACGCCGGCGACGGCGACAGGCCTTTCGGCGTCGCAGATCATCATCTGGTTCGGCTGTAGTTCGTGGTCGGCTCCATCGAGGGTCGTGAGATGCTCCCCGTCGCGAGCCTGCCGGACGACGATGCGCTTACCGGCGAGTCGATCGAAATCGAACGCGTGCAGCGGCTGTCCCTGTTCGAGGAGCACGTAGTTCGTGAGGTCGACAAGCAGACTGATCGGTCGCATCCCCGCCTGGCGCAGGCGCTGCTGCATCCAGTCGGGGGACGCCCCGTTCGCGACGTTTTCGAAAAGTCGACAGGCGTAACGCGTACAGGCCGGCGTCTCGACCGTGACCGAGGTGGGTAGGCCGGTCCCCTCGTCCGGCATCGCGAACCGGCCGACGGCCGCTTCGTAGAGGGCGGTCGGCTTGGCGTCGGGGTCCTTGGCGAGGATTTCGCGGGCGAGGCCCATCGCCGAGAGGCCGTCCCCGCGGTTGGCGACGACCTTGATATCGAGTACGGGGTCACCTTCGACGACCTCGAGGCCCTCGAGCTCGAATCCCGCCATCGTGAGAAGATCGCCGATTTCGGCGGCGCTCATGCGGGTCTCGACCAGGTCCAACAGCATCGGAAACGGAATCTTCATGGGACTTCCCCGATTCTAGCCCGGATCACCGGGAACCGGGCGGGCCGTGGGACTCGGTTCCGCGCCGGCCCAGAGGCCAAGCCCTGGGTCGGATGACGCCGAGTCCGCCCTCGGCGGCCCCGGCGGAATCCGACCCCTTGCCCCGGCGCAGTACCTCGCGCTGCTCTCTCAGGACCTTCGTCGCGTCGGAGACTTCAGAGTGCGCGGCGAGTTGATCGAAGAAGCTCAAGCACCGTTCCAGGGACGCGAGCGGCCCTCGTCAGGCCATGAGGTCGTTCACAACACGGTCGAAGTGC
This sequence comes from Chthonomonas sp. UBA6659, assembly GCA_002455425.1. Taxonomy (GTDB): domain Bacteria; phylum Armatimonadota; class Fimbriimonadia; order Fimbriimonadales; family Fimbriimonadaceae; genus UBA6659. The sequence goes on along the minus strand of DKKT01000065.1, from coordinate 28,393 downwards.
TTCGCGGCGAAGCGGTTGTTTTCCCGCACCTGCGCGATCAGACCCGCGCCGAGGATCGCGGCAAGCAGGCTGTCGCCGTCCGCGAACTGTGAGTCGGCCCGAACACCTCCCGTGCCGCGCGCCGCGTCGATCTCCTTCTTGAGTCCCTTCGCCCAGGTCGCGACGAACTCCTCGAGAGCCGTCTTGAGGGACGGTATCCCGCGGGAGGCGGCAAGGAGCCCGGAGAGCGCGCGGATAAGGCGGCTGTTCGGCTTGCAATACGCCTCGCCTTGAAGCACCAGCGCCTCGACCCGACCGGCGGGGCTCGACGCCGTCGCCAGAAAGCGCTCGCGGTCCGCCTCGAACCGTTCCTTTAGGAGCGCGAACACGGCCAGCAACAGGTCTTCACGCGTGCGGAAGTAGTAGTGGACGGCGGCGTGGTTGACCCCCACGCGGGCGGCCACTGTGCGCGCATGGACGGATTCGAGGCCATCGGTCGCGAGCATGTCGAACGCCGCTTCGAGAATCTCCTGCCGCTTGTTCATCAAACGGTGAGACGTTTCGAACCTGCCCGGGGATGCGTTGGCCTATTCTTCGAGGAGGTATTCGGCCATCAGGAGCGCCGTATCGATCAGCGCCTCGCTGTGGGTGCGCTCGTACCCGTGGCTCGTGTCGACGCCCGGTCCGATCAGTGCGACCTCGGCTCGTCCGCCCATGCTCCAGTAGGCCGATCCGTCGCTCCCGTAGTGCGGGTAGATGTCGGCCCGCAACTCGACCCCGGCTCGGTCCGCGATGGTACGAAGCTTCTCGGTCAGGCGACGACTGTAGGGGCCACTCGAGTCTTTGAGACAGATGCTGCAGTGGAATTCGTCGCCTGCGCGTCCGTCGCCGACCACGGCCATATCCGCAACGACGAGTTCGGCGAGGTCTTCGGGAAGCCCGTCGAAGCCGCCGTGGCCAACCTCCTCGTAGTTGCTGACGAGGAAGTGGGTTCGCTGGGCGGGACTCACCCCGGCGTCGCGCTGCGCTTTGATCGCCGCGAGCAAGCAAGCGACACAGGCCTTGTCGTCGAGGAATCGCGAGCGGATGAAACCGCTTTGGCTCACTTCGACTCGCGGATCGATGTAAACGTAGTCCCCGACTTCGATGCCGAGGACCCGGGTCTCTTCGTCCGAGTTGGTGCGTTCGTCGATCCGGACCTCGAGGTTCTCGGCGTTGCGCGACGCCTTGCCTGCCTCTTTGTTCACGTGGGCGGCACCGTTCTCCAACACGATCGAGCCTCGAATCTGGCGTCCGTTTCGCGTCGCGATCCAGACGCCTTCGCTCTCGATCGTCGGCCACATGATCCCGTTGAGCGCCGTGAGTTCGAGGCGACCGCTCTTCTTGATGCGCGACACCATCAGGCCGAGGGTGTCGACGTGTGCGGTCACGGCGCGGGGATGATCGTCGCGCAGGCCCTCCAGGTGCGCGACCAGCGCACCCTTGTAGGTGCGGACGCTCGGGATCCCGAGGCTGTCGAGCTCTTGCTGCACGAAGGAGATCGCCCATTCTGTGTCTCCGGTCGGACTGGGCGTGTTCAGGAGGTCGGTCAGCACGCGAATCAGGTAGTCGCTCGAAATCGTGAACCGAGACATGGCTGTATTCTGGCTCACACCGCAGAGGTACAACCGGGCGATGGTTGCCGCCGTCTTCCCTGGTCAGGGGTCGCAGAAGCCCGGAATGGGCCGAGAACTGTTCGAATCCGAGCCACACGCCGCCGAAGTGTTCGCGCGAGCCGGCGACGCGCTCGGCTTCGATGTCGCCGCACTCTGCTTCGAGACTGACGAAGACACTCTGCGTCAAACCGAGAACGCCCAGGTCGCGCTTTTCACCTGCGGGGTCGCCGCGTTCGCGGCACTCGATCGGGAGGCCGCGTTCGGGATCGCCGCCGGCCATAGCGTCGGCGAGTATGCGGCGCTTGCAGCGGCCGGGTTCCTCACGGTCGAGGACGGCGCCCGCCTCGTGAGGCGGCGCGGTCTTCTCATGGCTGCCAGCGGACAGGCAAGACCCGGAGCGATGGCGGCGGTCCTCGGCCTCGAGCGCGAAGCACTCGAGGGCGTCTGCCAGGCAGCGAGCGATGTTGGCGTCGTCGTGATCGCGAACGACAATTGTCCGGGTCAACTCGTGATCAGTGGATCGGTGGAGGGCGTCGCCCGAGCCGGTGAGCTGGCGAGCGAGGCCGGTGCCAAGCGCGTGCTTTCCTTGAACGTCAGCGGGGCGTTCCACAGTCCGCTCATGACCGAGGCCGCGGCGGAGATGGGAGCGGCCCTCCGCGAGGTCGAGTTCCGCCCGGGACGGATGCCGGTCGTCGCGAACGCCACCGCCGAGCCGGTGACCGATCCGAGCGCGTGGCCCGGTCTCCTCGAACTTCAGATGGAGGCACCGGTCCGTTGGACCGAGTCGGTTCTGACGATGCGCACCCTCGGGGTGAACACGTTCGTCGAGTGTGGAGCGGGAGACGTGCTGTCCGGGCTCCTCAAACGGATCGACCGCGAAGCAGATGGCCTTCGCGTGGGCGACATCGAGAGCCTGGCCTCGACCCGCGCAGTGCTCGATTCCCGATAAACTCGGGCGGTGAGCGACGGACTGTCCGCATGGTTCGCTGGACCCAAGGCTGAGAACGCCGAGTGGTTCGAGGCGAGGCTTGACCGCATCGTCCAGGACTACTATGCCTGGCGGCGCAATTACTTCCCTGAGGACGGCGTCGTCGTCGACTCGCGCTCGCGGCGTGAGGGTGAGGCGTTCCGCGACGCGTTCGACGACCGGCTGCTCGAACTCCTCGCCCGGCTCAAGGCCGACTTCCCGTTCCAAAGCCCGCGTTACGCCGCTCATATGCTTGCGGAGCAGACGTTGCCGAGCATCGCCGGCTACTTCGCGGCGATGCTCTACAACCCGAACAACGTGACTCGCGAAGTCGCGCCGGTCACGAACCGACTCGAACTCGAAGCGTGTCGGATGATCGGCGAGATGCTGGGCTACGGGCCGACCAGCTGGGGCCACCTCACTAGCGGAGGCACCATCGCCAATCTGGAGGCGCTCTGGGTCGCTCGAACGGTCGCCTATCTGCCGGACGCGATCGTCGAGACCCGAGCGTCGTTGGGACTGGATCACGTGCCGACCCCTGGATCACCCAGCAAAGTGCTGGAGGCATTCGCGGCGGTCTTCACCGACGCTGAAAGGACGCGGGGTATCGGATCAAGGTCGGTCGTCGCGGAGTATCTTCGATCGACCTGGTGCGTGCCCGAGCGGGGGCTGGCGGCCGTGGCGGCGCAAGACGGTCGCCGTCCGGTCCTTCTCGTTCCCGAAACCCATCATTACTGTTTCGACAAGGCGGTCGACATTCTCGGTGTCGGTCGCCAGGGGATCGTTTCGATCGGCGTCGATCGGCACTTCCGGATGGAGGTCTCCGACCTTGAAGCTCATCTCGAGCGTCTGGATCGCGAACAAGCCCGGGTGATCGCCGTGGTCGCGATCATCGGGACGACCGAGGAGGGGGCGATCGATCCGATCGATCAAATCGTCGCGCTCCGCCGTCGTCGCGAGTCCGCGGGGCTCGCGTCGTTCTGGCTTCACGCCGACGCCGCCTATGGGGGCTACCTGCGGACGATGACCCGCCCCGCTCGCATCGGACTTGGGGATCCGTTTGTGGACGCGAAGATCGCGGGTGAAATGCGGCGCGTTCCGCTCGACCTGCCGAACCATGACGCCTGCGATGCCCTGGACGAGTTGGGGCAAGCCGACTCGATCGCGATCGATCCGCACAAGCTGGGCTACGTGCCGTATCCGGCGGGAGCCGTTTGCTTCCGTTCGGACCTCGTGAAGCCATTGCTGCGTCAAGAAGCGCCGTACCTGGAGGACGAGGCCGCCGATCCCGAGGCCGAGCGACGTACCGAAGGAATCGGGGTCTACATTCTTGAAGGGAGCAAACCGGGAGCGGCGGCCGCGGGGGTGTGGCTCAGTCACACGCTGATTCCGTTGGATTCAGACGGGCTTGGCCGCCTGATCCGGCAAACGGTGCGCAACGCAACCGAGCTCCACGCGCTGTTGACCTCTTACCCCGAATGGAGACCAGGCTCGGTGGTGGCGGTTCCCCTGACACGACCCGGTTCGAACATCGTCTGCTTCGCCTTTCGGCCATCGGCCGGCGGGGCTTCGCTCTCGGAAATCAACGCCCTCAACCGGGCGGTCTATGCGCGATTCACCGTCTCCGAGACCTCTTCGCACCGGGTCTACGATCAAGAGTTCTTCGTAAGCAGAACCACGCTCAGCCCGCGTCAATACCGGACCCACGCGGTCGCGCCGTTCCTTGAGGCACTCGGGGTGTCGGGGGATGCGTTCGCGGAGGACGGCGTGTTTCTGCTCCGCTGCGTGCTCATGAATCCGTGGTACGACGCAGCTCGGGAACGCGGTCGCTACTTCCTCGCCGAACTGGTCGAGGCCCTCTACGCTTCGGCGGAAGACTTGATCCGTTCGAGCAAGGCGCAGAGTTCGCTGTGACCGCAGGTTTCTTGGAAGGGACAGCCCTCGGAGTTCTCGGCGAGCCCGGCACTGCGGTACTTGTGGTGGCCGTCGGCGAACACCGTGACGACGGTCTTGCCGGGCGCACGCCGGCGTCGGGCCACGACGAAGTTCGCGCCTGACGAAACGCCGACGCAGAGACCGTAGTCCCGAGCGAGTTCGCGAGCCGCGTCCATCGCCTCGGCGGTCGAGACCACTTCGACCGCGTCGATCCCCGGGTGCAGCCCGCCTTCTCCGTCACCCGCCAACGCAGGGATGAAGCCGTCACCGATCCCGAAAATGCCGTGGGGACCATTCGGCCCTGAGGTCATGACGGCGGCTTCGGCGGGCTCGACGGCGACCAGTTCGACATGGGGCCACGCGGCCCGGAGCGCATCGCCGACCCCGATCAGGGTTCCTCCCGTTCCCACACCGGCCACGAACACGGCCTCCTCGGGGACGGACTCGGCCTGCTCGACGATCTCCGCTCCGGTCGTGAGTCGGTGGCACTCGGTGTTGAGGGCGTTGGAAAACTGGTCAGGGTTGAACGCGCCCGTGTTCGCGGCGATCCGGTCACGGATGGCGGCTGCCTCGGCGAACGATCCCTCTTGTGAGCAGAGCTCCAGGCGCGCCCCGATCGTGCGGATGAGGTCCTTCCGCTCTTCGGTCATATGTTCGGGCATCACGATGGTCACGGGATGTCCGGCGCGACTCGCATAGTAGGAGAACGCGATCCCTGTATTGCCGCTCGTCGCTTCGACGATCGGCTGTCCGGGACGGAGGTCACCGCGTCGGGTGGCTTCTTGGAGAATGTACGCGGCGATGCGATCCTTGACGCTTCCGAGGGGGTTGAGGCACTCCAGCTTGACGACGATGCCGTCGACCTCGACGAGTGGCGTGCCGCCGACTCCCTCCGTCAGCAACGGGTGGCTTCCCGAACCACGATCGATCACACGCATCTTCGTCATCGCCCAACCTCAGTTTGGCTCAGAACCGGTCAGTCGGGAGTGGTCGGAAACGACCACGGACCTTCCCCCACGGTGGGGGAAACCGTGGGGACAAGTGGGGAGCAAAAAAGGGCTTGACATACAACCCCTTGTGCTGTATCATGTCTGTACGCCCTAGATATGGGGGCCAAGCGATGAAGTGTCCCTACTGTGGCCATTCGGAACAGCGCGTGTTGGATTCGCGCCCAGCTCGGGAGAGTGAGGCGATTCGGCGGCGGCGCGAGTGCCTCCGTTGCGAACGCAGATTTACGACGTTCGAGGCACCGGAAAAGCCGCGCCTGTTCGTGATCAAGCGAGGCGGCGGAAGAGAGGAGTTTCATCGTGAGAAGATGCTCTCGGGCATGGTCACGGCTTGCCGAAAGCGACCCGTGACCTTGGAGGATCTCCAGGATGCGGCCGAGCGGGTTGAGCGAGACCTCTTCGATCTCTGCGAGACCGAGGTGCCCTCGACCGAGATTGGGGAACGCGTGATGGCTCAACTCTTCCGGCTGGACACGGTCGCCTATGTGCGCTTCGCGAGCGTCTATCGCGAGTTCGAGACGCTCTCGGATTTCATTGATATTGTTGAATCGGTCGTGGCGAAGAAGCACGACATCACGGTCGGCGCGCTGAGCGATCGACCCCAAGGAAGGACTGACTCATGAAGATTTCTCGCTACTACACCCGCGCGGGACAGGACCCGTACGCGGGAATCGCGTTCGAACCCCGGCGCAGCGAAATCCGAAACCCGGACGGGACCGTCGTGTTCGAAATGGACCAAGTCATGGTCCCGACGCAGTGGTCTCAAGTCGCGACCGATATCCTTGCCCAGAAATACTTCCGCAAGGCTGGAGTCGGCGACCAGAGTGAAGGGGAAACCGATTCGCGCCAGGTGTTCCACCGCATGGCGGGGTGCTGGCGACATTGGGGCGAAGAGCACGGCTACTTCGATTCAGCCGACGATGCACAAGCATTCTATGACGAGCTCGTGAACATGCTCGCGCGCCAGGTCGCCGCTCCGAACAGTCCGCAGTGGTTCAACACCGGCCTCCATTTCGCGTACGGCATCACCGGCAACCCCCAAGGGCACTTTTTCGTCGACCCGAAGTCGGGCGAACTGAACCGCAGTGCGAACGCCTATGAGCGCCCCCAGCCCCACGCCTGCTTCATCCTCTCGGTCAAGGATGACCTCGTCAACGAGGGCGGGATTATGGACCTCTGGACTCGCGAAGCCCGCATCTTCAAATATGGCTCTGGGGTCGGCACGAACTTTTCCAAGATCCGGGCCGAAAACGAACGGCTTAGCGGAGGTGGCAAATCCTCGGGATTGATGAGCTTCCTGAGGGTCGGAGATCGATCGGCCGGCGCGATCAAGTCGGGTGGCACCACCCGCCGCGCCGCGAAAATGGTCTGCCTCGACGTTGACCATCCTGATATCGAGTCCTTCGTGAAGTGGAAGGTCCTCGAGGAGCAGAAGGTCGCCTCCCTCGTAACCGGTTCCCAGGCGAATCAGCTTCACTTGAACACGATCATCCGGGCCTGCCATACCGGTCTCACCGAACCCGCGAACGAGGCCGCCAAGTTCGATGTCCGCCAAAACCCGGCGCTTCGCAAGGCGGTCGGCGCGGCAAAGACGGCCCAAGTCTCCCCGAACTACATCCAGCGCGCGATCCAGCTCGCCCAGCAAGGCGTGACGTCTCTGGAATTCCCGACGTTCGATACCGGCTACGAGAGTGAGGCCTACGTGACCGTCTCGGGCCAGAACTCGAACAACTCGGTCCGCGTGCCGAACGCTTTCCTCAAGGCGGTCGAGGAAGATGCCGATTGGGAGCTGAAGTGGCGGGCGGATGGGCGCGTCGCCAAGCGACTCCGAGCCCGTGACCTCTGGGATGAGATCTGCTTTGCCGCCTGGTCGTGCGCCGATCCCGGAACCCAGTACGACACCACGATCAACGAGTGGCACACGTGCCCCGAAGACGGACGGATCAACGCGAGCAACCCCTGCTCGGAGTACATGTTCCTCGACGACACGGCTTGCAACCTCGCGTCGATCAACCTGATCACGTTCTTCGACCCGCGGACTGGTGAGTTCGATGTCGAAGGCTATCGCCACGCAATCCGCCTTTGGACGATCGTGCTTGAGATCAGCGTGTTGATGGCCCAATTCCCGAGTAAGGAGATTGCCCAGCTCAGCTTCGATTTCCGGACGCTCGGCCTCGGTTATGCCAACCTCGGTGCGCTTCTGATGCAGATGGCGATCCCTTACGACAGCCCGCAGGGCAGTGCGATTGCCGGTGCCCTGACCGCCGTCCTCGGCGGCGAGAGCTACGCGACCTCGGCGGAGATGGCGCGCGAGTTGGGGCCGTTCTCCGGCTTCCAGCGCAACCGAACCCACATGCTGCGAGTGATCCGAAATCACCGTCGAGCGGCCTACAACGCCAAGGTCGACCAGTACGAATCGCTCAGCATCATGCCGGTCGGGATCGACCCGGACGAGTGTCCGATCGCGATGCTCAAGGCCGCGCGGGAAGCATGGGACCGAGCCATCGAACTCGGCGAGGCCCACGGCTATCGTAACGCCCAAGTCACGGTCCTCGCGCCGACGGGCACGATCGGTCTCATCATGGATTGCGACACCACCGGGATTGAACCGGACTTCGCGCTCGTCAAATTCAAGAAGCTGTCCGGTGGCGGGTACTTCAAGATCGTCAATCAGTCCGTGCCGCCCGCCCTAGCCCGTCTTGGTTACAACACGGAGCAGATCGAAGACATCGTCTCGTACTGCGTCGGTCGGAAGACGCTCGCCGGCGCGCCCGGGATCAACCACGAAACGCTTACCGCCCGAGGGTTCTCCCCCGACGCAATCCAAAAGATCGAGCGATCCCTCGAAAACGCGTTCGACATCCAGTTCGTGTTCAACAAGTTCACCCTGGGCGAGGAGTTCTGCCGGGACTATCTCGGCCTTTCTGAGGCCCAGATCGCGGATTGGAACCTGAATCTGCTCGAAGCGATCGGGTTCGGTAAGCCCGAGATCGCGGCCGCGAATGACTACGCTTGCGGCACGATGACGATCGAAGGCGCGCCCCACCTGAAGCTGGAACACTATCCCGTGTTCGATTGCGCGAACAAGTGCGGTCGAACAGGTCGGCGTTTCATCAGTGCCGAGGGTCACATCAAGATGATGGCGGCGGCCCAGCCCTTCCTGTCGGGCGCGATCAGCAAGACGATCAACCTCCCCGCCGAAGCGACGATCGATGACATTCAGGACGCCTACATGACGTCCTGGAAGCTCGGCCTGAAGGCCAATGCTCTGTATCGTGATGGCAGCAAGCTGAGTCAGCCGCTCAATGCCTCCGTCGATGACGTCGCAGCGGCAATCCTCGAGGCCGGTTTGGACGAGGAGGAGATCGAACCTTCCCGCCAAGATCAGATCGCACAGATCGCGCAGAAGCTGGTCTACCGATACGTCGCGAAGCGACGCGCGCTTCCGACCCGGCGGCGAGGCTACACCCAGAAAGCGAGAGTCGGTGGCCACAAGGTCTACATCCGAACCGGCGAGTATGAGGACGGAAGCCTGGGTGAGATCTTCGTCGACATGCATCGAGAGGGGGCAGCGTTCCGATCGCTGATGAACTGCTTCGCGATCGCGATTTCGCTCGGGTTGCAGTACGGCGTCCCTCTCGAGGAGTTCGTGGAGGCGTTCGTCTTCACCCGCTTCGAGCCGAATGGTGTCGTCTCCGGCCACGACAACATCAAGATGTCGACATCGGTCATTGACTACATCTTCCGGGAGCTTGCTTTGACCTATCTCGGTCGCACCGATCTCGTACAGGTCAAACCCGAAGACCTTCGCGGCGACGCGATGGGGAGCCCGAAGCAGATCCCGGACTTCGTCGAGGAAGAGGAAGGGACCGAGATTGTCGGCCATGTCCCAGGCTTTGCGGGAGAGGACCACAGCTCGCGGGGGTTCACGCCTGGGTCGAACTCCGACGACGATCCCGCGCCGCCGACCTCCGCTGTGATCGGCATTCCCGCTCCGCTCGGTCTCGACACCGAACCTGCGACGGTCGCGGTGTCGGTCGAGGGCGTCCAGACGCTCGCAGCCAAGGTCCGCGAAGCGCGCCTCAAGGGTTACGAGGGCGACCCGTGCGGCGAATGCGGCGCATTCACGCTCGTGCGCAACGGGGTCTGCCTGAAGTGCAACACCTGCGGCGCGACGAGCGGCTGCAGCTGATGCGTCCCTAGCAAGCACTAAGTGTGTAGGTGGCGAAATGCCACCTGCACACGCCACTTACAGGGATTCGCTGAGCACTAGGATTCCTTTGCACAGACACTTGCAAAAGTCCTTAAGGGGGGGGGTAGCATTGCTGAAGAAGTGAGATTGATGAAACTTCTCGTCATGTTATCGGCACTTGCGATCGGCGCTTCTGGAGCGAGCGCATCCTGGACCCTGATTCACTCCATCACGTATGAGCCTACGGTCGAGGAAGTTCAAGTCCGGACCTATGAGAATCACTCCCAAGGTTCCGTCACGGTGCCCCTCGAACAGGGCGGCATGAGCCTGGCCAACTCCGTCACGGGAGATAGTCCAACGAATGGCCCAAACTGGAGCAGTCCCTACGCTACCATCAGCTCTTGGGGAACCGAGGTTACCTACCAAACCGGAGGACACTCGATTCCAGGCAAGACCGGCCGACGCTACTTCTTACAGATTAGCCGCGGAGGCGGGCAGGAAAAGTGGGCGCGGTCGAATCCTGCGGAGTTCGCTACTCGCGTTCGAGTGACGCGAACCGTTGCTGCGGAGCCGATCCGAATAGAGGACTACGATCTTGATGAAGGCAATGGCAACCCCAACTAAGCTTCTCCTCTCCAATCTGCTGTGGTTTGCGACGGCGCTGCTCGCGCCGTCGCAACAACCATCGACCGCCAAGTGGAACCTCCTCGTGACCCACGAAACGCCGACCAAGGAGCAGCGAGGGCTGCTCTCGATCGAAGGCAAGGAAGACCTTCAGAAGCGGGCGAAAGACCTCGCCTGCCTCACGATGACGATCGATGGTTGCACGGTCATCTACCCCGAGAGCCTCTTCAATCTGAAGTCGGTTCGTGAACGAACGAAGGCACTTCATCAATTGTCACTGTTTGAGACAGCAACGCCGACACGGAGCCTCTCCGAGAGCCAACGGAAAGCTTTCGTCGCCCTCTTGGCCCCTGTGTCTACGCGCGCAGCGTTGTCGATTGCGAACCCCGAGGCGCAGTTCGCCTTCCGGGTTGCAACGGATCTCGAACTGAGGGCAGATGGCAAGACGGTGCGGGTTCGCCTCGTAGAGAGTCCCGGAGCCCAGTTTAGTAAGCCATATCCAACGTTTCCCTCGATCGATGATGAGCGAATAGCAGAGGAGGGCGTATTGCGGGAGTATCAGATTCCCCCAATCGATGCCGTTGTCTTCACTTCCGAGAATCGCCAGATTCGGACGGCTGAGCGCATGGAGAAGATGGAGGGCTTCCTCAAGGCTGTCAGGGAGGAAGTTGAGGAGCAGACCAACGAGTATGGACGCACCGTCGAGGCGATCAAGAAGCGTTGGAGCGACTCGCTCGGATTGCCGAAGAGCGGCGACGCCGTCAGTTCCTTCAGCGAGAAGCAACGTCGGAACGTAGAGAGTCAGTTCGAGTTGAATTACAAATCAATGGGCTTCAAGACGCAGTCCGAAGCCCAGCATTTCCTCGAAAGGGCCAGGATGGCAGGGGTGCGACAACGACTCAACTTTGAAACGGCCGGGGTCGAAGGCAACCAGCCGACTGTTCACGCCTTCGAGGTAAGCGTTCGCAGATCGCCGCACTGACGCAAAGGACTTGCCCGGGCAGCATGCGCTCCGGGCCATTCGTCTGTCAAGTTGAGCGCTTACTTCTTCAGCGCCATCGTCATCGAAACGTCGCCCTTGATGTCACCGGACATTCCTTGCCCGCCCATATCCATTTTCTGCGCGGTCTTCATGGTCGTGTCCATCTTCATCAAGCGTCCGGAGCCCTGCTCGACCCACGCCGTCGATTTGATGTCGACCGTGCCCGTGATCACGAGATCGGCCGGCATCATGCCCTGGTCGGCTTCCGGCGCGTTCTTCATCATCTCGGCCATGTTCACCTTGGTCGGGAGCTTGCCGCCGACCTTGATCTCATAGACCGCGGTCCCGTCCATGTTCTTCGCGCCGACGAACGTCGCGGTCATGCTCGCGCCCTTGAGGCCGATCATCGGCTGATCCGGAACCGGCATTTGCCAGGTGTCACCCGGCTTGAGGGCGTTCTTCGGGAAGATGATCCCGGACATCGAGCCCATCATTTGGCTGCCCATCATCATCATCTCGCGCATGCCCAGCCCCTGGGTCTTGGTGTTGTTGAGGTTGTTCTGGGGATCGAGCTTGCCCGTGACCTTGAACTCCTTGGGCATCATCTGGCTCATATCGCCCATCATCGCGCCCATCGAACCGCCGGTCTTCATCTGGAAGTCGGAGAGGACCATTTCGACGTCGGCGTTGCCGTCCTTGTCGACCGCACCGTACTTCATCGTCAGCTTCATGCTGTTGTCGACGGTGATGTCCTGCTCGCCCATGCCGAAGTCGATGAGCTGGGTGCTCTTGCTGGAGATCGTGTAGACGTCGGCGGTGTTGGCCTGAACGACGCGGCGCAGCGTGGTCGCATCCTGGGCGACGGCCACTGCGGCAAGGGCGAGAAACGCGAAAGTGCGAACGGCATGATTCATGGCTTGATTATCCCTTCTGAAAACGGAAACTTCGATTCTTCTGTCCATACGCATCGAAGGTCCCGATTCGTTTGCACAACCTACCCCTCGACGAATCGGCGCGCGGTCGCCATCGAGCGCTCCACGCCCGTGAACGGGTCCTCTTCGGCTTCGTACTCGACGTTCAGCCAGCCGTCGAATCCGGCCGCCTTGAGGGCCGCGACGCACTGAGCAAGGTCGACCGAGCCTTCACCGATCGCTGTTCCGACGAACTTGTCGCCCGAAAGCGAGGTGTACGCCCAGCCTTCGTGGTCGGCGGGCGCCGGGGTGAAGTCCTTGAAGTGGACCATGTACGCGTACGGAGCGACATCGAGGATCGCCTCGTGGCTCGCTTGGCCGACCAGGAGGAAGTTCCCCGTGTCGGGGTTCGCGCCGAGGGCATCGTTGCCGCACGCGGCACGCACGTCCTCGATGATCCCCTTCACTTGATCCGAGCGCCCCGCGAGGCTCCCGTGATTCTCGAGGGCGAGGCGCACGCCATGGTCGTGGGCGTAGCGCGAGCCTTCGGCGAGCCCCTCGATGATCCAGCCGCGAGCCTCGTCGAAGGTGATGCCCTCGGAGACGTCTCCCGCGAAAACGCGAACGGTTCCGGCCCCGAGGGCGACCGCTTCGTCGACCCCGAACTTGACGCGGTCGAGCGCGGCCTGACGCTCTTCGACCGATGGTCGGGCGAAATTCTGGCCGACCGAAAATACTCCGCAGACGAGCCCGGTTTCGGCGAGGGCGGCTTTCGCCGCTTCACGGTCGGCGGCGGGATTCGGGGCGAAGAAATCGAGCAGTTCGACGCCTTCCGCACCGATCCGCTGGGCTTCGCGGATGAACCCGGGAATGTCGATGCGGCCCTCCTTGTAGGCCTGAACATAGCTCCACATGCTGACTCCGAGACGCATAGGGGCCATTGTGCCGAATCCGAGAGCCTATCCGCCGATCTTGGCCGCGTTCCGTTCGACGAATCGGGCCGCTTCCTCGGGACCGACGATGACCACATTGACATTTGCCTGCCGCATGAAGTCCTCGAACGAGTAGTCGCCGAGCTCACCGGTCTCGCGAAACTCCTCGTAGAGGTTCATCAGGACCTCTGCCGGGCTCGGTTCGTCGGGGTAGGCATCCACCCAAAGCCCGGGTTTCGCTTCGGCGGTCCGGTAGGCGACGGCAGCGATCCAGCCTTCGGTTTGCTGGAGCGCGATCGGGTCTTCGCCTTCAAGCGACCATGCCCCGGAGCTCGCCTTGAGCCCGTCCGACTCGAGTTGCTTCTTGAGCTCTTGGGCGGAGCGATGGCTCAGGCAACAGACGACGAGATCGCGATCGGGATGGGCGGCCGTGGCCAGAGAACCGGTGCCGTGAGGGCTGACGTAAACGTCCGTGACGGCCAGGCGGGTGCGCACCTCGTCAGCAAATCGCTCGACATCGACCCGTAGGACCATGGCGGCATTGTACGCCGAGAAAAGAGGATCTGGTGGGGGGTGGAGGATTCGAACCTCCGAAGGCATTCGCCGACAGATTTACAGTCTGTTCCCATTGGCCACTCGGGCAACCCCCCGGGAAGGAACATGAGGATACCGCATCTTTTTGCGATGCGCGCTAGGACCGAGGGGTCCTTCCGAGAGGATCGGGCCACGGGTAGTATCTGGACCGCGTGAGTCGGTAGCTCAGTCGGTAGAGCAACGCCCTTTTAAGGCGTGGGTCCTGGGTTCGAGTCCCAGCCGACTCACATCTCTGTTCGCGGCCAGATGAAGGCCCGGAGGGTCTCGTCCGACTCCTCCATTTTGGCGAGCGGCCCCAGTTCGGTCTTCGCCTTTTCGGCGACTTCGCTTCCGAGGGCGATCCCGCCCGGCCGAGCCCGTTTCTGGAGAATCGCGGCCCGGTCGATGACCACGCTCTGAAGGTGCCCGATCGGCTGATTGCTCTGGACCGCGATCTCCCCTGCGCTGATACCGCAACGCACCTGGAAAGGCACCTTCAGCTTGTTTTTCGATTCGTTGAACGGCCCCATCCCCAATTGGACTTCCCGAGCCATGCGGAGCGCGGCGAGGTCGTCGGGGAACATGCACATGATTCCGTCGCCGGCGGTGCTCTGAACGATGCCGCCGTACTTCTCCGCGAGCGTCTCGACGTACTTCCGATACTCCCCGAAGGCGAGTTCGACTTCGATCTCGGAGCCGCAGCGCTTCATTTGAGTCGAACCGACCACGTCCACACTCACGAAGGCGGCATGGCGGCGTTGGCTGTCAAGCTCTTCCTGAAGCTTGAATACGAGATGGAGCAGATCTTCGCGGCTCACCGAGCGGGGGGCGTGGTCGTCCCCGAACAGGATCGTCCTCATTCGGGAGCCGAGCGTTCCGAGGCCGGCGGCGACCCCGAGCCCGATCGCGGCATAGATGATCGTGAACCAAGTGTTCTCCATCATCGTGGCGTCGTTCTTGATCAGGTACATGCCATCCGCGTTGGGAATGCTACGAAGGGTCGGCACCGGGGACTCCGCGACCCACATCGACGGGTTCGTCAACTGGAGCAACGCCCAGAAGCCGGGAATGAGGGCGATGACGAGCGCCATCGCAACCGCGGCCGCGGCCCGGGCGCGTCCCAGGAGGACACCCACGAAGAGAACGAGCGGCGCAGGAGCCACACAAGTGAGGAACACCAGCGCCTCTTGGTTGTGGCGAAAAAGATAGGCCAACGCACCCCACAAGAGTGGCAGGATCGCCGCCCCCCAGAGAATCGCCGGATGCGTGCGGATGCGGGTCTGGCGCAGTCCTTCGCCGCCAGGTACGTCCATCGCCTCGAAGGCTGCTTCAAGGGTGGAAGTGTCCAACCCGGACTGCTGGACGAGGTCCCGAACCTGCCCCTCATCGAGGCGCGAGCGCGTATCGACCTGGAGCGCTTGCTCCAGGCGGCGAAGTCGCTGGCTCTCAAGGAGCTGTGAACTCGCGTGCTTCGGTTCGGCCGCAGATTCTGTCGTCGGTTCTGCCATCAAGACCCTGCAATCACAAGACGTGCTCTCAACCGAATAATACTGACGCAACGTCCGACAAGATGCCTGAATTCGCGTGTTCTCGGGCTATCCGCGTCGAAACACGCATTGACCTGCCTTCCACACCTCGGTCACGAGTTCGACGCCGAACCAATAGGCCACCTCCCGGACGTCTTCGACCGGGAGAAGGAGGAAGTCGGCCCGCTTGCCGACCTCGAGGGATCCGATCCGATCGCCGAGGTCGAGCGAGTACGCCGCGTTCACGGTCGAGGCGAGGATCGCCTCGACCGAGGTCATACGCATTTGGGTGCAGGCGAGGGACATCGCCATCGGGAGCGAGGGGGTGGGCGAGGACCCTGGATTGAAGTCGGTGGCGACGACGACGGCGAGTCCGGCCGCGATCATCGCGCGCGCATCCGGGTACTTCGCGAGTCCCAGCGCATAGACGCTGGCGGGGAGGAGCACGGGCTGCACCTCGGCCCTCGCCAGCGCGGCGATGCCGTCGGCGTCGGTTTGCTCCAGGTGATCGGCGGTCTTGGCTTCCAGTTCGGCTGCGAGTTCGGCTCCGCCCGAGCGAGTGAGCTGGTCGACGTGAAGCCTCACGCCGAGACCGTGCTTTCGTGCGGCCGCCATGATCCTTCGGGCCGCGTCGGCGTCGAAGTACTTCGGCTCGACAAACGCGTCGGCAAACGCAGCGAGACCCGCGACCGCGGGCAACATGGCGTCGATGACGAGTTCGACATAGGCCTCGCGTCGGTCGTCGAACTCCGGGGGCAAGGCATGGGCACCCAGAAACGTCGGGACCACATCGAGCGGTGTATCTTCGCCGACGCGCCGAATCGCGCGCAGGAGCTTCACCTCGTCCGCGACCGACAGCCCATATCCCGATTTCGCCTCGGCGGTCGTCGTCCCGTTGCGGAGCATCCACCACGCGTGCCGCGTTCCCGCCGCGAGGAGTTCCTCTTCGGTCGCGTCCCTGACGGCGCGCATCGTCGAGCGGATGCCCCCACCTCCGGCGGCAATCTCGGAATAGCTCGCGCCCCGGCACCGCATGTCGAACTCGTTGGCGCGGTTCCCTGCGAACACGAGGTGGGTGTGGGCGTCGACGAATCCGGGGCAGATGACGGCTCCGCCGGCGTCGTGCCAGACCGTACCGGCGGGTGCGATCGCTTCGAGGTGGGACCGATCGCCGACTTCACGGATCGTCCCTGACCCGTCGAAGAGCATCGCGCCGTCGTCGATCGCCGCGAGCGTATCGAGTTCCGGCCCGACCCTCGGACGGGCCGGACCCGCCAGGGTCACGAGCGTCCGGCAGCCACGAACGCCGATCATCGACTAGCCATACAGCGGCCCGAAGTTGGCGCACGCCCGGTAGTCGGCACCTTGCGGGTCGTGGGCACCGAACCGGGTCCACACCGCGGGCCGTAACACATCCTCGTCGGGCACGTTGTGCATGTCGACGGGAATGCGGAGGATGGACGCGAGGGTGATGAGATCGGCCCCGATGTGGCCGTAGGCGATGGCCCCATGATTCGCACCCCAGGCGTCCATCACGGTGTAGGCGTCCTTGAACACGCCATCGCCCTTGGTCCGGGGGATGAACCAGGTCGTGGGCCAGGTCGGATTCGTTCGCTCGTCGAGCGTGTCGTGAACCTCACCGGGCAGATTCACGACCTGGCCTTCGGCGATTTGGAGGACCGGTCCCAGCCCCTTGACGAGGTTGAGCCGGCACATGGTGACCGGCATCCGGCCTCGCGTCGTGAAGTCGGTCGACCAGCCTCCCCCGGGGAAGTAGCCGAGATCGGAGGCGCACCAGAGGGTGTGCTCGAGGCATGCGGCGATGTCGGTTTCATCAAGGTCTGCGAATCGCTTGAGCACGGGCTTCCCATCTTCCGTGCTCTGACGTCCGGTCCAGTCGAGCGCTGAGGGACCGGAGTTGATGAGATGGAGGACGCCGTCCTCGGCTCGCCCCGTGACCCGGGCGATCGCGGTCGGACTCCAGTAGGTCCGAACATCCGAGAAGAGCGGCGCGGTACCAGTCAGGAGATGCCCGAACAGCATCGACAAGGCGTTGAGGGCGTCGTTCTCGGTCGCCACGACGTACGGCTGCCGTGGCCCGCTCCAGTCGAAGCTCGTGTTAAGAATCGCCTCGAGAAAATCGCCGTTCGGGTAGTGGTCGGTCCACTGCCGCTGTCCTTGGAATCCGCCGGCGAGGGCATTGTGCCCTTGGGCCTGTTCCGGAAATCCCATTGCCTCCAGCTTCGGATTGCCGATCATCAGGTCGCGGGCGATGAGCGCCATCTTGACGGAGGTCGCCCAGTCTTCATCCTTCTGGGCGCGCGATCGCTGCTTGCCTTCGGCGTTCGGGTCGCGACCTTCGCGGCAATGCGCGCGCACCCAGGTCAGGGCTTGCTCGAACTCATCGCGGTCGTAGATCTCCTTCTCGATTCGGCCCCGGAACTCGGTCATGTCGATCGACTCGACGCGCATGCCGAAGTACACCTCGAACAGTCCAGGATCGACGATCGAACCCGCGATCCCCATGCTCACGCCGCCCATCGCCAAGTACGAGGTCCCCCGCATCGTGGCCGCGGCAAGCCCCGCGCGCCCGAACCGGAGGATCTTGGCCTGGACGTCCCGAGGGATCGTCGCATCGTCCGAATCCTGGACGTCGCGCCCGTAGATGCCGAAGCACGGCAGCCCCTTCTGGGCATGGCCGGCGAGGGTCGCGGCGAGATAGACCGCGCCGGGCCGTTCGGTGCCGTTGAATCCCCAGATCGCGGTCGGCATCTGAGGGTCCATCTCCATCGTTTCGGCTCCGTAGCACCAGCAAGGGGTGACCGTAAGAGAGACGCCGACGCCTTCGCGCCGAAACTTCACGGAGCAGTCGGCCGCCTCCGCGGCCCCGCCGATACATCGATCCGCGATCACGACTTCGACCGGCGACCCGTCGGCATGGCGCACGTGCTCACGAAGCAGGGCGGCGGTCGTCTCCGCCATTCGCATGACCTGCGGCTCGAGCGACTCGCGGACGCCGCCATACCGTCCGTCGATCGTGGGACGGATGCCGATCTTGGGCAGAGGGGTGCGCAACCGATGCATTTCTCAGTTTAGCGCCCCTCCGCGATGACCGAACTAGCGACCGCCGCCCGTGAGCGCGAGGCCGAAGACGCCGAGCATGGCGACCAACCACACGCAGACGCCGAGAAGCGAAAGTGCGGTGCCGATCATCCCAAGAATGCGTCCGGCGGTGACCAACCCGCGCTCATTGGGATCAGCCAAGCCCTGGTCGATATCCTTGAGGCTGTTGTTGCCCATGATCCATGCCGGGATCCCGGACAAGCACCCGAACATGAGGATGCTGAGAATCCCCAAGATGAGGATGAGGACGCCGTTTGCCGATTTCATGATCTCCTCCGAGTGGGGGCTTGCGCGGGCGCGAAGTTGCGGGCCTTACGGCGCATGAGCACCGCCCCCGAAACGAGGAGTCCGCCCGCCACAACCCACGTCCAAGTCTTGGAACCTGTAGTGCCGACGATGCCGGCAATGGTCGCCGGTTCGATGTCTTCGGCCGCCTCGAGCGGCAACCGCTGTTCGAACCCGCCGGCATCTGTGAACACGAGCTCGCCGACGCGTTGCCCTTTTCTTACCGGCGCGTCCAACGGTTCCCACTCCATCCGGTAGTCGGCGAACCTAGAAAGCCCTTTCGGGACGACGGAGCGTCCAGGCACCGGCGTGGATACTTGGAGGCGCTCCTTCTGTCCGCCACGGACGATGGCGGGGGCCCCGACCACTTCCCCCGGCCGGAAGAACACGAGACGATCGTGTCCCCTGAACGCCCAGTCGGTCAGAAGCTTCGTATCTTTGACCCAGTCGTCACTCTTGAGGACGACGGTCAAAAGTCGGTAGCCGTTTCGGGTCGCAGAACCGACGAAGCACTTGCCGGCCGGAATCGTCCACCCGGTCTTGATCCCTTCATAGGTCGGTTCGGCTTTGAGAAGCCGATTCTTGTTGATCATGACGAGGTCTTCGAGGTTCGTCGACCGCACGATCGGCTTCTTCTGGGTCCGGACGATTTCGCGGAACGTCGGAATCCGCATCGCCTCGCGAGCGATCAGGGCGAGGTCGCGCGCACTGATCGTGTGCTTGGTATCGTTCAGTCCGTGAGGGTTATTGAACTGCGTCTGGGTGCAGCCGATCTCCTTGGCGCGCTCGTTCATCAACTTCGCGAACGCCTCGACCGAGCCCGAAATGTGGCATGCGACCGCGTAGCATCCGTCGTTCGCACTGCGGAGCATCAGCGCGTAGGCCATATCGCGGACCTTTACCCGCTCGCCCGGCTTGAGGTGCATGCTCGCCTGCTTCACTTTCTCGACATCGGGTGGAGCCACGATGATGTCGTCCGGCTTGCATCGCTCCAAAAGAAGGAGCGTCGTCATGATCTTCGTGGTGCTCGCGGGGAACCTCGCCGTGTCGGCGTCCTTAGCGAAAAGCACCTTGCCGGTGTCGGCGTCGAGCACGATCGCGCTTGCCGCGGAGAGGTGCTGACCCCGCGCGGCGGCGGCCAACACGATCATCAGTCCTATTCCTGCGACAGAGTTGAACCGGATCATCAGTCGAGACGACTCAGTGTACCGACGTCGGGGGCGGGGCGCAGGATTCTCGGCCTGCGTGGAGGTCGGCAGGAGGACCGCTTGCGAGTGTCGAAAGGTTCGACAGTCGAGACCGAAGTGGCGAACGTATTTTCCAACCTGATTCTGGATGTCGAGGACCTGGATCGCTCCCTAGCGTTCTACAGCGGCCTTCTGCATCTGCAGATCCGAAGGCAAGATACATGGCAGGGCCATCGCCTTGCGTATCTCGACGCTGGTCCGACCGAGATACTCCTCGTCCAGCAGCCGAAACACGAACAGAACCCGATGTTGGACCGCAGCGGCGGCCTCGTCCTCAATTTCAGAGTCCAGAACATCCACGAAGTCGCCAAGACGCTCACGTCGAAGAACGTCCATGTGCTTCGCGGGCTCGAAGAAGCGCTGTGGGGCGAGCGGACGCTGCTGGTCGCCGACCCCGATGGCTACGCCGTCCTGCTGACGGAGCGCGCCGAGACCGTCCACTGATCGTGCCGCCCCGGATACAATGACGGGGTGCCCCAGGACCTTGCCGGTACCGAATTCGAGCGCCGTCGTGGCGCGACCACCGTCGAGATTCGCGACGGGTTTGCCCAGGTGCATGTCCAGGAACTGACCGAGCCGATCCACGAAAGCCGTCTGTTCGTGCTCGAGCGCATCGCCCAGGTCGGCATCAGCATCGACTTCCTCAAGCTGACGACCGATGGGCTTTCCTTTCTCATCCCGGAAGCCCGAGCGGAACTTGCGCAGCGTTGCCTGAGTGAGGGCGGCCATCGGTTCGAGCTGCACCACGACCGGAGCATTGTTCTCGCCAACGCCGTCAACATGCGCGACGAGGAGGGTCTGATCGCCCGCATCGTCAGTGTTGCGATCGCGACCGGCGTTCCGATCGATCACCTTGCCGACATGCACGACCGGCTTCTCATCGTCGTGGAGCAAAGCGGGGCGCGACAGGTCGCCCATGCGATCGAATCGACGCGAGGGAGCGAATGAAGGTCCGCGTCATGAAGTTCGGCGGCACGAGCGTCGCGACGCCCGAAGCTCGGCACCAAGCATGCCTGCGCGTCATCTCGGCGAAGGAGCAGGGGTTCGAGCCCGTCGTCGTGGTCAGCGCGATCGGGCGGAAGGGGCAACCCTACGCGACCGACACCCTCATCGGGCTCCTCAAGGACATCGACCCGACCGTGAGTCCGGAACCGCGCGAGCTCGATCTCATGGTAGCGTGCGGCGAGATTCTCTCGGCCGTCATCTTTGCCCACACGTTGAAGACCCTCGGCCATCGGTCCCGTTCGTTTCGGGGTGGTCAGGCCGGCATCCGTACCGACGGCGTTTTCGGGAACGCGCGCGTGATCGGGATCATCCCGACGAGCCTCGTCAAGAGCCTCGACGAGGGCTTTATCCCGGTGATCTGTGGCTTCCAGGGGGTGTATGTCGCTGGCGATGGCGCGCCCGGTGCGGAGCTCACGACATTGGGGCGGGGAGGCTCCGACACGACCGCCGCCGCGATCGGCGCCGCGCTCAAAGCCGACGCGGTCGAAATCTACACGGACGTCGACGGGGTCAAGACCGCCGACCCCGATTACGTACCGGCCGCGCCGACCCTGCGCAAGGTCAGCTACGACGAAGTCGCCGAGATCGCGCACCTCGGTGCCAAGGTCCTCCACCCCCGCGCGGCGGAGATCGCGATGAAGTTCGACATCCCGCTCTGGGTGAAGAGCACGTTCAGCGAAGACGAGGGCACCGAAATCGTCACGCGGGAAGCGTTTCCGGGTCGTCGTGTGACCGGTCTGACCCACACAGGGCGCCTCGTTTACCTCCGATTCGACCTCGCCGGGGCGCCGGCCGAGCATCGCACCGCCCTCGAGGCCCACGTGTACGAGATGATGGCTCGGTATGGCATCAATCTCTTCATGATGAACCTGAGCCCGACCGGCATCGGCTTCGCCGTCCCGCGCGGGCAGTTCTCGACGGTCGAAGACCTGCTTGACGGCCTCGTCATCCCGATCGACACGGGTGGATCACCCGCGATCTACCTCTTCCAAATGGGCCATCGTCCCTCCCGCGAGGCCGAGACTCAGGCGAAGCTTCTTGCACCGTTGGGCGAAATCCGGACGGTGGCGCTCGAACTCACAGAAAACTGTACGATGGTTTCCTTGATCGGCCACGAGTATCTGCAGGAGGCGGGGGTGTTTTTGAGCGTCCTGCGGACGCTGCACGAAGCCCAGATTCAGGTTCTCCAGACAAGCGATAGCGATCTTTCGCTGAGCTGTCTGGTCCCGGAATCGGAGACCGAGCGTGCGGTTCGGCTCCTCCACGACCGGTTCCGTCTGCACGAGGTGCGCTAGGACGTCGCGAGGCGCTCGGCGGCACGCATCAGGATCGCGACCGCAACTTCGCCTCGCGCTTCCATCGCGTCGACAACCTCGAGATGGTCCAGTTCGCCCGTCGCCAACCCGCACGCCAAGTTCGTGACGACGGCCAAGCACGCGTACGGCACGAACGCCTCCCGAAAGAGGATCGCCTCGCTCGACGCCGTCATGCCGACGACGTCGCCGCCCAGATTTCGGAGGGTCCGAATCTCCTGGGGCGTTTCGTACCGGGGGCCGTCGCCGCAGACGTAGACGCCGCCATCGCGAACCGGCTCGCCGATGTCGGCGGCGGCCGCGAGAAGCGCGTGCCGCGCGGGGAATGGAGCCGAGAAGTCGCGATGGACGACGACTCGGTCGAAGAGGGTCAGTCGGCGTCCGGTGAGGTCGAGAAAGTCCGAGCATACGGCGAAGGTGCCGGTATCCCAGTCCTCGCGGAGGCTGCCGACGGCCGCGCTCGCGAGGCATGCCTTCGCGCCGAGTTGTTTCAGTCCGAGCGCGAATGCCTTGTAGTTCACGCGGTGTGGAGGCACCTTATGTCCGGCTGCGTGGCGCTGGATCACGGCCACGTCGTGGGTGTCGCAGTCGAGCAGTCGGGCCCGAAAGATCCCGGCCGGCGTCGGCACGGCCAGCGCCTGCCCGCCGCGGGCCGCCAATCGCGACCCGATCCCCGTTCCCCCGATGACACCCACCAGTGGTTTCACATCGCGAGGATAGCGCAGAACCTCGCCTGCCATACTTGGTTCTCATGAGCCAGACCATCCGGTTCCTCGGCGCCGCCCAAACGGTGACCGGCTCCCGCCACCTCCTCACCCTGAATGGCAAGCGTGTGCTCGTCGATTGCGGTCTCTTCCAGGGTGCGCGTGAACTCCGCGAACGGAACTGGCAGCCGTTCATGGTCGATCCCGCGAGCATCGACGCGGTCGTGCTCACCCACGCCCACACCGACCACATCGGGTACCTGCCGAAGCTCGTCGTCGAGGGGTTCCGGGGACCGGTCTACTGCACGATAGGCACCCTCGGATTGGCTAAGATTAGCCTCCCGGATTCGGGTCGCCTTCAGGAAGAGGACGCGCGCCGAGCGAACAAGCACGGCTACTCGCGGCATCGGCCCGCGCTGCCCCTCTACACCGAGCGGGATGCGTTCGCCGCGCTCAAGCTGCTCAAGCCGCTTCACTATCACGAGTTTCACGACCTGCCCGGGAAGGCGACGTTCCGGTACATCCCCGCCGGCCACATCCTGGGCTCGGCGTACGCCGAGATCTACTTCGAGAACGGGGAACGGATCCTGATGTCGGGCGATCTCGGACGCTATGACACGCCGATCATCCGTGACCCCGAGGTCGTCGAGTTCGCCGAGTACTTGGTTCTTGAGAGCACGTACGGAGATCGACTTCACCCTCATGAGGACGTCCTCGACATCCTCGAGCACACGTTCCGCGACGCCGTGGAACGCGGCGGCGCGGTGCTGGTGCCGAGCTTCGCAATCGGGCGGACCCAGGAACTGCTCTACGCCATGCACCAGCTCCAAGATCAAGGACGCATGCCCCGGCTCCCGATCTTCATCGACAGCCCGATGGCGACCAGCACGACGGAACTGTACGCGCGAACGTCCGAAGACCACGACTCCGACATGAAGCTTGAGATCAAGGAGGGCCACGATCCGCTCCATCCGGCCGGGGTGCGGTTCGTGCGGGACGCGAACGAGTCGAAAGCCCTCAACAGCCAGCAGGGGCCGATGGTGATCATCAGCGGAAGCGGGATGGCGAACGGGGGCCGGATCACCCACCACCTCAAGCACCGTCTGGGCGACCCGAAGACGACCGTCCTCTTCACGGGCTATCAAGCCGAGGGAACCCTCGGGCGCGAGCTGCTCGAAGGGTCGGAATCGGTCACGATCCACGGCCAAGACGTCCCGGTGCGGGCGCACTTGGCGAAGATCTCGGCGCTCTCGGCCCATGCCGACTACGGTGAGATCCTGCGCTGGCTCGCGAACTTCAAGGAGGCACCCCGGCGGACGTTCCTCGTGCATGGGGAGATCGAGGCTCAGGAGGCGCTCCGACAGCGGATCGTCGACGGCTTCGGCTGGGATGTCGCGATCCCGACTTGGGGCGAAGAGGCGACCCTGTAGCCGAGCTCTCCGGGCGCGCCGGCCCAGAGGCCACGCCCTCGATCGGATGACGCCGCGTCCGCCTTGGGCGGACGCGGTCGGAATCCGATCGCTTGCCCCGGCGCGGAGAACTCTCCACTTGGGGCGCTGCGACGCGATACGGGCATCACTCCTCGTTGTAGTGCACGAGGTACGCGAGCAACAGCGAGAGGATCAGGATCGCGGCACCGTAGGCGATCACCCAGGGATGGGGGTTCATCCGCGCCGCGATCAGGATCGTGAGTCCGCGCAGCGCGTTGAGAATCAGCAGGATCTTCACCGCCACGAACACCGATTCCCACCGGAAGAAGATCGCAAGCACCACAAAGCCCGTACCCGCCACCAGGAACACGGCCCCCGAACCGACCTGGCTGATCAGCGAGAGCATCGTAAGCAGCCACAGCACCGTGACGACGGGCAGACCCCATTCCCGCCAGTCCGGCCGTATCGACTTCGCCCTTCCCGCAAAGAGGCTGCGCCTTCCCATGACGGCCCCGCACTGAGGGCAGCGCTTCGCGGTCGGCTCGACTTCGGTTTGGCAGAAGGGGCACGGCGAGGGCTCACTCCGGACCGCCTCATGGGTCTTCCCGGGTGCCCGCATGGCGTGTTCTGACTACCGCCCGGCCAAGCCGATGTCGGTCAGGGCGGCGTCCCATGCGGGCCGACGGGGAGTCGCGGGGCGCGGCAGCACGTACGCGAGCAGGGACCCCGGCTCCGGGAGCCCGAGGAGGGCGCGTGCCTCCTTCAGCAGGAGCTGGAGTTCGAGGCGGAGGTCCCAGGTTTGGGCATCGAGGTTGGTGGGGGTATTGCCCTGGTCGGGCTTGGCCTTCGCCCAATCCTCGACGATCTGGAGCATCGCCTTCGCCTCATCGGGGCGTCCGAGCTTCGCGAGGGTCATCGCCATGAAGACCTGACCGACGCGGCTGTTCGCGTTCACGCTCGCCTGAAGGCGCTTCTCCGCCTCGGCATGGCGCCCGGCGCGGAAGAGGATCGCCCCGGGGGATGCCGCGGCGCGGTATCGCTCGGGATCGCTCGCGACCGCCTTTTCCAGGGCAGCGAGGAGCGAGGCGTAGTCTTCGAGGGCATCTGGGGCGGCGCGAACCGCGATCGCGGCCTGGATGATATCGTCGGCAGGCGAGTCGGGCTTCAGGGCGGAGACGGCGGCGCGGGCGGCCCGGATCCACCCTTCGCGGTCGCCAAGCTGAAGCCGGACGAGGGCGAGCGCTTTGCGCTCGGTCATCGTCGCGCGGGGGTCGCCACAGACTTGGCGGAGCACATCTTCCAGATCCCTCCACTTGCCGGCAGTGGACAGGGGCTCGACTTGGCTCCGGAGATAGGAAATGGGCAATCCCTTGAATCGGAGGCGCGCATCGGCGGCGATCTCCCGGTTCGGGCTCCCGCATGCCTGGTCGAACGCGTTCTGAGCTTCGTCGGTCCGCGCGATCTCGGGGGTCAGCCAGTGCTTCACCTGCCAGGTCCAGGCGTACAAGTCACCCGCCTTTGCCGAGGCAGTAAGTTGGTCGGCGACGAACCGCTCCTGGCGGACAATGGTGAGCTTCGAGGCCGCCTCTCGGCTGAGGGGGATGATCTGGGCCTCTTCCGCATACGCCACGAGCAGGAATCCGCTGTCGGAAGAGAAGGATGCAGAAGTCAATCCCTGTGGGAGGCGGATGCGGAGGAGTTCACGACCCGACTCTGCGTCCCAAATCCTTGCGGTCTTGTCTCCGCTTGCGGTGACCACACGCGTCCCGTCAGGGGAGAACGCTGCGCAGGCGACCCAACTCGAGTGCCCCTTGAAGGCGGCGATCTCCCGCCCGTCGCGGGCGTCCCACACCCGGGCGGTGTTGTCGGAGCTCGCGGTCACGATCCGCGTTCCGTCGGGGGAGAACGAGGCGCTATTCACCCAGTCCGTGTGCCCCTTCATGGCGGCGACCTCGCGCCCATCCCGCGCGTCCCACACTCTGGCGGTGTTGTCGTTACTCGCGGTCACGATCCGGGTCCCGTCGGGGGAGAACGCCGCGCTGGTGACCCAGCCCCCGTGCCCCTTCAGGGCGGCGATCTCGCGCCCGTCCCGTGCGTCCCAGACCCGGGCGGTGTTGTCGTCGCCTGCGGTCACGATCCGGGTCCCGTCGGGGGAGAACGAAGTGCTTCGGACCCAGTCCGTGTGCCCCTTGAGGGCGGCGATCTCGCGCCCGTCCCGCGCGTCCCACACCCGGGCGGTCTTGTCCCCGCTCGCTGTCACGATCCGCGTTCCCTCGGGGGAAAAGGCTGCGCCCGTAACCGTTTTCAAATGGCCTCGCAGTCTTGTGGCTACTCGCCCAGTGAGCGCATCCCAGACCCAGGCCGTTTTGTCTGACGACGCGGTGACCACGCGCATCCCGTCGGGGGAGAACGCGGCGTCAGTGACACGTGCCCCTTGCCCCAAGATCATCAGCGAATCCAGGCAGGCTCGGAGATCAACGAGCCGAGTCTCCCATTGGCCCTCGAAGTTCCCAAGAAAGAACAATTTTTGTCCTTTATCCACAACTCTGAAAAGTGTTGCATCCTCGGCTCTCATTGGGATCTCGGACTGGAGGATGCCGGTGCGGGAATCCCAAACGCGTATACTTAAGGTGTCTCCTACGGTAACGATTCGTGCGCCATCAGGAGTGAAAACAGCATAGCGGACTTCATTAAAACCGGTTACAATGGACCTAATCTCGCCGCCACTCACGGAGTCCCAAATCCTAGCGGTTCCGTCCTCACTACCCGTGATCACGCGGGTGCCGTCCGGAGAAAATGATGCGACATAGACTTCTTTCGCATGGCCAAGAATACCGACAATCTCACTCCCTGAGCGCGCATCGTAAATCCATGCCGAAGTGCCACTTGCGATGACAAACTTATCCCCGTTTTGGGAGTACGCCACATCGTTAACACTTTCATCTTCAATCGTGAATAGTGGTTGGCCACTCGAGATATCCCACACTTGTATCTCTTTAGCGATTGTCAATACGTGGTTTGGTGTCGGAGAGAACACAACGCGCGAGACTCCTTCGGGATGCACATCAAGTTCCGCGGTCAACCTGCCGGTGCGACAATCCCAGATTGTTATGCTGCCGTCACTGTGTGCCATTGCGAGACGTTTGCCGCCGCATTCAATTTCGAGGTGAGTAATGCTACCCTTGGTGGACACGACCCGTTCCTCAAGAGCTACGGATGCGTTCGTTTGAAGAATCCCAACAATGCGAGGATGCAGAACTCGCTTGCCATCAAATTGCGCTGTGAATCCAATGTTCAGATCATCGCTTACAGCGTAAACGGTAGAGTCACTTTGAGAATCGGTGACAGGCGTGCCCGTGTTCAGCAACGAGTCCCAGTACCCCCACTCAGCACCTCTGAATGACGAGTATTCTTTGATGCGTGCGGCATTGAGTAGTAGACGAGCCCTTGAGAACAATCGGTCGCCCGAGGCAGTCTGGATCAGGTTCATGTTCGCCTGGTAGAGCAGACGGTCGTTCGCCTGGCGGGCGAGGCGCTCGCTCGCCGCGGTCGCGGCTTCCTGCTTGGCGAGGGTATCGGCGCGATTCCTCTGCTCAACCGCCTTCCTCCGCTCGGCTTGGGCGCGGATCTTCTCTCCAGTCGCCTGGGCGAGGGCGGACTTGGTCGCCTCGTTCGCGCGCCGAGCTTCTTCGGCCTTGGCGTCGGCCCGCTTCTTCTCGTCCTCGGCCCGGGTCAGGGCCTGCTTCGTCTGCGCGTTCGCTTCTTCGGCTTCCTTCGCGCGGCGCGCGGCTTCGGCGCCGGCATCCGTCGCCTGCCGTGCCCGGCGCGACGCCTCCTCTTTGGCCGCCCTCTCGCTGCGGGCGAGAGCCCGGGCTTGGGCCGAGGCGGCTTGAGCCTCGTTGGCTTTGACGAAGCCGAAGATCGCCAGGGCTCCGATCGCCACGGCCACGCCCCCGGCGATCACGCCGACCCGCATCGCCGCGGCTCGGGCCGCGCGCCGCTG
>DKKT01000033.1 GCA_002455425.1 Chthonomonas sp. UBA6659 | reverse complement strand
ACTAAGTCGTAACAAGGTACCCGTACCGGAAGGTGTGGGTGGATCACCTCCTTTAAAGGACAAGTACTCGGATCGGCCAAGGCCGAACGACATGTCCAGGTCGATGTTCACGCGTCTGGGACTTTCAAATGTACAAAGGCCTCCTCGTAATCCGAGGGGGCTTTTTTCTTGCCCCAATGTCGCCATTTTTCGACGATCGCTTGGAAATGCCCCGCACGTCCACTATAATAGTAGACAGAAATGAGCGTGTTCTTGTATGTGAGCATCAACGGCTTCTACCTGCCCTGCGGCGATGACGAACCTCGCGTCGTGCACCATGAAGGGCGCGTCCTCGACCGAAACAACCTGGCTCGTCGACGAGGGATCACGCTCGGGATGCCTCTGCATGAGGCAAAGCTCGCAGTGCCTGAGGCTCGCTTCGAGCTGTTTGAATCCAGCAGGTACCGCGGCCGGCGCGCGCAGTGGCTCGACGTGTGCGCCGAGTTTGCCGATCGTATCGAGGCCGGATTGCCTCATGAAACGACCCTCGATCTCAGTGATCACCCCCGCCCGGAGGAGCTTGCTGCGGAGTTGGTCAGTGCGTTGCGACGCCGTCTCGGCCTCAAAGTGCAAGCGGGCTTGGCCCCCGCCGTATGGACCGCACGGCTGGCAGCGTCGCGATGCGACGCCCAAGCACTTGCACTCGGCTTGGAACCGCTCGAAGTGGTGCGCGAACCGAGAGCAGCACTCGCTGAACTCCCCACCGAGATGCTCGATCCGGTCGAGGCGGTTCATCTCCAGCGCCTGATCTTTTTGGGCTATCGCACGATCGGTGAGGTTGCGCGTGCCCCCGAGAGTGCGCTGCGGCGTCAATTCGGCGACGAAGCATTTCGCATTCGCCGCGCAGCCTGCGGCTATGCGATCGAGGACCTCCACCCAAACTATCCTGCCGACAAACTGCTTGGACGTATTCCGTTCGACGGCGAGATCGATGACCGGCACACCCTGCGTGCGGCGCTGACAAGCCTGGGAAAGAAACTCGGCGATACGCTCGTCGAGCAAGACCGCCAGTCCCACGAGATGACCCTGGTGTTCGAGACCGAGCGCTGCATCCCGCTCGTGCGAAAGCGCATCTTCACCAAGCCGCTCAACACGTCCGAATCGGTGGCGTTTGCGATCAACTTGCTCGCCGATCAAGATCCGCCCGAGGAGCCGATCGTCGGGATCCGCGCTCGTCTCGGCGATCTCACCCGGTCGAAGCGGGTGCAGAAGACACTTGTTGCGCCACGAGCCGGCGCACGCGAGACCCAGGGCCTCGACCATGCTCTCGATCGCGTAATCGCCTGCTTCGGAGTCGAGCGCATTCAGAAGGCAAGCGAACGCATCGAACCGCGTCGTCTCCGTGTGCTTCGGGCGTGGAAGGAAGCAACAGGATGGTCGTAACCGATGGAACTCATCGCGCACTGGCGCGAGTCCGGCGAGTGGTGGCAAGGCGAAGCTCCACGCGAGATCATCCAGTTCCGCGACGCACAAGGTGTGCGTCGGGAGGTGATTCGAGATCTCGTATCGCCTGACTATGCGAATCCGTCTTCTCCCTACATCGAGGACCATCGCGAGGAGATCGCTCTGCGGCCACGCAAGATTCGCGACGAGAAGGTGGCTCGAGCCTGCGGACTCCTGCCTGAGCGCATCTATCAAGGCGCATTGCGCACCAACACGACCCCGTATGCTGCGCTCCATGTGCTCTCGGGATATGCCTTCGGGCGCAGTGTGCTCTTTGCCGAAGAGATTCCACGTCTAGCCGCCAAGCTCGGCATCCCTGCTGTCGCGATCGCGGACCCGTTTTCACTTGTCGGATCGGTCGAGTTTGCCTTCGAAGCCAGCAGGATGGGGGTCAAGCCCCTGATCGGGGCGAGTATCGAAACCGAATCGGGTGGAGAACTTGTCCTCATCGCCCGCGATAAGCGGGGTTACGAAACACTTTCCCAGCTCATCACGGCATCTCATCTCGGTGAACCGCGCCTCTTTCCTCTTGCTCGCGATCCGGTTCTCGATCGCCACGCGCGCGGTCTCCTTTGCCTCACCGGAGGCGATGTCGGCCCCCTGAACCGGCTTGTCATCGGGCGACGTTACGCCGAAGCCGAAGCGCTCTTGTCCAAGCTCATCGAGCGCTATGGAAGCGATAGCGTTTTCGTGGAAATCGAACGGAGCTACCTCCCCTGGCAGCATCGAACGAACCAAGCGCTCCTCGAACTCGCCCATCGTCACGGCGTCCTTCCGGTTGCTGGAGGAATCGTCACCCACGCCACGCCAGAGCAATTCCCCGCCCAGGACATCCTCGTCTGCTCCGAGACTCTGTGTACGGTCGACGAAGTGATCGGACGCAAGCCCCGCCGCGACCCGAGTCAGCCCCCGATCGCCGAACCTCCTTTGCGCTCGCTCAATGCGGAGCGACGTCTTCGTAGCCCGGAAGAGATCGGCATGCTCTACGCGGATGCTCCCAAGCTTCTGGAGAACACCCTTCGAGTCGTCGAGCGCTGCGACGACGACGTCCTTCCTTCACGCACGCGACTACCTCGCTTGTTCGAAGATGAGCCGCATGCCCTGCGTGAGATCGTCGCCGCCGGTGCGCTTGAACGGCATCGAACGATCAAGCGCTCACTTGAACAACGCCTGGAGCTCGAACTCGAACGGATCATCCGGATGAACTTCGCCGGACACTTCCTCACGATCTGGGATGCGTGTCGCTGGGCAGAGGATCAGGGCATCCTTTTCAGCGGTCGAGGCTCGGTGGTCGATTCTGCCGTCGCCTACTGTCTCGGGCTGAGTCGAATCGACGCCCATGCACACGGGCTCCATTTCGACCGATTTCTGCCCGAGGAGGGCGAGAAGCGACCCGACATCGACATCGATTTCGAGGCCAAGCGTCGCGACGACGTCCGGGAATACCTGACCCGGAAGTACGGCGAAGACCGGGTCGCGACGGTCGGCGCAGTCGGTGCGTTCTGTACTCGCGGTATCGTGCGCGAGGTTGGCAAGGCGCTTGGCGTCGCGCCCGAGGCGCTCAGCTTCCTTGCCAAGCGACTGCATGGCGGAATCGCGCCCGATCAGCTCGAAGGCGCCCTCGACGCGCGTCCTGAACTCAAGGGGAGCGACATCCCGCGCGAGCGCTACCGCTGGATCTTTCGGCTGGCCGCGATGCTTGCCGACGTGCCTCGCAATATTCGCGCCCACTCGTCTGGGGTCGTCATCTCCGATCGTCCCCTCGCCGAGACCGTGCCGGTGATGGGCTCGGCCGCCGAGCGCGAGGAGGGTCAGCCACTCCGAATCATCCAGTGGGATAAGCGCAGTGCAAAGCATTTTTTCGATAAGTTCGACATCCTTTGCCTCCGCGGTCAGGACGTCCTTTCGGGGACACAAGAGCGGATCCGCCTCCAGGATCGCGACTTCGGAGTCGCCAATCTGCCCCTCGACGACGAAGAGACCTATCGCGCGATGCGCTCGGGGGAGCTGATCGGCATTCCCCAGTCCGCCTCCCCCGCGATGCGACAGGCTCACATGCGTCTTCGTACCGAGAATCTCCACGATGCCAGTCTCGTCCAAGCCGGCATCCGGCCTGGTGTCGGGGGCGCGGTGAAGATCAACGAACTCATCCAGCGTCGCCGGGGTCTCAAGCCGTTCTCGTTCGAACACCCTGAGCTTGAGACCATCCTCGGACAGACGTACGGCATCGTCGTCTTCCAAGAGCAGGTCGACCAACTGCTTCAGACGTTCTGTGGATACGGTTCTGGAGATGCCGAAGACATCCGGGACAAAATCCACAAGCGACGTCGAGAGGATTACGGTGCGGTGATCCGCGAAGAACTCATCGCGAGGATGCGGGAGCGCGGTTTCCACGACGGGGTAGCGGCCCACGTCTTTGACCTGATCTCCGGGTTCAAGGGATACGGCTTCGCCCAAGGTCATGCACTTGCGTTCGCGGAGATCTCGATTCGATCGATCTACTGTCAGCAGAACTATCCCGCCTCCTACTTCGCGGCACTTCTCGACGCCCAACCCGCGGGTTATTACGGGCCCTGCACCCTCGTCAACGAAGCGCGATCGCGTGGCGTCGCGATTCTGCCCGTCGATGTCGATCGCAGCGAGAACCGCTTCCTCGTCGAGGACGTCGTCTCCAGGATCGATCCGAAGATCACCGTTCCCCAAGGAGGCATCCGGGTTGCACTGACCCAAGTCTCGGGGCTTTCCCAGGCAACGCGCAACGGTATCGTCGCTCATCGGCCATACGCCTCGTTCTTCGAGTTCGTACAAAAGGTCCGCCCCGATCGCGACGAACTTGAGCAACTGATCCTCTGCGGCGCATTCGATCGACTGGAGTCGAACCGACGGTCACTTCTTTGGGCGATTCCAGATGCGATGGCATCGATCGTTCGCGAAAGCGAGCAGTACGCGATAGCGCTTGACGATCCGCACCTGCCGACCGGAGTCGAGGATTTCTCATCAGCCGAAAAGGCGGTCCGGGAACGAGGTGTCCTCGGACTCGACGTCGAGCGTCATCTCATGGCGTTCGAGCGGGACCGAATCCGGAACCGGGGCGGGGTCACCAACAGCGACGCTCGGAGGCTGCCCCATGGACGGAAGGCGATCGTGGTCGGGAATCCGATTCGCCTGCGCTTCCCCCCGACGCCGAGTGGCAAGCGGGTTGTCTTCTTCGACCTCGAGGATGAGTCTGGACTCCTTAATGTGACCTGCTTCGATGCCACTTACCGACGCGACGGGCATGCGATCGTCTGCTCGCCATACGTCACAGTGATTGGGCACGCCCAAGATCGCGACGGGCACGTCGCGTTCCTCGCCGAACGTGTCTTCCCCTACAGACCGTGCCTTGCCGGCCGACTCGACGCACCCATTCCGATCGGCAGTGCCGACTTCCTCGTCGGCTAGAACCGCAAACTTACGAGGGAGTCGAAACTCGCCCGAATGCTACAATATGCACCCGGGCCCTATGAACATTTCCCTCAGATCAGCCTGCTTGCCCGTGCTCTCCCTCTGCCTTGCTTCGAGCGTCTTTGCACAGCTCCGTATTGTCACCCACAACATCTCGAACTACTCCGGAGGACGAGGTCCGGCGATCCAAACGGCGTACTACGGAGTGTTCAATGGGCTCAGCCTCAAAGCCGACGCGATCATGACCCAGGAGTTCATGAGCCAGGCCGCGACCACCGAGTTCCTCGGCCATTTGAACACTGCGCCCGGCTCCCCCGGGGATTGGGCGGCTGCCCCGTTCATCAACGGCCCCGACACCGACAGCGCCTTTTTCTACCGAACGTCCAAGGTTCAGTACCTCGGGACGACGATCGCAGCATCGGGTTCGACGTCGACCACCAATCAGCCCCGCAACACCTACCGGTACGATATCCGTCCCGTCGGCTACAACTCGGCCTCAACAACCCTGGCCTGCTATTCGTCGCATATGAAGGCCTCCGATACGGAAACTGATCGCGCTCGACGACTCATCGAGGCGACTCGGATCCGAGACAATGCCGAGTCTCTTCCCGCAGGCTGGAACTTCCTTCTCGGCGGCGATTTCAATATTCCCGATTCGAGCCAGACCGCCTACCAAGAACTCGTCGGCTCCCAATCCAACAACGCCGGCCGCTTCTTCGACCCGATCCTCACGCCCGGGAACTGGAACAACAGCTTCGCCTTCAGGTTTGTCCACACTCAGGATCCTGCGACCCAGGTCGATGATCGCTATGACCAGATCCTTCTTGGTGGCACGCTCGTCGATGGCACCGGTTTCGACTATATCGGGAATCCGGCCCTGCCCTACAGCACGACGACCTGGAACGACCCGAACCACTCTTACCGGAGCTGGGGCAACGACGGCGGGTCCTACAACACCATCCTGCGTACGACCGCGAACACAATGGTTGGTCCGACGATCGGTCAAGCGCTTATCGACCTATCGTCCGGCTCAGGCCACCTTCCTGTCTTTCTGGATCTTCGCGTCCCGCCCCGCAGTTCGGTCGTCCCGACCCAGATCGACTTCGGATGGGTCAAGGTGGGCCAATCGGCCACCCGCTCCTTCACGGTGGGGAATGTCGGCGACACCGTGAAGTGGACGACGAACGGCATCGCGAACTTGAGCTATTCCCTCACAGGGAGCCCGCGATTCAACGTCGCGACCGGCCCATTCACCGATGCTCCGGGCGGAGGCTCGAACACCCACACGATCACGCTCGATACGTCGATCGGCAGCAAGACGCTTCTCACCGGCACCATCACGGTCAGTTCAAACGACCCCGAGATGCCGATTCAGGTGATCAAGGTTAGAGCCTACGTCTATACGCCTTAGTCCGTGGCCGAGCGAACAGCTTGCTTGGCTCCAGTGCTCCGGTGAACAACTTACACCGCGCGTAGCCCGTCGCGTCACAAACGCTCCACTCGGGGTGAACAATGGGTATGGCGAGTCTGAAGTTACCGAGTACGAGCAGACTTCGTCGGTCCGCATGCATCACCGCGTGGGGCCTCGCGATGCTTCCGGCAGCCTCCCAAGTGCTCGTGTCATCGCACTTCGACGTCGATCTGGAGGCGTGGCGCGGGGATACGTGAAACCATGGTTACTCCTGGCGGTCGTCAGGAGGCAGTCCTGGGGCGTACGTCCAATGGCGGGAGCCGTGTGGGAGTACGTTCATCCTCGCCCCTTCGAAGTTCCGTGGCAACTGGAGTTCGCTCGATGAAGTCGGGGTGCTCTCGTACCAGTGGCGCGTGTCGATCACCCCGGGAGACGGCGTACCCCATCCCTACGAGGTGAAGCTGATCGGGCCGGGAGGCGAGGCACATTGGACACGCCCAGGACCCACCTCAGCCCACGACTGGATGCCGATCGAGATCCCGCTGAAACAAAGCGAGTGGACGCTCACGTCCGGGACCTGGGCAGGCCTGCTCGCGAACATCACGACGTTGGGGATTCGCGTTCGACAGTTCACCAACACCGATGCCACTCAGATCAACGGGCTCGACAGTGTCGTTCTCTCCATTCCGACCCCCATTTCCGGAAGCGTCCATCTTCAGGACATGATTCCAGACCCAAGTGGCAAGGTTGCCGAGGTCATCGTTCGGCAAAATGGCCAGGATGTCTTGGTTAAGCACGTAGTCCTGGGTGCCGGCG
Organism: Chthonomonas sp. UBA6659; assembly: GCA_002455425.1. Lineage (GTDB taxonomy): Bacteria > Armatimonadota > Fimbriimonadia > Fimbriimonadales > Fimbriimonadaceae > UBA6659. The sequence continues at coordinate 64,820 of DKKT01000033.1, read as the reverse complement.
GCTCGTACTCGATTTCCGCGAATCTCGAGGCCGGGCCTGCGGTCGTCGCGGTCAAAGCGTCGCACTGGCTTCGAAGCACGGTCGCCATCACGGTGGTATCGCCGGGAGCGGCAGTCCCCGACGCCGACGTCTCGTTGGTGAACGGAGACACGGATGGCAACAACCTGGTGGATTCCGACGACTTCGATATCTTGGTTGCGAACTTCGGATCGTCGGGACCGACCGCAGACTTGAATGAAGACGGGGTCGTCAACTCCGACGACTTCGATATCTTGGTTGCAAGCTTCGGCACAATCGGCTCGCCCTAAACCATCCCGACATCGCCGTCGGGCGATCTCCGGATGGCCTATGGCGGGCGCTTACGCCTCGACCAGCTCTTCCGTCTCGTCCGCAGCGTCCAGTTCCGGCGTCACTTCGGCCGCCGTCTCTTCGACTTCGACCACCTCGACCGGACGCTCCGGATCGTACACTTCGACAGAGATGTGGGCATCGACATCACGATGCAGGTCGACCTCAAGTCGGTAGTTGCCCAGCCGTTTGATCGGTTGGAGAAGGGGCACCTGCTTCTTTTCGAGCACGACCCCGGCTTGCTCCTTGAGTGCATCGACGATGTCCTGCGCCGTAATCGCGCCAAACAGCTTGGTGTCCTCGCGTCCGGCCTTGCCGACGATGCGGAGAGCCTTGCCGTCTATCTTCTCTTTCAGGGCCTCGGCCGCCGCTTTGGTTTCGGCAAGTTTGGCGTCCAGGCGGGCTCGGCGTGCTTCAAGCGCCTTGATCTGACCTTTGTCGGCGACCACGGCCAACCCACGCGGGAACAGGAAATTGCGGGCGTATCCGTCGGCCACCGTCACGACTTGGCCTTCCTTGCCCACCTTGGGCACCGTCTGGTTGAGAATCACTTTCATGAGAAAACTTCCTACTTACCGCCGGATCCCGACTCCGATCGACGGCGCGTTCCTCTCGAACACGCGGTCCAAGCCGAGCCAGGCGGTCCATTCCTTCCCGAAGTCGAACCGCGCACGGACATCGAACCGGGGCTTGTTGAATCCGAACACGTCACCGCGCACCGAGACGTTCGGACCGAGGCGATAGTCTACCCCCAAGCCTGGCTTCCCTGCATACATTCCATACCGAACTTCACCGTCGTTCCCGACCGGATGCCCGAGTTGCAGGTTCACCTTGTTCGTCTCGAACGCGTCCCACAAGCCGGCATGAACGTTTCGGCCCTGGAACGGCACGGTGACGTTGAAGTCCGTCCGGTAGTAGTTGGGATCGGTTTCACGCGTGACGTCGAGCCGCGCCGTGATCGAGTTCGTGACACGGGGCGCCTCTGGGAGCTTGTCGATCGTCTTCTTGAAGCTGTCGAGAAGGGCGCGGGCGTCGTCCGCGAGTTTGCTCGCTTTCTCCGCGATCTCGATCGCCCTCTCTGAAAGCACGACCCCGTTCTTGGAGATGTCCTCGGCGTTCGATGCGATCCGGGTCCCGCTCTCGCTCATCGTCTTCGTGTTGGCGAGAATCTCGTTCACGGGATCGCGAAGCCGCGGGTCGTTGACCATCGCACGCATATCCTCGACGAGGCCGTTCGCCGATGCGATCGTCTTGTCCATGCTGGCGACAAGCCGGTCGACCTGTCCTTCGAGCTTGCCGGACTGCGCGAGCTTGGCCAGCTCCGAGCTGACCTTTTTGACGTCGTCGAGAATCGCGATTCCGTTCTCGAGGGCACGGCGCGCGTTCGTCTGGTTGGCGGCGAGGATGGTGTCCACGCGCTTGGCCGCGCCCGAGAAGTTCTCGATCATCTGGGTCGCCTTCGCGATCAACTTCTGAGTGTCCTGGACCGCGCCGCTCACACTCTTGCGGATCTCCTTGTCGTCGAGGACCTTGGTGACCGCTTTGAGCGTGTCGTTGACTTTCCCGAGCACGGCATCGCTCTCGGGGAGGATCGACTGGAGTGCGCTCTTCTTGCGCCCGATGAAGCGCTCGCCGGGCTCCATGTATCGCAACCCGAACTCTCTCGGGGGATCGATCTCGATCGCACGGTCGCCGATCCCGATGAGGGCCGTTTCCATCACCGCGACGCTGCCGTAGGGGATCTTCACCGATTTCAGGATCTCGAGGTTGAGGATCGCGGAGCGCGGTCCCGCGAGTTCGACTCCGGTCACGGAACCGATCTGCACGCCCGCCATCACGACCTTGGCCCCCGCCGTCACCCCGCCCGCATCGTCGAAATCCGCCGTGTAGGAGACCGTTTCGGGAGCGAAGATGCTCTTCCCAAGGATCTTGTAGGCGGTGAGCACCATCACCGCGAACAGCACCAAGAACAGCCCGACTTTCCAAGCGCCCTGCATGGGGCTAGTTTAGCTCTGTCCCTGGCCCCGAAAAGGCCCCATGCCATACTCCGAGCATGAAATTTCAAGCTCCGAGAGGGACTCATGACGTACTGCCGGCCGATGCCTATCGGTGGCAGCACGTGCATCGGGTCTTCGCGGAGCTCGCCGGCCAATTCGGCTACGGGGAGGTGCGGACGCCGGCGTTCGAGGAAACCGAACTGTTCGTGCGCACGAGCGGGGAGACCAGCGAGGTCGTGAACAAGCAGATGTACTCGTTCCTCGACAAGGGCGACCGCAATCTCTCGCTCAAGCCGGAAGGAACCGCACCCGCCGTGCGCGCCTATCTCGAGCATGGGCTCGGCCAGCCCGGCCAGACCACGCGGCTGTGGTACTTCACCCCATTCTTTCGCTACGAACGACCGGGGAAGGGCCGCTATCGTCAGGCACACCAGTTCGGACTCGAACTTGTCGGCAGCGCCGCGCCGGAGGCGGACGCCGAGATTATCGAGATGACCGTCGAACTCTATCGCAGGGTCGGGATCGAGGCCCGCGTCAACGTCAACTCGCTCGGCCGTGCGGAGACGCGCGCTCGCTACCGCGAAGCGCTCCTTAACTATGCCGAACCCTATCTGCGGGACCAATCGGACGAGATCAGGGCAAGAGCCGCTCTGAACCCGCTCCGCATGCTCGACTCGAAGGACCCCGAGGTGATTTCGGCGATGGCCGGCGCGCCAAAGGTCCTCGACTTCCTCGAAGAAGCGTCGAAGGGCCACTTCGACCGACTCCTGTGCCTTCTCGAAGAGGCTCAGGTCCCGTTCGAGGTCGCTCCGAACATCGTCCGCGGGCTTGACTACTACACCGATACCGTGTTCGAGATCACGACGGATCTTCTCGGCTCCTCCAACGACGCGCTGTGCGGCGGAGGACGGTACGACAATTTGGTTTCGGATCTTGGGGGTCCGCCGACACCCAGCGTCGGCGTAGGGATCGGCGTCGAACGCCTCCTGATCGTCATGTCCGAACTCGGGCTTGAGTCGCCCCTCGCCCCCCTCGATGCGATGGCGATCTCCGCGACCGAGGCGGCGCGGCCGGCGATCCGGCAGATCGCCCGCGAGATGCGATCCGCGGGGTTCTCGGTCGTGACCGACCTCGACGGACGCAGCCTGCGTTCACAGCTCAAGCGTGCGGACCAATTGGGGGCGGTGCGCGCGGTGATCGTCGGGGACGAAGAGTTGACGGCCGGGGAAGTCTCGGTGCGGCTTCTCGCGTCCGGTGACCAAGTACGGGTCTCGCGGGAGCGACTCATCGAGGTCCTGCGTGGGGTGTGACGTCGTCCGTCGAAGGGTGGGCGCGGTGCTCGCGCTCGTCGTCACGAGCTTTGCGGCGAGCGCACAGACTCCCGAATTCACCTTGAAGATCGACCTCCGACCGACCTACATGAGCGAGCGAGGCGACCATACGACCTTTCGCTGGTATGACTCGATGGGCCGGCACAGCACCATCGGGCTGCAGCTGAACCTCGAGCCTGGCTACCGGATTTGGGTCAGCCAGCGCCTTCAGAAGATCGACAACGACCCTGACCGGGACCAACTTGACGAGTACTACCTGGAGGACCCGGGCAACTGGCGCCTTGGTCGGCAGTATCTGCCGTTCGGCGATAGAATCCTGCTCCGGTCGAGCGCGATGGCGGCACGACTCGACACGCAGCTGTTGCTCGCCGCGTTGCCGATCGCGATCGCGTACGCCGACGGCGGGAAGGGGAAAGTCCGGGGCGTCGTCGGGCGGATCGGTCGAGGATTCGGGGTGAGTGTTGCCGTCGGAGACCACTTCGGCATCTCAGCCTCGGATCTCACGCCGATCCGTTCTCCGGAGGCCGCTCCCGGGCGCGGGCGTGGCTACCGCTTCGTGCTGGGCGGCGATTATGGCCAACGGTTCGGGCCGATCTTACTCGAAGGGGAATACGCGGCCTTCCGCCGAGGCAGCACCGAACTCGACGCGGACCTCGACGTGAGCGATCTCCGAGCGACGGTTTCGCCCGCGACGGCCAACGGGATGAAGCTCACCGGGGCGTGGAGTCGCGAGTGGCGCTCCAAAGAGGACTTCTACCGGATCGAGGGTGAGCTGCCAATCGGACCGAAGCTGCAAATGATCCCGTTCGTGCGGTTCGCCCGTGGGGACTGGGAACGCCTTGGCATCACGGTCCGAATCCGGTTCTGAATCCCCCGACTCGCGAACGGCGTAACATGCTGAGGATGAATCCGCTGCTCCATCCGAATTCGGTGATCCTCGGGGTAGCCACGGCGTTGAGCGCCGTCTTTGCGCCCGGACCGCTGAAACTGCCGCTCACGTTGCTTCTTGGCGTCCTCTGGATCGGAGCGGTCGCGCTGACGGCGGCCAAAAGCGTTCAGCGCCGCGAAGGCCAAGTCCACCCGAGCGAGATTTCTCCCGAGAGCCGGCTCTACCTGCGGCCGCTTGAGGGCCTTCGTGATGAACTTCGGGAGATCGTCCGCGACAACCAGGATATGCCTTCGGTGAAGATCGTGGGACAGGAGGCTGTGGATCAAGCCGACCAGATCGTCGAGCATGCACGGAAGCTGATCGCCCTCCGCGAGCAGCTCAAACGGACTCTTCGAGGACGGTCCGAGGCCGAGGTCGCGATCCGGCAGCTTGAGAAGAAGCAGGAGGCGGCCGTGACCGATGGCGAGCGGGCCTCGATCCAGACCGCGATCGACGCCCACGCCAGTGAAGTCGCCCACTACGGCGAAGTCGAGGAGGCGATCCGGAAGATCGACGCCAAAGTCACTCAGGCCCAGGCGTCGCTCTCCGAGCTCAAGGCCCGGATCGCGGTGGGAGCGGCAGGCGCGCGGACCGATGGGGTAGACCAAGAAGCCCTCAACGACATGGTGATCCGACTCAAATCCTTGACCGCCAGCTTCGACGAAGCGGAGTCGCTTCTGCGGGAGCACGTCCGATGAGCGCAGGCCGACGTGCGTACGACCTCCTGCGTGGATACATTAACCGCGAATGGGACCGCATTCATGGGATGGAGCGACTGGATGCCCTCCAGGAGCTCGACGCAAACGCGTCGCCCCGAAGCACGTCCTCGAGTCCGGCGTCAACGGACGTCGACTCGGATCCGCCTGTGGATCTCAAGGCCCACGCCCGCCAGATTCTCGGCGTTTCACCCAGCGCCGAATTCGAGGAGATTCGGAGGGCGTTCGAGCGGCTGAGTCGGCGAAGCGATCCCTCCAACTTCACCGAGGGCACGCCCGAGGCCGCCCACGCCGCCGACATCCTCAAGAAGGTGAACTGGGCCTATCGCCAGCTCACCGACGATGTGGATGCGATGGAAAAGCGATTCAAGTCGCTTGAGATCGAATAGCCGCACGGGTCGACCCGCGTCCGTGGTCCCAGAACCCCTTCTCGCACCCGGGAACCGTTTGGGTAAAATGGGCGTTACATTGAGCGTAGAGGGCTCAAGTAGCTTGAGCGAATTACCGAAAGAGTAACGGAGGAAGACAGAATTTCATGGGCAGAACAGTAGGCATCGACCTCGGCACGACCAACTCGGTCGTGGCCGTGATGGAGGGGGGCGAGCCGGTCGTCATTGCGACGGCCGAAGGAACGCGCACGCTCCCGAGCGTCGTCGGATTCAAGAACAACGGCGAGCGCCTTGTCGGCGTGACCGCCAAGCGGCAGGCGGTGGTCAACCCTGAGAACACGGTGAGCAGCATCAAGCGGTTCATGGGTCACAAGTTCTCGGAGGTCAAGTCGGAGGCCAAGCGCGTCAGCTACAAGGTGAAGGAGGACAAGAAGGGAATGGCGATCGTCCACATCCCTGCGGTCGACAAGGACTTCACCCCGGAGGAGATCAGCGCGATGATCCTCCAAAAGCTGAAGGCTGACGCCGAGGCCTACCTTGGCGAAACGGTCGACCAGGCCGTCATCACCGTCCCCGCCTACTTCAACGACAGTCAGCGGAAGGCCACCAAGGACGCCGGGGAGATCGCCGGCCTCAAGGTCCAGCGGATCATCAACGAGCCGACCGCGGCCTCGCTCGCCTATGGCCTCGACAAGAAGGAGAATGAGACGATTCTCGTCTTCGACCTCGGCGGCGGGACGTTCGACGTGTCGGTTCTCGACGTCGGAGACGGCGTCTTCGAGGTTAAAGCGACCGCCGGTGACAGTCACCTCGGCGGTGACGATTACGACCAGAAGATCGTCGACTGGCTCGCCGAGGAGTTCAAGAAGGACCAGGGCATTGACCTGCTCCAGCAGAAGGACGCTCTCCAGCGTCTTCGCGAAGCGGCCGAGCGCGCGAAGATCGAATTGAGTTCGCAGGTGAGTACCCAGATCAACCTGCCCTATATCACTGCGGTCGATAACCAGCCGAAGCACCTCGACATCACGCTCTCTCGTGCCAAGTTCGAAGAGCTCTGCTCGGATCTGATGGAGCGGGTCAAGAAGCCGTTCCAGCAGGCGCTCGAGGATGCGAAGATGAAGGCGGGCCAGCTCGACGAGGTCATCCTCGTCGGCGGGTCGACGCGCATGCCGATGGTCCAGGAGCTGGTCAAGAAGCTGACCGGCAAGGAGCCGAATCGCTCGGTGAATCCGGACGAGGTCGTGGCCGTCGGTGCCGCGATCCAGGCCGGGGTGCTGGGCGGCGACGTCAAGAACATCGTGCTCCTCGACGTGACACCGCTCTCGCTGGGTGTGGAGACGCAGGGCGGAATCTTCGACAAGATCATCGAGCGGAACACGACGATCCCGACCAAAAAGAGCCGCGTCTACACGACTGCGGTCGACAATCAGGCCGACGTCGAGATCCACATCCTCCAGGGCGAGCGGGCTTTGGCTCGGGACAACAAGAGCATCGGCCGCTTCCTGCTCGGAGGGATCCCACCGGCTCCGGCCCGAGTGCCCCAGATCGAGGTGACGTTCGACATCGATGCGAACGGCATTCTCCAGGTCAGTGCTCAGGACAAGGCAACCGGCAACCAGCAGCGGATCACGATCAGCGGCTCGGGCAGCCTGAGCAAGGACGAGATCGAGCGCATGGCGCGCGAGGCCGAGGCGAATGCTGAGGCTGATCGGCGGGCGGTCGAGCTTCAGGAGCTCAAAAACAAGTCGGAGCAGCTCTGCTACAACGTCGAGAAGACGCTGCGCGAGCTCGGCGACAAGATCAGCGAGGCCGACCGCGCCCGGATCGAAGACAAGGTACGCGCGCTTAGGCAGGTCGTCGGAACCGACGACCAGGACGCGATCCAGCTCGCCCACAACGAACTCGAGAGCGAGAGCCATCAGCTTGCCGAGCAACTCTACAAGACGGCGCAGCCGACGGACCCAGAGGGTGAGAAGGTCGGTGCCGGCGTCGGCGCCACGGGCGGCGACGACGTGATCGACGCGGAGTTCAAAGAGGAGAAGTAATCCTCGGCCGGACAGGTCTGACTTGTCAGACCTGTCCGATTCTCGTTACAGGCGTGCCGCGGTTAGCATCCGGACCAACGAACTCAGGGTCGCGCGCATTTCGCGGCGTGGCACGATCCGATCGATCATCCCCGAACGGAGGCAAAACTCGGCGGTCTGGAAGTCGTCGGGAACGCGAGCGACTTGCGCCTGCTTGCTGACGCGCGCACCGGCAAAGCCCACCTGGGCGCCGGGCTCGGCAAGGATCACGTCCGCGACGCTCGCGTATCCGGCGAGCACGCCGGCCATCGTCGGATCGGTGAAGACCGCGATGTAGGGCGCTCCGGCCGAACGGCAGCGCTCGACCGCCGCCGTCGTCTTGGCCATCTGCATGAGGCTGAGGAGGCCCTCTTGCATCCGGGCACCCCCCGATGCGCAGAAGACGATCGCTGCGATCCCGCCATCGGCGGCCCGTTCGAGGGTGCGCGTGATCTTCTCCCCCGCAACCGAGCCCATCGACCCACCCATAAAGGTGAAGTCCGAGACCGCGACGCTGACGTCGCGCCCGTCGAGCTTCGCGAGCCCGCTCACGACGCCGTCGTTCTGACCGGTCTTCTCCTTGGCGCCTTCGAGCTTCGCGCGGTATTCGGGGAACTGGAGGGGATCGATCGACGCGAGCTCCGTATCAAGAACCTGGAAGCTGCCCTCGTCGAACGTCATCTCGATCCTGGCGGTTGCCGAAACGCGCTGGTGGAATCCGCAATGCTGGCACACGAACAGGTTCTGCTCGAATTCGCGGCGGAAGATCGCCTTTTTGCATCGCGCGCACTGGACGAACGCGCCGCTTTGTCCGATCTTGCCCCCGAAGCGCATGGGCGGAAGGTTACCTGGCACAGGACTCGGGAGGAGAGGCAACTCCGTGGCGCGAATCAAACGTCTATAGATCGGAGGAGGTCTCCCATGCTTCGCCGCGCCTTCACGTTGATCGAACTCCTCGTGGTGATCGCGATCATCGCGGTCCTCGCCGCCATCCTGTTCCCGGTGTTCGCCCAGGCCAAGAACACCGCTCGCCAAGCCGTGTGCCTGAGCAACATGAAGCAGCTCGGCTACGCGATGCAGCTCTACCTGCCTGATTTCGACGACACCTGGTTTCCGAGTGCCCACTACTCGCCGCTCCCGGGTTATGCCAATCAGGAGATCTGGATCGGATACGACAACAACAACTACCCAATTTTCGGAGGGTTCTACGGTCGCGTATACGAGCGCGCCCGCAACCCGATCCGACCCGGCACGCTCGACCCCTACCTGAAGAACCACGACATCAAGCGGTGCCCGTCGATGCCGCGCGATTGGCAGAGCGCCTACGCCCTGAACTGGTTCAATCCGGCGTTCTGGTCCCCCTACTACGCGCGGAATCCACGAGCGAACGGCCAGGAGTACGGTCCGTCATCGAAGACCTTTTCAACGGCACCGGACGGGACCTATTCGATGACCGGCGCGACTCAATCCGAGGTCGAGGAGGCGTCCTACACGCTCGTCGCCTGGGAGCATCTCGCGCGGGTGCCGATGTGCAACTTCCTTCAGGTCTACGACTGGTTCGACAACGCGCCTAACGACAGCAGCCTACGGTCGCACTTCCACTTTCTGCATCGGGACGGGGCGAACGGACTCTGGGCCGATTCCCACGCGAAGCGCATCACTTACCAGAACCTGAAGCGGCCGATGTTCTCGACACGGAAGGACATCTACAACTAGCCAAGTACACTGAGCGCATGCCGTTCGAAGTCGATCCCGCGATCGGTCGCGCCCATACGCTTCCGTCCGCCTTCTACACCGATCCCGCCCTCTATGAGGCGAGCAAGGACCGGCTTTTCGCCCGGAGCTGGCAGTGGGTCGGGGACACCGATTCGGTCAAAGTCCCGGGACAGACCTTCCCGTTCATCCTCCTCGAGGGGTGCCTCGACGAGCCGCTCCTCTTCACGCGCGACTCGCAGGACCAGGTGCGGTGCCTCTCGAACGTCTGCACCCACCGCGGAATGCTCGTCTGCGAGGGCGCCGGCAACGAGCGGTTCCTTCGGTGTCGCTACCACGGGCGGCGTTTCGGACTCGACGGGAAGTTCCAGTCGATGCCGGAGTTCGAGGGGTGCGAGGGTTTCCCGAGCACCAATGACGATCTCGTGTCAATTCCGTTCGACACGTGGCACCAGATGCTTTTCGTCTCGCTCAACCCGGCTCGTTCGCTCGCCGAGTGGATTCAGCCGATGCTGGACCGGGTCGGGTGGTTGCCGCTTGGCGAATTCGTCCACGACCCCACACGGGGCCGCGACTACCTCGTGAAGGCAAACTGGGCCCTGTACGTGGACAACTATCTCGAAGGATTCCACATTCCGTTCATCCACGCCGGGTTGAACGACGCGATCGCCTACGAAGACTACGGGGTCGAACTATACGAACGGTGTAGCCTCCAGCTCGCGATCGCGAAGGGCGCGGAAGACGTTTTCGATCTGCCCCGGAGCTCGCCCGACTATGGCCGCAACGTGTCGGCCTACTACTACTGGGTGTTCCCGAATCTGATGTTCAACTTCTATCCGTGGGGGCTCTCGATCAACGTCGTGCGCCCTCTCGCCCCTGACCTTACGAAGGTGACCTTCATCCCCTACGTGTGGGATGCGAGCAAGATCGGTCGCGGGGCCGGAGCCGCCCTCGATCGCGTCGAGCGCGAGGATGAGGCCGTGGTCGAACTCGTGCAGAAGGGCGTTCGCTCGCGGTTCTACGATCGCGGTCGGTACTCCCCGACGCGCGAAACCGGCACCCATCACTTCCACCGGTTGCTGGTCGACGCGATGGGGCCCTAAGCCGCGGCGCTCGACTTCAGGAACCGCATCCAGCGCGCCAGATCGAGACGGGGCAAGTCGGCGAAGGTCAAGCCGACGCGGAAGCGCCCTGCAGCGTTTGGGGCGGGTGTGCAGTAGACGACGCGGCATAACGCGACCATTTCGCCGTACGGCGTGTGAGCCGTCGCGGGGACGACCTCTTCCGTTTCAAGTGCCGTTTCGACTTCGAGGGCGACGCCATTCGGGGAGGCATCGATGAGCTTCCCCGCGACCTTCGACTCTCCTCGTTCGAGATCGATCGTCAGTTCGAGCCCACGAACACGGGTTCGAGCCCCTTGCTGGAGGATACGAACGAACGAAGGGAGCTTCAAGACCCAGTTCGGTCCGTCACACCGGAGAAATTCGACGGTGAGGCGACAGTGTCCGTCCGCCGCGCTCATTTCGAGATCGAAGACTTCTTTGGGTCGCACCTCGACGTGATGCCCGGGATCGATCGTGATCGTGTCTTTGTCGACGTCCCGCACCCAACCATGGATGGTGGACCCGTCGTTCATGCGCTCCAGCCGCATCCGGGTATTCAAGAATCGCTTCACGTACGAGAATGATCGGCACGATGTCGGCGAGTCTTGCCCCGGGGATTGCGGGGTTCGGTAACCTGATCGCGTGATTCTCGTTGTCGGAGGTGCCGGATTCGTCGGTTCCCACATGGCCAAGCACCTCCGAAAGTGCGGTGAGCCTCACGTCATCTTCGACAATCTCAGCACCGGACACCGGATCGCCGTGGGTGGGAGCGACCTCGTCGTGGGCGACCTCCTCAACCCTCAGGAGATTGCTGCGGCTCTCGATCGCTATCGACCCGATGTCGTTCTTCACTTCGCCGCGAAAAGTCTGGTTGGAGAGAGCCTCACGAAGCCGCATGCCTACTGGGAGAACAACATCGTCGGTGGGTGGAACCTGCTCGAAGCCATGCGTTCGCGCGGCATCGGCCGGATCGTGTTCAGTTCGACGGCCGCCATCTATGGCAATCCCGACCGGGTACCGATCGCCGAATCGGCACCGAAGCGTCCCGTCAGCCCTTACGGGGAAACCAAGCTCGCCTTCGAGCAGATGCTGGGGGCCTATGGTCGGGCGTACGGTCTCAAGAGCGTGTCCCTACGCTACTTCAATGCCGCCGGTGCCGACCCCGGTGGCGAGATCGGCGAAGACCACCGTCCGGAGACCCACCTGATTCCGGCCGCGATCCTCGCCGCGACGCGCGGCGAAATCCTGAAGGTCTACGGCGACGACTACGCTACGGCGGACGGCACGTGTGTTCGCGACTACGTCCACGTGACCGACCTCTGCGATGCCCATGGGTTGGCCATCCGCCACCTCCGGACCGGAGGCGCGTCAGTGGCTTACAACCTCGGGAGCGGCGGCGGGTTCTCCGTGCTGGACGTGGTGCAAGCGGTCGGAGCCTCGACCGGACGCGTGCTGAAAACCGAGGTGGCACCTCGCCGGGAAGGCGATCCCGCGACGCTTATCGCCTCAAGCGCGGCGATCCGCCAGGACTGGGGTTGGGTGCCCCAATACGTCGACCTCGGCGTGATTGTCGAGCACGCCGCGAACTGGCGTGCAGGTCATCCCGAAGGCTACACCGACGAACGCGGCCCGGGTAAACCCCCCATATGACCGGTGCCTTTCTCGCCGCCCTCGGACTTGCGCTGCAAGATCCGGCTCTCGTCTATCCGCCGACCCCAAAAGGGGATGTCGTCGATGACTATCATGGTACGGCCGTCGCCGATCCCTATCGGTGGATGGAGGAGATGGAGTCCGCGGACGTCAAGGCCTGGATCAAGGCCCAGAATGAGGTCACGTTCTCGCTCCTCAAGAAGATCCCGGCAAGGAAGCCGATCGAAGCACGGCTGACGAAGCTCTGGAACTATGAGCGATACGGAGTGCCGTGGCAGGAGGGCGGCCTCACCTTCTTCACGAAGAACGACGGCCTCCAGCCGCAAAGCGTGGTTTACGTGATCGATCCGGGTAAGCGAACGCCTCGGTTGCTTCTCGATCCGAACAAACTATCCAAGGACGGGACGGTCGCCGCCGGAGGCTATTCTGCGAGCCCCAATGGCCGATACCTGGCGTACAGCGTCCAGAGTGGGGGTTCGGACTGGCAGGAATGGCGCGTCCGTGACGTGAAGAGCGGCAAGGACCTCAGCGACAAGATTGAGTGGAGCAAGTTCTCGGGAGCGTCCTGGTCTGCGGATTCGAAGGGGTTCTACTACTCGCGATACGATGCCCCGAAACCGGGTGAGGCTCTGGCCGAAGCGAACTACTTCCACAAGCTCTACTACCACCGACTCGGGACCAAGCAGACCGAGGACGCCCTCGTCTACGAGCGGAAGGACGAGAAGGAGTGGGGTTTCGATGGTCAGGTGACGGACGACGGTCGGTACCTTGTGATCACGGTCTGGCAGGGTACGAACCGTGAGAACGGCATCATCGTCAAGGACCTGCGGGATAAGTCGCTGGTGTTCCGCGAGCTCTTGATGAAGTTCGACGCTTCGTACTCGTTCGTCGACAACGTCGGGGGTACGCTGTACTTCCAAACGGACAACGCAGCGCCGCTCGGGCGCATCATCGCGGTCGACATCGCCAAGCCCGAACCGGCGGATTGGCGCACCGTCGTCGCCGAAGCCAAGGAGGCGCTCGAAGAAGGCGGCGTCTCGCTCGTCGGCGACCGAATCTTCGCCCAATACCTCAAGGATGCGCATGCGCTCGTCCGGATCTTCGATCGGAATGGCAAGGCGACGGGCACCGTCAGGCTCCCTGGTCTCGGCAGTGTCAGCGGCTTCGGGGGCAAGCGAACCGATAAGACCACCTACTACAGTTTCGCGGGCTTCACGACCCCGTCGACGGTCTTCAAGTTCGACGTTGGGAAAGGCACCTCGACCGTGTTCCGGCGGCCGAAGGTCGATTTTGACCCGTCCAAGTTCGAGACGAAGCAAGTCTTCTACCCGAGCAAGGACGGGACCAAGATTCCGATGTTCCTGACTTACCGCAAAGGTCTCAAGCTTGACGGGCAGAACCCGACGCTGCTCTACGGCTATGGCGGGTTCAACGCGTCGATGACCCCCTGGTTCTCGGTCGTGACGACGGTTTGGATGGAGATGGGGGGCGTTTACGCGGTCGCCTGCCTTCGAGGCGGCGGAGAATATGGCAAGGCATGGCACGACGCCGGACGCCTCTCAAAGAAGCAGAATGTCTTCGACGACTTCATTGCGGCCGGTGAATGGCTGATCGCCAAACGCTACACCGAGACCTCCAAACTCGCGATCCAGGGTGGTTCGAACGGGGGTCTTCTCGTCGGTGCGGCCATCACCCAGCGTCCCGACCTCTTTGGGGCGGCTCTGCCATCCGTCGGCGTGATGGATATGCTTAGGTTCAACAAGTTCACCATCGGGTGGGCTTGGGAATCCGATTACGGCTCGCCGCAAGACCCGGCCGGATTCAAGGCCCTCTACGCATACTCCCCTCTCCATAATGTGAAGGCGGGTACAGCCTATCCCCCGACGCTGGTAACGACAGGCGACCACGACGACCGCGTCGTCCCCGCCCACAGCTACAAGTTCGTGGCGGCGATGCAGGCGGCTCAGGCGGGAAGCAATCCGATTCTGATCCGGATCGAAACGCGTGGGGGCCACGGTGGGGGGAAGCCGACCAAGATGGTGATCGAAGAGGTGTCCGACGAATTCGCGTTTCTGACTTGGGCCTTGAAGATGAAGCTGCCGCTTACTTTCGGAAAGGGATAGGCCTAAGGACGCGCGTCTTGACCGCGTATCATCACGATAAGGAGGCCTTAACCAGGCTTTCACCATGAGCGCGGTGCGCCGGGTGCCGGTTGGGCGTCCGTAAAGGCAATGGCAGCGCTTGAGAACGCCGAACACATGTCTCTTTTCACTGACGGTCTGCCTCAGTTCCTCGACATCCTCCCCCCGGTCGTTCGGGAGAAGCTCGTGGCCGCGCCCGATCTCGATAATCTCATCGAGGTCGTGCTCGACTACGGGCGCCCGGCCGAGGCACGATACCGAGAACGGACCGAGCGGATGCCGAACGTCGTCGTCTCGGAGCACGACATCGACTATGTCGTCAAATCGATCGGCGACTTCGGCGGCGACAACCGTGCCGGCATCGAGCGCACGCTTCACCGGATCTCGTGCATTCGCAACCGGAGCGGCAAGATCATCGGCTTGACCTGCCGGGTCGGGCGGGCGCTGGAAGGCACGATCGATATCATCGACGACCTCGTCCGATCCGGGAAGTCGATCCTGCTTCTCGGACGACCGGGCGTCGGCAAGACGACGAAGCTCCGCGAAGTCGCCCGTGTGTTGGCCGACGAGGTCGGTCGTCGCGTCGTGATCGTGGACACCTCGAACGAAATCGCCGGCGATGGAGACGTACCCCATCCGGGCATCGGATCGGCCCGACGTATGCAGGTCGCGAATCCGGTTGAGCAGCATCAGATCATGATCGAGGCCGTGGAAAACCACATGCCCGAGGTCATCGTCATCGATGAGATCGGGACCGAGATGGAGGCCCAGGCCGCACGCACGATCGCCGAGCGAGGGGTCCAACTCGTTGGAACCGCGCACGGCCAAACCCTCGAGAACCTCATGCTGAATCCGACGCTCGCCGATCTCATCGGTGGCATTCAGGCGGTCACGCTCTCCGACGACGAAGCTCGTCGCCGAGGGACGCAGAAGACCGTCCTCGAGCGCAAAGCACCTCCGACGTTCGACGTCGTCATCGAGCTGGTCGACTATGATCGCCTTGCGGTTCATAGCAACGTCCAGAAGACGGTCGACCTCATCCTGCGAGGCGTTCCGCCCCGCCCGGAGATTCGCGTCCGCACCGGTGCCGGCGACGTCGAGGTCGTCCAGCGCGAGGACACCCCCGAGGTCGAGGAGCCTGGCTTCAATACCCCGTTTCCCGCGCTGGCGCGGGCACCTGGCGAGAATGGAGCGAAGACCACCGACAAGCCGGAAAAGACCAAGCCGCAGCGTGAATCGATCCCGAAGGTGCCTCCCGCGAAGACGCCCCAGGTGCTCAGGGTCTTCCCCTACGGCATTGCCCGCACCCGCTTGGAACGTGCCATCCGCGAAAAGAAGGCTCCAGCCGTCATTACCGGCGACATCGCCCAAGCCGACGCCGTGATCGCGATGCGTTCCACGTACCAAAGTCGACCGACGAAGCTGCGTGACCTGAATCGGCCGATCGCGACGGTCGTCGTCAAGTCGAACACCTTCAGTCAGATTTCGGGTGCGCTCGAAGAGCTTCTTCGGGGCGGCACGGTTGATCGGGACGCGGAAGCCGAGGCGCTCGACGAAATGGCGACCGGCATCGAGCAAGTACTGAGCTCAGGCCGTCCGGTCGAGCTCAATCCGCGCAACGCGCGGCTGCGCCGCGCGCAGTGCCAACTCGCCGAAAACCAGAAGGTCGCGGTCGAGAACGTCGGCGAGGAGCCGAATCGGCGCGTGCGGATCCTCCCGATCCGGCTCTAGACTCGGGTGAGCTGCGAGAGCCTCCGCCAAAACGCCGGAGGCTCTCGCTTCGTAGTGCTCACATAGGGAGTGCATCCAGTACCATGAGCAACTTCGACGATCCTGTGTCGACGGCATTGGTCGACATTCAGAACACCCCCGATGAGCGCCAGATCGCGATCGATAAGGTCGGCGTCCGCGGGATCCGATACCCGATCTCGGTCCTTGACCGCGAGAAGGGGACGCAGCATACGATCGGGAACTTCAGCCTCACCGTCGACCTCCCTCATCATTTCAAGGGCACTCACATGAGTCGGTTCCTGGAGGTGCTCAACGAACATCACGGCGAAGTCAGTGTCGAGAGCCTTCCAAAGATCCTCCAAGACCTGCGCGAGCGCCTCGACGCGAAGTCGGCCCATATCGACGTCTACTTTCCGTTCTTCATGACGAAACAGGCACCGGTGACCGGCAAGGAGGGCGTGATGGAGTTCACCTGCGGGTTCCTGGCGACGTCAAATGGCGTTTCCGACTTCCAACTCTATGCCCAAGTGCCGGTTACAACGCTCTGCCCGTGCAGCAAAGAGATCAGCGCCTATGGCGCGCACAACCAGAGAGGTTATGTGACGGTCAGGGTTCGGACCACGGCGATGGTCTGGCTCGAGGAGCTGATCGAAACGATCGAGGGTTGTGCATCCTGTGCGCTGTACCCCGTGCTGAAGCGACCTGACGAGAAGTGGGTCACGGAACACGCCTACGAGAATCCGCGTTTCGTTGAGGACATGGTGCGGGAAGTCGCCCTCGCGTTCAATCGGGACCCGCGCATCACAAGCTACGACGTCGAGGTCGAGAACCACGAGTCGATCCACGCCCACAACGCGTACGCGTATCTCAGGAAGGACTCGTGACCACCACGGAACGACTTCGCGAGAGCGCCGCCCAAGCTTTTCGTGAGTTCTGCGAGGCGATTGAGGGCATCGACGAGCCGCACGCATGGGCGGCACCGGTCGGGCTCGACGAGAACGAGTATCTGCACACGGACGGTTCGATTTACGCAATCGTCCTTCATGTCGCGACGGTCAAACGGTTCTATGGCAATATCGCCTTCGAAGGCGCGACCTTGCGCTGGCGAGATGTCGCCGTCGAACTTGACGAAATCGAACCCTCATGGCCGGAGGCACGGGCCTACCTCGATCGAGCCCACCTCTCCTGGATGGCGAGTTGGGCGCACTTGACCGACGCCGATCTCGATCAACCCGTCGCCACCACCAACACGCCGAAGACTGCGTACGAACTGGTCAGCATGATGAACCACCACGACAGCTACCACGCGGGGCAACTCGCCTACGCGCGGTTCCTGGCTGCGACCAGTGACCAACCGCCCGCGTCGGTCGCGGAGGACATCCGAACGTACTGCCGCGACTCGCAATACTGGTAGTCGTTCTTCGGCAGAGCCCCTCGATTTGCGGGCAGAATCGGGCATGTGTGCGCCGTCTTGGCTCCGGATTCTGCTCGGAATCGGGCTGACCGTCGGTCTCCGCGGGCCGGCCGTCGGGGAGCCGATCCAGATTCGGATGATGGCGGGCCCGAGCTGGGGTATTCCCCCTAAAGAAGCCTCCGACCCCCGGTCCCTCGTCCGGCGCGCGATCTTCGAGGAGTTCCACCGTCGAAACCCGGATATCCGCGTGGTCAACGCGGGCGGCCTGGATATGACCGGTGATCGTCAGGAGAGCGCGTTCCTGATGTCGATGGCCGGGGAGACGGCTCCCGATGTGTTCTACGTGAACTTCCGGCAGTACACGAACTACATCGACCAGGGCTTCTGTCGGCCGCTCGACGACCTCGTTCAGCGTGATCCGGCTTCCATCGAACGCCTCAGTCCGGTGATCGAGGAGGTCCTGCGCAGCGTCGACGGGCGTCTCTATGCGATCCCGTTCTTCCAGGTTGCCCAGGCGCTGTACTATCGCAAGGATCACTTCGTCGAGGCGGGACTCGATCCGGCACGACCACCCCAAGACTGGGACGAGTTTTACGCTTATGGGCAGAAGCTGACGGAGTCGAAGAGCGGGCGCTCCGGCTTCTCGTTCGCCTCGAACTTGAGTAGCCGGGGCTACTACTGGATCAACTTCGTTTGGCAGGCCGGTGGTGACGTCGTCCAACCGGCCGAAAATGGTTATTGGAAGTCGACCGTCGCGACTCCGGCGGCGGCGGCAGCGCTCGACTTTTATCGACGCCTCACCGTCGAAACCTGGCCCGGGCCTGACGGCAAAACCTACGGACCAGTCGCCCAGATCAGCGCAACCCACGCGCGCGACATCGCCGATGGCAAGGTGTCGATGTGGTTTGCGTACACAAACGACATCGTCCTCGCTGAGATGCGCGACCTCAATCCCGCTCAAATCGGGATCGCGCCGATGCCGGCGGGCCCCGCCGGTCACGCGAACGAAATCAACGCGGGCATGTGGGCGATCAACAGCAGTGTGAAAGACCCGGCCAAGCTTGCGGCTTGCTGGAAGTTCATCGAGTTCTTCGCAAGCCAGGAGGCGGCGAAGATCAGTACCGAGAAGTGGGTCGAATTAGGGCTCGGTAACCTGGTCAATCCGGTCCTCCTCCGCAAGTTCGGCTACGAGGATATCGCGCGAACCGTCGATCCGTCGTTCGTACGCGCCAACGAAGAACTCTTCAAGACCGGTCATCCGGAACCCTACGGACGGAACTGCCAGCAGGTCTACGTCGTGCTCGATGGAGCGCTGGACCGGGCCCGGCTCGAACCGACGACCCCCGCGGTCGATATCCTCCTTGAGACGCAGCGCGAGATGGACCGGAAGCTCCTCGGCTATACCCCGCCCGAGGTGCTTGCCCGACAACGGGGGTGGGCGCTCGGCATCCTTGGGCTGGCGATCCTCATTGGCGGCGTGCTCCTCGCCCGTGGGTGGACGCGGGCCCGCGCCCAGCGCGAACTGGAGGCCGAACGGTTGGCGGCCGGGACTGATCGCCGGCGGATCTATCGGTTCGTCGTCTTTTGCCTGCTTCCGGCGGGGCTCAGCATTCTTGTCTGGTCGTACTACCCGCTGCTTCGGGGGCTCACGATCGCGTTCCAGGACTACCGGCTGCTCAAGGGTTCATCTTGGGTCGGCCTCGATAACTTCATTGCCGTCTTTACGCAGCCGATCTTCTACAAGTCCTTGTGGAACAGCGCCCTCTACGTGACGCTCAGCATCGCGATCGGCTTTCTGCTCCCGATCCTGCTGGCCCTCGCCCTCAACGAGATTCCGCGATTCAAGCTGTTGTTCCGGGTGGTGTACTACCTGCCGGCGATGGTCAGTCCGATCGTGGTCGCGTTCCTTTGGAAGCAGTTCTACGACAAGTCGGATCAGGGCCTGCTGAACATTGCGCTTGCACCGCTGATCGGCCACGTGATCAACCCGGTCCTTGAGCTCTTGCGCGTCGCCCCCCTCAATCTCACCCACGATTGGCTCGGTGATCCTTCGACGGCGATGTTCGCGGTCGTGCTTCCCGGGATCTGGGCCGGGGCGGGGCCGGGGTCGATTCTCTACCTCGCAGCCCTCAAGAACATCCCCGAAGAGCGCTACGAAGCCGCCGATCTCGATGGCGCGACGTGGATTCAGAAGATCCGCTACATCACGCTTCCGGGTCTCAAGCCGCTGATTCTCATCAACCTGCTCGGCGTCTTCATCGCCGGCTTCAAGGCGATGGAGAACGTCTTTGTCCTCACCGGAGGCGGCCCTCTCTACGCGACCCACACGATCGGGCTCGAGGTGTGGACGAACGCGTTCATGTTCCTGAAATTCGGCTATGCCACGGCCGCGGCATGGGTGATGGGTGCGATCCTGATCGGCTTCACCTTGATTCAGATCAAGAGCCTGCTCAAGATGCGGTTCACGACCGCGAAGCTCTGATGTTAGCCGAGCCGGAGAAGCGGCATCTCGGCGACTTCGGCTTCGGTCGACTGGTCGTCACGCTCGATCCGCACGAGCTCGCCGGACATCGCGATCTCGTTGCGCACGTATCCCGCCGCAATGTAGCCGAACTCGGGGGAGAATGCGGCCGTCGTCACCCGGCCCATTTCGGGTTTGGAACCGTATGCGATGCTGTCGCCGCGTGAGACCGGACCGTCGCAGAGGAGGCCGACCCACGTACGATTGGTGTGCCCTCGGCTGTGGATCCGCATCAAGACTTCCTGTCCGGCATAGCAGCCCTTGGAGTAGCTGACGGTGGCAGCTTCGAACGCGGGGCCGAGCTCGGGAGGAAGGGTCTTCGAGTCGGTGTCGATGCCGAATTGCGGCATCCCGGCCTCGAGGCTCGCCGTCAGGTACGCCTCTCGGTCGATCGCCACGAACGCCTTCCGTAGCTTCTTCAGTGCCTTGGTCGCGTCGAGCGGCACGATCAGGTCCCAGCCACCGAGACCGGTGCGGTTCGACCGAAGGACGATGACTTCGCTGCCTTCGATCTCGGAGCGACCCGCGTCGAGCGAGGGCAGAGCCATCAGTTCCGACAGCTTTTCGGTCGCTTCGGGACCCTGAATGCTTAGGATCGCCTCTTCGACCGGTGCAGACTGGATGTCCTCCATGATCACCAGCTTCTCGATTCGCTTCGCGAGTGCCGGAGCCGAGTCTTCGTGGAGTACCACGAGGTATCGATCGGGAAACGCCCACACGCCGGCAATGGCTTCGAGTTGACCCGTCGGGCTGCACAGGCAGAATTGGGTGAATCCGCCGGAGTCGAAGGGCCGCAAGTCTTGAGTCACCTGGCCCTGAAGCCAGCCTTTGCGGTCGTCGCCCGTGATCGCGAGAACCTTTTTCCAGGAGAGATCGATCAGTCCGGCTGTCTCGCGCAAAGCGCGATAACCCGCATCGAAACCCTCAACGCCCACCAAAGCCGGAATCGTGTCACACATCAGTCTTCGTTCAACCCAGTGCATGTCGCTGGTGGTTCCGGCTGGGAGTCGGCCTCGACACTTTCCGCCCTCGTCGAGCGAAGCGTCGAACGTCTTCCCTTCTTGCTCCGGACGCCCACGCACGCGTCAGTGCAAAATTGGAGTTCAATGGCACCGTTGCCTACGACGTTCTACGATGGTAAGCGCCCGGGCGTGGCACACACATGACCTTCTGGCCCGCGATCCTCGGTCTTGGCTTTGTTTTCGGGGTCGGTGGAGGCGAATTGCGGCGGTTCGAGCGCGATGCCGCGCTCGAAATCCGGCAGAAGCTGCAAGGCGAACAGGTCCAGGTTGCCGTCGCAAGTCGGTTTGCCGGACCGCTCGATCCTCTTTTCGGGGACGTCGCGTCGGCGACGATCCGCGCTCGTGACTTCTCGACCGAGGGGCTCCCCCTGTACACCGAACCCTGGCGTTCGCGGGCAGGGAAGCTCAGGGAACTCTGCCTGGAACTCGAGAACTTCACGCTCGCCGGTCTCGCCGTCAAACGCCTCACCGCAAAGATCCCGGACTGCCGCTTCGATCTCGGGCTTGCGCTCAAGAGGCGTCAGATTCGCCTCAGCCGAAGCGGCGTGGGCACCGGGGAAGTCGAAGTCACCGAGCAAGCACTCGCCGATTGGATTCTGAAGAAGTTCCGCGAAATCAAACGGGTGGCGGTCCGGGTCGCCAAGGATCGGGTGGTCGTCGAGGGGTACGGCGAGTTCCTGATGGCAAAGTCCGAGTTCCAGGTGATCGCTTCACTCAGCGCAACGGACGGCGTGCGGCTTGAGCTGACCGACGCGAAGATCTATTTCGGCTGGGTCCGAGCCGGCGAAGCGGCGAGCAGGGCCCTGCTCGACACCCTCAACCCCGTGGTCGATCTGGATCGCGACCTCCACCTCGACGGGGCCGTCAAGGTCGAGGGGATTCGGCTGCGCGACGGCGTCCTCAAGGCGTGGGGAGCGACGCGGATTCCCGATCTTCCTGCGGAGTCGCAAGGTGGCTGACGCGGATGTGATCGTCGTCGGTGCCGGCATCATCGGTGCGGCTTGCGCGTACTTCCTCACCCAAGCGGGAGCGCGCGTGGTGATCGTCGATCCCACGGCGCCCGGTACGGTTTGTACCGCCGCGTGCATGGGGCACCTCGTCGTCATGGACGATTCGGAAGCGCAGTTCGCCCTGACGGCCTACTCCTGCCGACTCTGGACCGATCTGGCCGCGCGGTTGCCCCGCCCCGCCGAGTATGAGCCACGGGGCACGCTTTGGGTGGCGAGCACGCGCGAGGAAATGGCGATCGCCGAAGCAAAGTCCGCGTTCTATCGTGCCCGAGGTGTGGAGGCCCACGTCGTGACGCAAGGCGAGATGGCCGCGCTTGAGCCTGCGCTTGATTCCAGCTTGCCGGGGGGTCTGTGGGTGCCCGGGGACAGTGTGCTCTATGCGACCAACGCCGCTCGATGGCTGCTCGATCAGTCCGGAACGACCGTCCTCCGCGAGGAGGTTGTCGCGATGGGCGGCGGCCGGGCTACGCTAGACGACGGACGCGACCTTGAGGCATCGGTGATCGTGAATGCCGCCGGTGCTGCAGCCCCAGCGCTGACGACGGGACTCCCGATCGAACCACGAAAAGGACACCTCGCGATCACGGACCGGTATCCCGGTGTTCTGACGCGACAGACGCTCGAACTCGGCTATCTTGCCAGCGCTCACGGCCAAGCCACGGAGTCGGTGGCGTTCAATATTCAGCCTCGCGCAACGGGACAAATGCTCATCGGCTCGTCTCGGGAGTTCGTCGGCTTCGCGCCAGGCGTGAACCGAGCGATCGTGGGGAAGATGCTCGAGCGTGCCCAGCGCTTCGTTCCTTGCGCCCGCGACTGGCATGTGATTCGGATCTGGACCGGGTTTCGTCCATGCACTCCGGACAATCTGCCCCTGATCGGACCTGCGCCCGGGGATGCGACGGTCTGGATCGCCGCCGGCCATGAAGGTCTCGGCATCACGACGAGCCTGGCGACCGGACGGCTCCTTGCCGATCGCTGGGCCGCACGCGACTCGGCGATCGACCCGGTGCCCTTTGCGGTCGACCGCGTCGCCGCGGGGGCTCATGGCTGACATGCTGACCGTCCGAGTCAACGGGGTCGTGATGTGCGTTCCGCCTGGATTTACGGTTCTGGCCGCCCTCGATCGGGCAGGGACTCGCACCTGCCGTACGTCGGTCACCGGTGAGCCTCGCGGCGCGCTTTGCGGTATGGGGATATGTCAGGAATGCCGCGTCACCATCGACGGACGCTCCCATGAGCGCTCTTGTATGACCTTGTGCCAGGACGGCATGGAGATTGTCACCGGTGATTGAGGCTGACGTCGCGGTCGTCGGCGGGGGACCGGCGGGCATCGCCGCGGCGACGGTCGCGGCAGAGTCGGGAGCTCGGGTCGTGCTTCTCGACGAGGGTGCGACGCTCGGCGGCCAGATCTGGCGCCGCGACGTGCTCGCGGCACCGAAAGGGTCCGCGGCTGCTTGGCTCGATCGATTGGCGGCATCTGGGGCCGAGGTTCTCTCCGGGTGGTCGGTGTTCGATGCCGAGCCAAGAAGGCTGGTCGGTTTCCGAGGAATCGTTCGATTTCACCAAGTGGTGATTGCCACCGGCGCGAGAGAGCGCTTCCTCCCCTTCCCCGGTTGGACGTTGCCCGGAGTCACGGGTCTCGGCGGTCTGCAGGCGATGGTCAAATCAGGGTGCGACGTCTCCGACCGGCGCATCGTCGTTGGCGGCTCGGGTCCGCTCGCGATCGCGGTGGCGGCGAGCCTCGCCGAGCGGGGTGCGCACGTCGCCCTTGTCGCCGAGCAGGCAAGCTGGGTTCAAATACGACCGTTTCTGTTTGCGATCCTGCGAGAGCCAAGGAAGTTCATGCAAGGCTTGGACTATGCCCTCGCGCTGCACCCGGGGGTTGTGCGGTTCGGTACTTGGGTAGTCGGTGCCGAAGGCCGTGATCGAGTCGAGGCGGTGAGGGTGACCGACGGTCGGCGCACATGGCGCGAACGTTGTGACCTTCTTGCCGTCGGTTACGGCTTGGTGCCCCAGACCGAACTCGCCGCCCTCCTGGGCTGTCGCGTCGAAGAGGCGGTTTGGGTCGATCGCGAGCAGCGCACGACCGCTTCCGGCGTCTTCGCCGCCGGCGAACCGACCGGAATCGGCGGTGTCGAGTGCGCGCTCATCGAAGGCCAGATCGCCGGCCTCGCGGCCGTAGGACGCGAGGTCGACCACCTCGAGACTGAGCGCTTCCGGGGCCTGCGATTCAAGGATGTGTTGAAGACGGCCTTCGAGCTCCGCAACGAACTCCGTCACGTACCGAGGCCTGAGACCATCGTTTGTCGTTGCGAAGATGTTCGTCTCGTCGATCTCGAACCGTTCGTGGATCGTCGGACCGCCAAACTCGTGACTCGCTGTGGGATGGGGCCGTGTCAGGGTCGGGTGTGCGGCGATTCACTCGAGTTCCTCAAAAAGTGGGGACCGAACGAAGTCCGGCCCCCACTGATGCCGACGTCCGTCGGCGATCTCGCGCGCTGACTACCAAGCGCGCCCTGCCGTCGTCATCGGCCAGCGGTCGGTGCGGAACGGTGCGGCCGGTAAGCCCGCATGGTTGAAGAGGTTGGTCCGGACCGCGCTTCCATATCCGAATCGCACGGCGATCGGGTGGGGGACCTTATCCGACCATACGACGATCGTGTCTCCGTCGACTTTGGCCTTTGCCGGGACGAATTGCCGATCCTCGCCGGCGATCGTGAAGCCCTCTGCTTGGGCGCCTTTGATCATCAACCCGAAGCCGTGGATGAACGTGAGCCGTGCCTTGGCCCCTTCGGTCGTCATCCCGGCGTAGAGCGGTCCCGAGTATTCGATCCGCTTGCCATAGTTGAGGGCCAGTGCCCAGAGCGCAAGCCGCTTACCGACGTCTTGCTTGTTGATCGGGTGGATATCGCCGAAGTCGTCCGTGATGTCGGTCGTGACGATCATGCCCGTCTTGCGTACCGACTTCATCGACCAGTCTTGAGCTTCCCGCAGTTCGGCCGCTGCGGTTCCGTTGCCATAGCCGGTCCACGGGGCGATCTGAACGAAGTAGAACGGGAAGTCTCCCTGGTCCCAGGCCGCCCGCCAGTCGTGAATCATGTTCGGGAAGACCCGCATGTACTCGGCGGCTCGGGCGACGTTCGACTCGCCCTGGTACCAGATGACGCCCTTGATGGCGTAGGGGACGAGCGGCGCGACCTGTCCGTTCCAGAGCCAGCCGGGAGCCCGCTTGTAGCTGGGCTGGGGATCCGGTACGGACTTCGGATCGAGGGCGAGCATTCGGCGGCGTTCGGCAATCCGCACGGCTCGCCGGTGCCCTTGGATCGCTTGGTTGTTTGCTGCGATCGCGCGGTCGAACCCGGGGACCTTCTTCATGCCCGGTACGCTCGTCCAAAGTTCGGCCTCGGTGCCTCCGACCGTCGTCATGATCAGCCCGATGGGAACCCCGAGCGCACGGTAGAGGTCGCGCCCGAAGAAGTAACCGGTTGCCGACGCCGGACCAATGCTCTGGGGTGTCACGACCTCCCAACGGGCGTCACAGGTGGCCTGGGGGGTGTCCGAGAATCGGACGGGTACTTTGAAGAACCGCATCCGGGGGTAGTTAGCCAGCTCGATTTCGCGTTCCTCGTTTCGGAGAGGTGGCGCATAGCCCTTCCGCACTCCCATATCCATATTCGACTGGCCCGAACAAAGCCACACTTCGCCGAGAAGGACGTCCTTCACCGTGTGCTTCTCGCCACTGGAGGTCTGTATGTCGATGTGATACGGACCGCCGGCGGGTCGGGTCGGCAGCTTCAGCATCCACTTACCGTCGAGCCCGGCTTGAGTCTGGGCCCAGCCGCCCCAGCCGGAGGTCACTAGGATCGAGGCGCCGGGACTCGACCAGCCCCAGATCGGCACTTGGGCGTCGCGCTGGAGGACCATATGGTCCGTGAACGGAGAAGCGAGGCGGAGATCGGCATGGGCCGAAACGGCGGCGCAGGTGAGCACGAGACAAAAGAGGCGACGCATGTCCTACGGTTCGCCTTGGACGCCACGAGTCCTGCCGGGATCTAGCCGGAGACGCCGGCGACCGCGTCTTTGCCCATGATCTCCTCGACGATCTTGTTCTGGTTGATCCGGTACTTGCGAGCGCGGGGCGCGATATACGAACAGTCGATCTTTTCTGTGAAATCGAGGGACACGCCGTCCGGAGACCATGTGGCTTTCGTGGTCACCAGCCAGTTTTCGTCGTCGCGATGAGGCGTGTCCATTTTGAAGTGGGCGCCCCGGGATTCGTTGCGTGCGATCGCCCCGGCCACGATCGCCTTCGATTGCTCGATCATGTGGACGAGGGCGCGCGTGAACGGAACCGCCTGATTCGACCACGCCGAATCGTCGAGGAGATTGCACTGTCCGGCACGGGCGGCGAGATCATCGAGATCGGACCGCGCTCTCTCGAGGTCCGCCTGAGTCCGCCAAATCCCGCACTTGTTCCACATCACGTCGGCGAGATCGCTGTGCAGCCGGTAGGGGTTCTCGGTGCCGTTCGCGCGGCGCAGGTTTTCGTATTCCGCCGCGCGCTCCTTGCGAGCGTCCTCCAGCACATTGCTCGGCAGACTCTCGACATCCACGTCGAGATGCTTCAGATACGCCGAAACCCCTTGGGCGGTCAACTCGCCGCCGGTAAGGCAACTCAAGAGCGCGTTGGCGCCGAGTCGATTGGCACCGTGGTATTGATAGTCGCACTCCCCTGCCGCATACAGACCGGGGATCGAGCACATCTGATTGCGCGGACTGTCGAGATCCAGAGCGCCCTCGTGGCCCTTCTCGTAGTCGACCCAAAGGCCGCCCATCGAGTAGTGGACCGCAGGGTAGATCTTCATCGGGTTGTCGATCGGGTCCACGCGCATGAACTTCTCGTAGATCTCGAGCACGCCTTCGAGCTTGTCGTTGATCTGATCGCGGGTGTAGGGACCACCTCTGCTGTTGTGGAGCTGGGTGATGTCGAGATAGACCTGCTCCTGCCCCTCGATCCCCTTGCCCATCCGACAGACGCAGTAAATCGCGAAACTCACGAGGTCGCGCGAGAGGAGGTTGCCGTAGACCGGATCGAGTTCCTCACAGAAGTACCAACGGTCCTTGTCCGGGATCTCCAGCGGGTGTCGCTTGTCGAACGGGTCTCGAGGGGTCCATACGCGTCCGCCCTCACCCCGAACCGACTCGCTGATCAGGCGGCACTTATCTTCGCCCGGGATTGCGGTGGGGTGAATCTGGACCATCTCGGGATTGCCGTAAACCGCCCCCTGCTGATAGCAGATGCTGACCGGCGAGCCAGTGTTGATGATCGAATTCGTGCTGCGCCCGAAGATCAGCCCGCAGCCACCGGAAGCGATCACGACCGCGTCCGCACCATGGGCGTCGACGGACATCGTCCGGAGGTCTTGGGCGATCACACCCCGACATCTTCCCTCTGCGTCCTTGACGACGCCGAGGAAGTCATGGTTCTCGAATTTCTGCACGCGCCCACCGCTCTCGAAACGGCGAACCTGCTCATCGAGCGCGTAAAGAAGTTGCTGCCCCGTCGTGGCTCCGGCGTGCGCCGTTCGGTGCTTGAGGGTGCCCCCAAACCGGCGGAACGCGAGGAGACCTTCGGACGTGCGGTTGAACGGAACCCCCATCCGGTCGAGAAGGTAGATGATCGCGGGTGCGCGTTCCGCCATCCGCATGACCGGGGGTTGGTGATTCAGGAAGTCGCCGCCGGTAATCGTGTCTTCGAAGTGCAGATACGGCGAGTCGCCTTCGCCGCGTAGGTTGACGGCACCATTGATCCCGCCTTGTGCGCACACACTGTGGCTGCGCTTGACCGGGACGAGGCTGAAGAGAAGCACCTTCACCCCGGCTTCGGCCAACTTCAGGGTGGTCATGAGGCCCGCCAGGCCACCACCGACGACAATCACCGTTCGCTGCTTGGGCATTGTTCTTGGCTCGCGGGTCGCGGCCCGCATCGAATCCGAGTATAGCCGCCGCACTGATCCGGCGGCCCGACGGACTTGGTATAACCCAGACGATGCCGCGCCTCATTGCCGAACCCCTTATCCGCGACGTGCCCGACTTCCCCAAGCCTGGGATCATGTTCAAGGACATCACGCCGCTCCTTCAAAGTCCGGCGGCGACGGTCGAGGTGATCGATCTCCTCGTGGCCGACGCACGGGATCGTGAGGCCGACGTCGTCGTAGGGATCGAGAGTCGAGGTTTCATCTTCGGCGTCCCGGTTGCGATGGCGCTTGGCGTCCCGTTCGCGATGGCCCGCAAGCTCGGCAAGCTGCCCTACAGCCGGATCTCGGAGGAATACGCCCTCGAATACGGGACGAACACGGTCGAGATGCACACCGACGCGATCGATCCCGGCCAGCGTACTTACATCGTCGACGATCTTCTTGCGACCGGGGGCACGGCGGCGGCGGCGGCGCGTCTGGTCGAGCGCCTGGGTGGCAAGGTTTGCGGGTTCGGGTTTGTCGTCGAGCTCGAGTTCCTACGCGGGCGCGAGAATCTGCTCGGTTACCCCCTCTGCGCGCTGATCTCCTACTAGGGTCTGTCGGACCCTGTGCGCGCGTCGCCGTCCGGTGCGATGCGATCCTGGCGTCAGCGGACTTCGGAGGTGTCCAGAGTCTCACGGCCGCTTAACGAGTCGTTCACGATCCGCGGGGTAACGTCGGATCCATGGTCGCGTGGATCGTGGGTGGATTGGTGGCGCTCGGCGCCGTTCAGGGTGAGGCAAGGGGTGTCGTGTACGACGATGCGAACGGCAACGGCGTCCGCGACCGAGGAGAACGCGGGCTCGGAGCCGTACTCGTCAGCAACGGTGTCGACTTCGTGCGGACCGATAGCCAGGGCGTGTGGAAACTGCCGAGCTCCGACGAAATGATCTTCTTCGTCATCAAGCCCCGTGGCTGGATTACGCCGGTCGACAAGCAGCAGCTTCCGAAGTTCTACTATGTGCACAAACCGAACGGATCGCCCAAGCTCAAGTTCGGGGGAGTCGCACCGACCGGGCCCCTGCCTGCGAGCATCGACTTCGCTCTCCGTCGCAATCGCGAACCGGACCGGTTCAAAGCGCTCTTCTTCGGCGATACCCAGAGTCGGGACCTCCGCGAACTCAAATACCTGACCGACACGCTGATCACGCGGATCGACAAGGAAGACGCCAAGTTCGGGGTCACCCTCGGCGACATCCTGTTCGACGACCTGAGCATCTTCCAGCAGCACAACGAGGCGATTGCCCTGATCGGCATTCCTTGGTACAACGTCCTCGGAAACCACGATATCGACTTCGACGCCCCCCACGACGACCAGTCGGACGACACCTTCGAGCGGTTCTACGGGCCCTCGTACTACTCGTTCGACTACGGGAAAGTCCACTTCGTCGTCCTCGACGACGTGTGGTGGATGCCTGCCGACCGACGGTACAAGGCGTCGATCGGACCCAAGCAGTTGGCTTGGCTCAAGAAGGATCTTGAGTTCGTGCCGCCGGATCGGCTTGTCGTCCTCATGATGCATATCCCGCTCAACGAGGTCGAGGAGAAGCGGGAGATCCTCGGGCTTCTGTCCCAGCGACCCTACAGCCTGAGTGTCGCCGCACACACACACTTCCAGGAACACCGGTTCCTTGGCAAGGACGATGGTTTCACGCGCGAGAAGCCTCATCACCATGTGGTCAACGTCACCACGTGTGGGAGTTGGTGGACGGGACGGCCGGATGAATTCGGCGTGCCGCACTCGACGATGCGGGACGGAGCCCCTCGGGGGCATTCGGTCTTCACCTTCGACGGCAACACCTACACCATCGCGTATCGTGCGACGGGACGGGCTCCCGACTATCAGATGAACATCTTCGCCCCCGACGTCGTGAAGGCGGGCGACCTGAAGGGCACGGAAATTCTGGTCAACGTGTTCGCCGGTTCTGAAAAGAGCTCGACGGAGTTCCGGCTTGGCGCGGAAGGGAAGTGGACGCCGATGCGCCGCGTCCCGATGAAGGACCCGGCCTACGTCAAGATGGTCACCGAGGCAGCCCAGCTTCAGCGCCCGTATCGACCGTTGCCGGGTGCGATCGATTCGCCTCACATCTGGCGCGGCCTGCTTCCGGCGACCGATCTGCGAGGCGTCCAGCCGATCCATGTGCGGAGCCGGGACATGTTCGGCAACGTCGTGGTCGCGACCCAGGCGATCCGGATCGATCCCTAGCCCGCAAAACCACTTGCCGCCTCGTCCGGACATCCGGCATAATCCGGGCGTCGCCGCGACGAGGCGGAGGCGAGCCGCAAAGACGCCCCGGGGATGACTCCTCGCGGCGTCTTGTTTGTTCCAGCCTGGGAGGAGGACCCGCATGAGCCCAAAGGAAGCCATTCATTACGTTCTCGAGAACAACGTCAAGCTGATCGACATCCGCTTTACCGACTTGTTCGGGATGTGGCACCACTTCACGATCCCCGCCATCGACTTCACCGACCATCTCTTCGAAGACGGTATCGGCTTTGATGGGTCGAGTATCCGGGGATTCCAGTCGATCGACCAGTCGGACATGCTCCTCGTCCCCGACGCGTCGAGCATGTTTCTCGATCCGTTCCCCGAGTACGAGACGGCGGTCGTGATCTGCGACATCGAAGATCCGATCACTCGCGAGCGGTACAGCCGTGATCCCCGCTACGTCGCCCACAAAGCCGAGCAGTATCTCCGGTCGACCGGGATCGCCGACACGTGCTACATCGGGCCGGAGGCCGAGTTCTTCCTGTTCGACAAGCTTCGATACGAGACCCAGCCGCAAGGTGCGTACTTCGAGATCGACAGCCTGGAAGCGCACTGGAACTCCGGAGCCGAGAACGCGATCGGCTATACCCACCGTCCGAAGGGGGGGTACTTCCCGTGCTCGCCCGCCGACAAGCTTCAGGACGTTCGCAGCGACATGATGCTCCGCCTCATCGACATGGGCGTGCACATCGAAGTCCACCACCACGAAGTCGGAGCGGCCGGCCAGTGCGAGATCGATATGAGGTTCGACACCTTGCGCAAGATGGGCGACCAGCTCCAGAAGTACAAGTACGTCGTCAAGAACGTCGCCGCCGAATATGGGCTCGCCGCGACCTTCATGCCCAAACCGTTGTTCGGTGACAATGGAAGCGGGATGCACTGCCACATCTCGCTCTGGAAGAACGGGGAAACCCTCATGTACGATGAGGCGGGCTACGCAGGACTCTCCGACACGGCCCGTTACATGATCGGCGGAATCCTGGCTCATGCCCCGGCGCTCCTCGCCCTGTGTGCCCCGAGCACGAACAGCTACCGCCGCTTGGTCCCTGGCTATGAGGCTCCGATCAACCTGATTTACTCCGCGCGGAACCGGTCTGCCTGCGTTCGGATCCCGATGTTCAACAAATCGCCGAAGGCGAAGCGTATCGAATTCCGCGCTCCAGACCCCACCGCCAACGGATATCTCGCGTTCTCGGCCCTGCTGATGGCGGCGCTGGACGGTATCCAGAACAAGATCGAGCCGCGCAAGCCGATCGACAAGGACCTTTACGAGCTCCCGCCGGCCGAGAAGGCCGACATCCCCCAGACGCCGGGATCGCTCCGGGAGACGCTCGCCGCTCTGCGCGAGGACCACGCGTTCCTCCTGAAGGGCGACGTCTTCACCCCCGACCTGATCGACACCTACATCGCGTACAAGCTCGAGCACGAGTGTGACGCGATCGATCTCCGCCCGCACCCGTACGAATTCTTCCTGTATTCGGACGTCTAACTCCAAAAAACGCCCCTCGGTATTCATTCCGAGGGGCGTATCCTCACGCCTTCGGCCGTGGGCTAGTTTCGGACGACGCCCCCTGCGGCTCGACGGTCGTCGGCCTCCGCCATCATCGTGACGAGCTCGGCGAACGACGTTCTCGGGACAAATCCGATCTGGGCTTTCGCCTTGTCGGGAGAGCCGATGAGGAGATCCACTTCGGCGGGGCGATAGAAGGCGGGGTTCACGCGGACGATGGTCTTCCCGGACTTCCGATCGATCCCGATTTCCTTCTCGGCCTCTCCCTCCCACGCGATCTCGAAGCCTAGGGCGACTCCGGCGTGCTCGACGAAGCTGCGGACCGTGTTCGTTTCTCCGGTTGCCAGAACATAGTCGTCCCCCGAGGGCTGCTGGAGCATGCTCCACATCCCTTCGACGTAATCTCCCGCAAATCCCCAGTCCCGCTTGGCATCCATGTTGCCGAGTTCGAGCACCTCTTGGTGCCTATGCTTCACACCGGCGAGGGCGGCCGTGATCTTTCGTGTGACGAATTCGAGCCCACGCAACGGGCTTTCGTGGTTGAAGAGGATGCCCGAGCTTGCATGGATCCCAAAGGACTCGCGGTAGTTGATCGTAAGCCAGTGCCCGAACAACTTGGCCACGCCGTAGGGGCTCCGGGGATAGAACGGTGTCGCCTCGCTTTGGGGAATCTGCTGGACCTTACCGAACATCTCGGAGGTCGACGCTTGGTAGAACCGCGTTCCCGGCAGAACTTGCCGAATCGCTTCGAGGAGGTTGGCGACTCCGATGCCGTCGACCTGGGCGGTGTAGATCGGCAATTCGAAGGACATCGCGACGAAGCTCTGGGCGGCGAGATTGTAGACCTCATCGGGTCGGTACTTCTCGAGGACCCGGACGATGTTCGAGAGTTCGAGCAGTTCGAGGGAGACGATTTCGATGTCGTCCACGATCCCGAGTTCCTGCATTCGCCAGGTATTGAGGGAGGCGCTCCGCCGGCAGGCGCCGAGCACCTTGTCGTAGCCCTTGTCGAGGAGCAACTTGGCGAGGTACGCGCCATCTTGGCCGGTGACACCGGTAACGAGTGCAGTTTTGCCCATAAGTCTCAAGGATACTTCGGTTCACGTCCGCGAACTTTGGAGGGAGAGGGGCCCGATCCGAACCCTCAGCCGAACAGGGCGTTCAGTTGTTGGCGGAGCTGCAGACGCGCCCGATGGAGGCGGGCCTTCACCGCAGGAACGGTCAGGCCGAGAGCCTCGGCCACCTCGGTGGCCGAGCGCCCTTCGACATCCCGCTGCCAGTACACTCGGCGATCGAGCTCGGACAGGGCGTCGATAGCGGCGAGGATGCAGCGCTTCGTGGCCGCCAGTTCGGCATCCTCATCGGTCCCCGGGGTTTGGGGCTCGGGAAGGCCGGCGGAGAGCATCGCCTCCAGACTGATCGCCCCTTCGGGATTCCGGCGTCGCATTCGAAGGCAGACGCGACGTCCGATCTGGGTGAGCCAACTGCGGAAGGCCTCCGGTTCGCGTAGCCGATCAAGGGACCGATACGCCCGTCCAAGCGCCTCCACGAGGGCGTCGTCGGCATCGTCGCGGTCTCCACAGACGCGCACCATCTGTCGGTAGATTGCGTCCTTGTGTTCGGCAACGAGCCGGTCGAAGTCCATCAGGCGAGGCGGCGGACGATCGCCTCACCCATCTCGGACGTGGTCACGAGCTTCGTGCCCTTCTCGAAGATGTCGGCCGTGCGTACGCCATCGGTGAGGGCCGCATCAACCGCGTCTTCGATTCGTTGGGCGCCGGCATTGTCCTGGAAGCTGTACTTGAGGAGCATGGCGGCGCTCAAGATCGCGGCGATAGGATTCGCTCGGCCCTGACCGGCGATGTCCGGGGCCGATCCGTGGACCGGCTCGTAGAGTCCGAACACCCTACCGTTCTTCGCTTCGCTCAGCGAGGCGGAGGGGAGGAGTCCCAGGGAGCCCGTGATCATCGAGGCCTCGTCCGAGAGGATATCTCCGAACATGTTTTCGGTGAGGATCACGTCGAACTGCTGGGGATCGCGAATGAGCTGCATGGCGCAGTTGTCGACGAGCATGTGGCTGCATTTGACGTCCTGATGCTGCTTGGCGACGTCATCGACGACCTCGCGCCAAAGGCGGCTCGTCTCCAGGACGTTGGCTTTGTCGACGCTGACCACCTCGTGCCTGCGCTGACGGGCGATCTCGAATGCGCGAACCGCGATCCGCTCGATCTCATGGCGGCTGTAAATGCAGGTGTCGACCGCGGTGTTGCCCTGGTCCCGCCGCTCCCGCGGCCGCCCGAAATAGATTCCGCCGGTGAGCTCGCGCATCACCACGAGGTCCACGAGGCCCCGATCGCCTTTCAGCGGGCTCGCCATGAGGAGAGCGCGCAGCGTCTTGGCCGGGCGAACGTTCGCATAAAGGTTGAGCTCGGCTCGCAGCGGCAGAAGGGCTCCGACCTCGGGTCGAAGCTCCGCGGGCTCGACATGATCCCACTTGGGGCCCCCGACTGCGCCGAGGAGCACGGCATCCGACGCCCGACACAGAGCGAGCGTAGCATCCGGGAGCGGCCGCCCGACCGCGTCGTAGGCCGCGCCTCCGACAAGTGCTTCCTCGAACTCGAGGTCGTCACGCACCCCCTTGAGGACGCGGACGGCTTCGGCAGTGACTTCGGGGCCGATTCCGTCTCCGGCGAGGACAGCGATCTTGTGGGCCATGGGTCCCGAATTATGGCAGGGGGCGAGCCTAAGCGTAGCTGCTCGAAGCGGGGTTCCCCCCGCGTCGGGCTTGGCGTTCCGCACCGACTCGCGCCTCGTAGCCCGACTCGCGAAAGGCCTCCAGCGGATCCTCGGGGAGCCCGCGCGCCCGACGCCACTCGCGAAGTGCGGGTCGCACGTCGGTGGCGAACGCATCGCGCAGACAACGTTCGGCATCGACGATCGCCATCGCATCCTGAGCGCGGACGAGGTGGTCGAGATCGACCATCTGGGCCTTCAGGAAGAGCTCTTGGGCGGTCGTAGCGGTTTGGATCATCGCCTCGATTTTCGGCTTGAGGTTGTGGGATTGATCGACCGTGTAACCGACGTGGCGCGTCTCGAAGCCGTGCCGCTCGCCCGCGATCCGGATCGCGAGGAAGATCCGGAAGACCGCGTATGGGTCGATGCTGCCCAGGGTCAGGTCGTCGTCGGCATACTTGCGGTCGTTGAAGTGAAAGCCGCCCAGGAGTCGCTCCGACAGCAGGAACGACACGATGTGCTCGATGTTCGCGCCTGGCAGGTGGTGCCCCGTGTCGACGAGGACCTTCGCCCGGGGGCCGGCCTTCCGGGCGAAGTGCGCAGCCATGCCCCAGTCGGCGATATCGGTGTGATAGAACGCGGGTTCGAACGGCTTGTACTCGACGAGCATCTCCATCGAGTCGGGCATTGCCTGATGCCAGCGCGCGAGAGCATCTTCCATGCGTCGCTTTCGCTGGAGGATGTCGTCCTGACCCGGGTAGTTGGTGCCGTCGGCGAACCAAAGACTGAGCGCACTGGAGCCAACATCTCTTCCAATCGCCATGGAGCGATCGATGTGCTCGTCGGCAGCGGCGCGGGCCTCGGGATCGGGGCTGCACGCGGAGCCGTACTTGAAAACCTGGTCTTGGAAGAGATTGGGGTTGATCGACCCGATGCGCACCCCTTCTCGCTCGGCGACGTCCGCGATCTGAGTCGGTGAACGGCCCGCGGGAAAGTCCCAAAGGACATGGACGGCAACCGAGGGGCAGCACCCGGTCAAGCGATGGACCATGCCTGCGTCGGCGAGCTTCTCGTCGATCGTCGACGCGGCCGCCGCCTGGACGTACTTACCGAATCGGGTTCCGGTGTCGGCAAAGCCCCATGACGGCAGCTCGATGGCGAACGTGTCGAGTCGCTCGATCACGGCTACCGATCCCGTTCGAAGATCATGCGTCCGTCGTCTGAGGTGAGGGTCGTCTGCTTGGCGTCGAGTTGAAGACCAAGGGTTTGCGCGTCGCCAGGCGTTGACGGAGCCTTGCCGTCGATTTCGGTCGGGGTGAGGAGCACCTTGCTTCCCTCGATCTTGGCCTTGCCGAGGACCGTCTGAGCACCTTTCTCATTGCTCTTGGCGGTCAGCTTGAATCGATCGGGTGCGGTGAAGGTCAGGGACAATTCGACACCGGAGACCTTGGAAGCTTCCATCTGCTTGCGCATTTCGGGCGTGATCCTGACGCTCCATTTCCCTTCAAAGCCGGTAAAGGTCGCCGGCTGTGGCGCGGGGGAGGGCCGGTCACCGTCCGAGGGCTTCGGAGGGTCCGTTTTCGTCACCGGCGTCCCCGATCGACTTTCGCCGGGCGGCGTCTTCGCGGTGTCCTGGGTGGGTTCCGCGAGCCGCGAAGGGTTCTCGCCCGTCACGGAAGTCCTGGCATCGGGTTGGGCCGGTTCTGATTCGTTCTTCGCACATCCGGCGATGCCGAAGGTCAGGAGGACCAGCCAGGCACAGAGTGTTTTCATGGGCACCACGGGATGGCGCGGCCGAGAGGATTCGAACCTCCGACTTCTTCCTCCGGAGGGAAGCGCTCTATCCACTGAGCTACGGCCGCTTACGATGCGACTATACCCATAGGGAACGTGTATGGGACGCTAGGTCTCAGGCCGCCCGACGATCGGTGCCAGAGAAGCCGCTTTCCACGATCTGGCACCATCGGGCGACTTCGAGGCGTTGACCCTCGATGATCTGGAGCCCAACGCGGAAACCCGACTCGGCGTTCGGCCGACAGTAGCGGACTTCGACCGTCAAATCGATCGTGCCATGACCCGAGTCGATACTGAGGGTTCCGGTCGCCCCGCGGTCGACCGCCGCTTCGGAGCTGAGCCCGATCCCTCCGGTGGAACCGTCCAGCAAGCGCCCGGCCACTTTCTTTTCGCCGATCTTCAGGCTCACGACGTGGGGCGGTACGCGCACGCGGCCCGTGTTCGTGCTGTCGATGAACTTCAATGGGTTCGCGAGGTGAAGGGAGATGCGACCGTCGCTGCCGGCCGCACCGCCCTCGACGAAGCTGATCCGGGCGGTCCCCATCGCGAGCACCTTCGGACCTGCGATTTCGATCGCGACGTTTTCGCCGACGGCGAGGTCGCCGAGTTCCGGTAATGAGAGAACGATCTCCGTCTCGAAGATCGTCGCGACCCAACCGTGAAACAGCTTGTAGTCTCGGAGACGCTGAACACGAACTCGACCGGCATTGAATTGGGCAAGGGCTGTCTGATAGCGCGTCATGGTAGGTCTAGCTCCCATCCCCATATCGGCGGAATCGGCGAAGACCTTGATGCCAGAATTCACCTGTGAACGAGATCGTGCGTCGCCACACTTCGATCGGGGCATCGCTCGGGCTGGCGGTCCTGACGCTCGGCGTGTTCGGCTTCAGCCAGAACATCGGACCCGAGAGTTGTGTGCGCCGCTACCACGACGCGGTACGGCGTCGTGCCTGGGGCGAAGTCCAGGCGACGCTGCTCCAAGACCTCCAATCGTACGGACCGATCGCCCTCACCGAGGGCGTGGCCGATATGATGTCGCGTGGCCTCCAGCCCCGCGTCCGGCGGACGGTCCGCGATCCCGACGCGGTCTATGTCGTCGTCTCATACGTGGACGGAGAGGGTGTTTCGCGTCAGGACCTCAACTACATCCTCGTCGCCACGCGCTCCGGATGGCGGATCGACGCCGACATGACCCTCATTCGATTCCGACGTTCGCTCGGGGTCTACTGAGCCCTAATCCTAAGGCCCTGGGACGCCGATAACAGTACGGGGCTGCTCGAACGGGCGGCCAGGAGATGATCTGAGCGAATGGCGAGTCAGGTTCGACCCAAGAAAGCACATCAAGCCGTGAGCATCGGCGTCGCAAGCCGCATCACCGGCGTCGAGGTGCATACGCTTCGCTACTGGGAGCGGGAGTTCATGGACTTCCTCACCCCGGTTCGAACCGACGGTGGCCAGCGCCGGTATCGCAGTGAGGACATCCAGACCGTCTTCACCCTCAAGCGGCTGCTTCGCGACGAGATGTTCAGCATCGCGGGTGCGCGGCGCTACCTCAGCCGCCAAGTCGAAGAACAGGCGGCGTAGCATGGCTCAACCGGCCGATGTGATTCGGAACCTGCTTTACGAGGAGTGCTATGAGGCTTGCGAGGCCGCACTTCGCGAGGCCCTCGCACAGGATCGCGGCAATCCTGAACTCCAACTGCTCCAGGCGCGCCTCTGGATGCTCTTTCAAGCTGAAGACCGCGCGTTTGAGGTGTGGCGGGAAACGACGGGTTCCAACTCGCCCGATCGGACGCGCCTCGAATGCGACCTGCGCGAGCACTTCCACGCACGCGCGCAACTGGCTCGGAAGACAGGCTCACAAGACCCGATCGCGATCCAGCGCTTGGCTGAACTCCCCGACGCACCGACCGTATCCGGCTCGCGTGTTTCCGCTTGCCTGATCGTCAAAAACGAAGCCAAGATGCTTCGTCGGTGCCTTGAGAGTCTTCAAGGGTGGATCGATGAGATCGTCGTCGTCGACACGGGCTCGTCGGACGATACGGTGGCGATCGCGGAGGCGTGTGGGGCGGTGGTCGGGCACTTCGAGTGGTGTGACGACTTTTCCGCGGCTCGGAACGCGTCGATCGAACTCGCAAGCGGCGACTGGATCCTGTGGATCGACGCCGACGAAGTCGTCGATTCCCGTAGCGTCGACCGCATTAGGGATGCCATTGTGCGGCCCCAGTTCGGGGGCTACTTCGTCCCGATCGAGAATCGTCTCGGCGAAGACGGCTCGGGCGACACCTACGTCCACGCCCCCGTCCGGCTGTTTCGGCGCCATCCCGACATTCGCTTCGTCCTGCGCATCCATGAGCAGATTGCGCCATCGATTCGCCGGCTCGGCTTGCCTCTGGCGGCCCTCGAAGGGGCGAAGATCGTCCACTTCGGCTATGCGCCCTCGGTGATGCGCGAGAAGAACAAGGTCGAGCGCACGATTCGGCTCCTCGAGCGCGAAATGCGGGAGCAGCCCAATGAGCCGTTCCACCACTTCAATCTCGCCAACGCTCTGACCGTGGCCGGCCGGTGGGAACAGGCTTCGGTCGCCGCGCGTCGCGCCTGCGACCGGATCGGCAACGACGCTCCGTACGCCAGCCTCGCCTATCACCTTTTGGCGAACGCGCTCAACGAACAAGGCCGCTGTGGGGAAGCCTTCTTGGCATGTGAGGAAGCCGCTACCCGAG
The DNA here is from genome assembly GCA_002455425.1 of Chthonomonas sp. UBA6659. GTDB lineage: Bacteria > Armatimonadota > Fimbriimonadia > Fimbriimonadales > Fimbriimonadaceae > UBA6659. Next base: position 25,697 of record DKKT01000033.1, on the reverse strand, counting down.
GGCTCGACGACATTCTCGTCTCGCATGAGCGGGTTCGCGCCTCGATGCTGTTGGGGGATCTCGAAGGGGCTCTCACCGAGTCCGATCGCTGTCTCGCAATGGGCTGGGCGCAGGAACTCACCGGGGATTACGGCATCTTCACTCATAAGCGGCTCATCCTTCGGGGTCAGGTTCTGGCGAAACTGAACCGTCTCGAAGACGCGATTCGCGAGTTCGACCTTGCCCTCGCCGTCGATCCCGAGTCTGCGGTCACGCTCTACAGCAAAGCCGTGTGCCTGTTCCATCTCGGCCAATTCGATGATGCCGCATCGCTGTTCGACCGCACGGCCAATCATCCAACCTGCGGAGCATCTTCCGATCGGGGGCTTGCCGAGTGCGATCTGCGTAGCGGCCGTGCCCGCGAGGCAGCCGATCGACTCGAGCGGCAGTGGGATGCCGGGCGCCGCGACGAGGGTCTCTTCGCGCTCTGGGCCGAGGCTTGCGAACGCACCGGTGATTCAGCCCGCCTACTCCACGCCTTTGGCGAACTGGCACTGGAACAGGATTTGCAGGCTGTCCATTTGGTGAATTGGGGTCGTGCGCTCCAGGCAAATGGCGACTTTCAGAAGGCTTTGAGTTGCTTCGCCGAGGCGACCAAGCGTGATCCGAACTGCGTCCCGGCCTATCTGAATCTCGGCGACCTCCTCTATCGTGCCGGGCAGTTCGCCGATGCCGCGCATCTCTACGAATCCGGGCTTCGACTCGAACCCGAGAATGCCGACGCGTGGTTCACACTCGGGAACTGCATGGCCCAACTGGGGATCGCGAGCGGCGCGAAGACGGCGTACGAGCAGGTTCTGCGGCTCTTGCCGGGCCACGCCGGCGCACGACACAATCTCGGTGCGATCGAGGAATCACTCCAGGCCGCCGCTTAGAGCTTCAAGAGTCGAACGGCAGACTCCATATCCTTGTCGCCTCTTCCGCTCAGGTTGACCAGCACCCGCGTGCCAGAGGCAAATCGGCCCTGCTGGAAAAGGGGCGCGAACGCGTGCGCGGACTCGAACGCCGGGATAAGGCCCTCCAACTCAGCGACCCGACGAAACGCGGTCAGCGCTTCCTCATCCGTGACGGCGTCGTACTCGACCCGCCCGGTGTCCTTGAGGTAAGAGTGCTCCGCCCCGACGCCCGGATAGTCGAGCCCGGCGCTGACTGAGTGCGTCGGCAGGATCTGACCGTACGCATCCTGCATCAGGTAGCTGTAGGAGCCGTGCAGCACTCCGGGACTGCCGGCGCTCAACGGCGCGGCGTGCGATCCGGACTCCAACCCGTGCCCCCCCGCTTCGATCCCGAGGAGCCGCACACCGGGGTCGTTCAGGAACCCGTGGAAGAAACCGATCGCGTTCGAGCCTCCGCCGACGCACGCGATCCCGACATCGGGGAGCACGCCGTGCCGCTCGAGATATTGGGCCCGAGCCTCTTCTCCGATCACCGATTGAAATGCCCGGACCATCGTCGGGTAGGGGTGGGGGCCCGCGGCGGTGCCGATGACGTAGTGGGTGGTTCGAACGTGGGTCACCCAATCGCGCATCGCCTCGTTCAGTGCGTCCTTGAGGGTCTTCGTACCGCTGGAAACCGGAATCACCTTGGCCCCGAGCAACTTCATCCGGAAGACGTTGAGCTGCTGGCGTGCGCAGTCCTCTTCGCCCATGTAAACCTCGCATGCGAGGCCGAAGAGGGCGCACACGGTGGCTGTGGCGACACCGTGCTGGCCCGCGCCGGTTTCGGCGATGATTCTGGACTTGCCCATCCTGCGCGCCAGCAGACACTGGCCCAGCGCGTTGTTGATCTTGTGGGCACCGGTGTGNNGTGGTTGAGGTCTTCGCGCTTGATCGCGACCCGGTATCCGGTGGTCTCCGACAGGCGGGCGGCTTCGGTCAGCGGCGTCGGCCGTCCGACATAGTCGTGGAGGATGGTGGCGAATTCGGCTCGAAAGCGAGAATCTTGCCAAGCACGGTCGAACTCGGCACCGAGTTCATCGAGCGCGGGGATCAGTGTTTCGGGGACGTAGCGCCCCCCGTAAGGGCCGAACCGTCCGGCATCGACGTCTACCATCACGGTTCATTCTACAGCCGGACGTTCGACGTCGTTCTAGCGAGGCGGCGTTCCGAAGTCGAACGAGTTCGGGTTCACGTCGGTCATGCCAAGCTTCTTGGTGGGGCCCAGGGTTCCGGATTCACCGTGCTTTTCGAGGACGTCGAGGGCCATTTCGGCATGATGCATGATCGTCTGGAACCGACCCCGCAGCTGCTGCACGGTCGATTCTTTCAGCGTGTCGAGGACCGCCAAATAGGCTTGGTCGCTGATGTCGACGGCACACTTCTTAAGGGCTTGAAGGTCAGATGAGGAGTTCATGGGTGCTCTCGCATTCGTGAGGTGAGTTCGAGATGCCAGTTCCCCAAAAAAGCGAAGCAAATGCCTGCGACCGAGCGCAGTGAAGCGCAGCGGCTTTCGCCAGATTGAGCATAAACGAAAACTCGACTGCGCTTCATCGTTCCTACTGGATAGTACGGGCTTTTGGGGGCGATCGCCCATCTGAGCGCGTGATTTGCGTGAATTCGGCAAAAGACAGGATCAGACGCGATCCGTGTACAAAGTACGTCTTGCGAGCAGTGTTCCCCCTGCCACAAATACGGGGAGAAGTAAGACGTTGACCACCGGGAGCAACGAGGCGATTCCGCACAGGATGACGAAACTCCCCCATCCTTGAGCCCGCCAGACCAGGATCCACTGTCCCCAAAACGCATGGCCCCGGCGAAGGAAGCTGCATGCCGTGAAGTCGAAGAGACCGAGAAGCCCAGCCGCAACAATCCCCACAACCCCGAAACACGTCCAGCCGAGAAAGAGGACGAGGCAAGCGATGAAGACCGAAAACGGCAGTCGCGCGAGCGTGTCACCGATCTGAAGACCGCACCCGGCCGTCGTTTTCGGGGTCGGTCCGATCCGGGACTCGATCTCGTAGCTGAGGGTGTCCCATAGGAGCGAACTCATGAGCCCCACGATCGCCAAGTAGATGGCGCTCGACGCGAACACCCAGATGACCAAGTACAGCAAACCCCCAACCCAGTTGCCGACCCACGAGGCCGTACCGATTCGTTCCGCAACGTTCCCGGCAAGAGGGAGAACGAGCCAGAAGCCGGCCAGGAAGACGGCAGCAAACACGCCGGCGGAGGTCAGCCAAGGCTTCCATACGTAGGGCCACAGCGATCGATCCCCGGCGATCATCCTCGCACCCTCGAAGAGGTCCCTCACAAGGAGAAACAACGACGGGGTCGCGCAACGCGTTGCGCGACCCCGTCGATTCAATCGACCTAGCGCCGTCGCCGTCGGACGACAACCGCAGCCAGAGCCGGGAGCAGAATCAGCAGGGTGCCCGGTTCGGGGACCACCTGCATGCACTGGTTGTGGATCCAACTTCGAACCGCCCACGGCGTGAGATTCACACCGTAGCCTTCGGTCTTGTTCATGAACCGGAACTCGCGCACTCCCAACGGCGCGTTGACGGTTCGCGCGCCGCTGTGGATGCCCCAGAGCTCGCGCGTCTTGGTTCGGAGTCGATTTCCGTTGGTCCAGTCGAACAGCTCGAACGGCATGTAAGGACGGGCCGGATCAGTGAAGAGGTAGGGTGCGCCGGAATCACCGCCGAACGGCATTCCTTCGCCATCGACGCGGTTCGCTCCGCCGGGCCCATCCAGCATGAAGCTGATCTGCGGGCCGCAGTACTGGATGCCAGGCGCATACTCCTCGGGCTCCCATTCGTTGGCGGGACGGATTCCTTCGGCCAACACGCGCTGGTTCTGGAACCGCTTCAATCCAAAGGTGCCGTCCTGACGTCGGTATCCTTGTTCGAAGCCTGCCGGCCCGTTGTTGAAGTACGTACCGGTGACGCCGTAGCCAATGGACGCGAACGTGGGTCGCGCCCCGGTGGGGTCGTCGTTCGGCAGCACTTCGTCGACCGGGTTGTTCGAGATCGGAATCGGCGCGAGATTGTCGAAGAACGCATTCGCGTTCACCATCACGCCAAGGACGCTCAAGTCCAGGGGCCAACGATCGGTCTGATTGAACTGGATCACCGGATTGTCCCACTTGAACAGCGCGGTGCCACCCGGGGTCATGTCCGCGCCGACGAGCGGTTGGTTCCCGAATCGGATATCGATATTCGCCGGAGCCTGGTTGAGGGTCACGTGTCCGGCCGTGATGACACAGAGCCAGTACTGGGTGGGGCGTCCGGTGGCATCCCGGGTGGCAACCCGTTTTTTGAAGACCGTGCCCGTCCCCATTCCTTGTCCGCCGATGCGGACGCGACAAACCGCGTCGAGGAGCGGGTTGTTCGCGACCTGATAGTCGGGTGACCCGGCCCATCCTGACGACACGGCCCCTCCCAATACGACTAGCGCGAGGGATCGCATCCCTCGATGACCACTCTTGATAGATTTCATCGTCCCCTCCTGAAATGGGACACGCCGATTTCACGGCAAATACAATGGGTCAGTGTTCCTGACCAAGCTCATCTTATCACAAGATCAGGCCCTGGAAAGAAAAAACTTTGGCCGCGACCATTTCCTTGCGTGCGAAATCATCAAGAAGTCATCAAGCACGATATCAGGCCCTCGCGAAGATCGCTATACAATGAAGGTGGGTTCGAACGAGATTCGGACCGCCTGATTCAGAGAGGAGGAATCGTTCCATGTCTATTCGTGTACGTACTCGTGGCCTTCTTGCCACAACCCTTCTTTGCGGGGTGTGCTTTGCGCAAGCCGGCCTATGGTCGGTTTCGGGGACGCCCACCGGACTTCAGGAAGTGCCGCCAAACGCTTCGCCCGCAGTCGGAGCCATCACCGGCGTGTTCGACGACGTGACCAACGTGCTGAACATGCAAGTCAACGCCTCCGGCTTCGTCGCGAACCTCACGGCCGGCCACATCCATCAAGCCCCTGTGGGTACCAACGGCGGTGTCATTGTCGTACTCGCGAACACGGCGGGAGGTACGGTCTGGGCAAGCTCCGGCAACTACGCCCTCACCGCTGCACAGGAGACCCAGGGCCTCGGGGGCAACCTGTACGTCAACCTTCACACCAATGCCTTCCCAGGTGGTGAGATTCGCGGCCAACTCAGATTCCGCCCGATCATCAGTGGAACGGTGGACCTTCAGGATTGGCTTCCGGGTCCGGCCGGCGTACCGGTGCAAGTCGCCTTCGTCCAGGCCGGCAGCGTCGTCGACACCGTCCCCACGACGTTGCTTGCGGGTGGCGACTTCCGCGTGACGACGTCGGCCACCGGCGTGTGCGACGTCTACGTCAAGGGCTCTCATTGGCTTCGCCGCGTTTCGGGCCCCGTCAACGTGTCGGTCCCGGTCTCGGGCCTTGCGTATTCGCTCGAGAACGGCGACATCACGAACGACAACAACATCGACTCCGACGACTTCGACCTTCTGGTGGCCAACTTCGGGGGCGGTGGTCCGATCGGAGACCTCGATGGCAGCGGAGGAGTCGACTCGGACGACTTCGACATCCTGATCAAGAACTTCGGCCTCAGCGGCAACTGACGTCCGGAATGCCGGTGTTTTCAGGGACCCAGTCTAGACTGGGTCCCTGATTTCGGCTGAACGCCTCGTGTGGGGTCGAACAACGAAAGGATTTGCCCCCGAGGAATCTTCCGGGAGGCGTTTTGCGTACCTACCCATGTCTTGAGCGGTCCATCGCGGGCCGAATGTGGAACTGAACGAAAGGAACGCTGTGAACGTCGTAACCTGAAACGCGGCACAAGGATGTGTCCGCCGGGTCCGTCGTGAAGGGAAGACAGACAAAAGTGCCATGAATGCGAACAATGACGGTCCCGACGTCGTCTTAGAAGGGAGTCAGACCTCGGAGGAGGAATCTATGCCTGCTTTGCTTGCAGGACTCCAACTCACCGAGGAAGAGGCGTTCGCGCTTCTCGGGCTGTGTATGACGAGCCCGCAGAAGCTGGATGTCACTTCTGAGAAGGCGCTGAAGAAACTCGCATCATTCTGTAAGGCACGATCATTCGAGCACTGCAATCATAACGAATCAGCGTCCTGTGAGTTCGAGGAGGCGGGCTAAGGCCCGCCTTTCTCGTTTCCGAACCCGATAAACTCGGCTATGCCCACCGTCCAAGACGTCCTCGACGCCGTCGAGCGCATCGCGCCTGCGCGCATGGCTTTCCCGTTCGATCGCATCGGACTTCAAGTCGGTTCCCCCGAGCATGCTGTCGAGAAGGGCGTTGTGTCTCTTGACAGCTCGCTCGGAGCAATTCGTCACGCTCGAGCCCTGGGGGCGCAGATGCTGGTCAGCCACCATCCGTTGATCTGGGAGCCGATCAAGACGCTTCGCAGTGATCTGCCCCGCAACGAAACGGTCGTCGAGCTCATTCGAGGCGGGATCGCGTTCCACGGGGTCCACACGAATTGGGATTGCGCCCCGGGAGGCATCAACGACGTCCTCGCCGAGCGTCTCGGCTTGACCGACGTGCGCACGTTCGGAGACGCCAACCCCGCGCGCGTGTTCAAGCTCGTCGTCTTCGTGCCTCACACGTCCAGCGAGGGGCTCGTGGATGCCCTGTCCGCGGCAGGCGCAGGGGTGATCGGTCTCTACACCCGCTGCGCGTTCTCGCATCCGGGAATTGGGACGTTCCGGGGAGAGCGAGGCTCACAGCCGATCATCGGAGAGGTAGGCCGAATCGAGCAGGTCGAAGAGTTGCGGATCGAGATGCGGGTCCCGGCCGAGCGGGTCGATCTCGTCGAGGCCGCGATTCGGCGGGTTCACCCGTACGAGGAACCCGCGTTCGACTGGCTGGTGATGCGTGACGAACGGGGCCAGCCCGCCGGGAGGATCGGCACCCTCCCTCACCCTATGACCCTTCGCGAGTTCAGCAGTTATGCCGAGGCCGCGCTTGAGACCAAGGTGTGGGCGTGGGGCGATCCCGGCCGCGTTATCCGGTCGGTCGGCCTCACGGGCGGCGCAGCCGACGGGGAATGGCGCGACGCCCAGCGTGCGGGTGCCGAGGTCTTCCTCACCGGAGAAGTACGCCAAAACGTCGCCATCGAGGTGGCCGAGGCTGACTTCGCGATTTTCGCTGCCGGTCACTATGCAACCGAACAGCCGGGCTGCAGGCGCCTGGCCGAACGGCTCACCGATGCGCTGCCGACCATCGGGTGGTCACTCTACGAGCCCGAGCCCGGTCATTGGGGACGGCCGAGCTAGCGCTCCCCGCAAACGTACTGATCGGCAAAGCGAGCAGGTGTGGAACATTCCCGTCGGTCGGATGATGCCGGCCAGGAGTTCCTATGTCGAACGCATTCAGCTGGAGCAAAGTTCTCGGATCGGAGCAGGAGCAGGCCCAAGAGGCGGCTCCGCCGGCCCCACCCCTCGCCGTCGAGCAGTCGGAGCTCGCCCCCGAGGTCGCCGCCGACCCGAATCGCATCGCGCCGGTACCGCTCGCAGTCCTCGTCCCGGAAGCGAACAAGTCGAAGTACACCGACCTCTTGACGAACCGACGGGATGAGGAAGAGTCCATGGACGAAGACGTCCAGGACAGCAGCCAGGTCCATATCGACGAGATCCTTCGGGTCGCGATCGATCGGAAGGCGAGCGACATCCACATCACGGTGGGGCTCCCCCCGATGGCGCGCATCGACGGCGACGTGATTCCGCTGCCGTTCACGATGATCGAGCCGCAGGATGCCCGCCGGCTCGTGTACGAGACGCTGACCGACGAGCACCTCCAAAAGTTCGAAGAGACCCACGAACTCGACTTCGCCTACTCGGTCAAAGGGCTCGCCCGGTTCCGATTCAACGTCTACATGCAGCGAGGGACGGTTTCCGGAGCGCTTCGCGTCATCCCGACGAAGATTCCCAGCTTCGAGACTCTCGGGCTCCCGCTCGTCATCCGCGAAATGTCGAAGCGTACGTCGGGGCTCGTGCTGGTCACGGGTCCGACGGGCTCGGGTAAGTCGACGACGATCGCGACCATGATCGACGACATCAACGAAAACCGGCGGAACCACATCCTGACGATCGAGGACCCGATCGAATATCTGCACACGCACAAGAAATGCATGGTGAACCAGCGTGAGCTGCACAGCGACACCTTCAGCTTCCACAACTCGCTCCGCGCCGTGCTCCGCGAAGACCCGGACATCATCCTCGTCGGCGAGCTCCGCGACCTGGAGACAATCGAGGCCGCATTGACGCTGGCGGAAACCGGCCACCTCGTCTTCGGCACGCTCCACACGCGGAACGCGCCCTCGACCGTCGACCGCATCATCGACGTCTTTCCCAGCGACCAGCAGGACCAGATCCGCGTACTGCTCGGAAATACACTCGAAGGCGTCATCTCCCAGCAGCTGCTGCCGCGCCTTGGCGGCGGGCGATGTGCGGGCATCGAGATCATGGTCGGAACGCCCGCGATCAAGAACCTGATCCGCGAAGGGAAGACGCACCAGATGTACTCGGTGATCGAAACCTCGGCGCAGCTCGGCATGCAGACGATGGACAAGTCGCTTGCCGATCTCTTCAAGAACGGGTACTGCTCCTACGAGGAATGTCTAATGCGAGCGGTCGACAAGGAGACCTACTCGCGGCTGGCCAAAGGCGCAGCCGGCTGAGCAACACCCGCGGGGCGGGACGGGTAGGCTTCCCGGCGGCGACGGGTCCAAATCCGACGCCGGGAAGCCGACGATCTATGTTGCCGATGATCCGAGCACGCGCGCCACTGCGAATCAGTTTTGGGGGCGGCGGCACCGACGTGCCGCCGTATTGCGACGAACGAGGGGGAGTCGTTCTGTCCGCGACGATCAACCGTTACGCCTATGCGACGCTGGTCCCGGGCGGGGAAACGATCAACGTCCAGAGCCTTGACTATGATGCCAGCATCAGCTACGGCATCGACGAGTCGTTCGTCTTCGATGGCCAGCTCGACTTGGCGAAGGGCGTCATCGATCACTTCCGCAACCGATACACGTTCAAGGAGGGGATGAGCATTCTCCTCCATAACGATGCGCCTCCCGGTTCTGGCCTCGGCTCCTCATCGGCGATCACCGTCGCACTGATCGCAGCCCTCCTCGAATACCTGCGGCTCCCGAAAGATCCCTACGACATCGCGGAGACCGCCTATCGGATCGAACGCATCGATGTCGGGCAGGTCGGCGGCAAGCAGGACCAGTATGCGGCCGCGTTCGGCGGCTTCAATTTCATCGAATTCAATCCTGACGGCACGCTCGTCAATCCGCTCCGCCTCAAAGACGAGACCATCTTCGAACTGGAGTACCGGCTCGTCTTCGCCTTCGTTGGAGGCAAGCGCGTCTTCAGCGACATCTTGGACAAGCAGGTCCAGAACTTCAAGGAGAAGAAGCTCTCGGCGGTCGACGCGATGGATGCGATCAAGGCCCTCGCGTTCGATATGAAGAAGGCACTCCTCACCAGCAACTTCGACGAGCTGGCGCGGCTTCTCGACGAAGGATGGGTCCAGAAGAAGCGAATGGCAGAAGGGATCACGAACCCGTCGATCGACGCGGTTTATGAGCTTGCCAAAGCAAGTGGAGCTCAAGGAGGGAAGATCACCGGGGCGGGCGGTGGCGGCTTCATGTTCTTCCTCTGTGAGCCACAGCGCGCTCACGTGGTCCAAGAGGCGCTTCGGGAGCACGGGGCTCAAATCGTGAACTTCACGTTCGTCGAAGACGGCGTCCGCGCCTGGATGGTGCCGGCTTGAGCGCAGGAAAATTCCTAGTGGGCTACGTCAAAGGTTGGGCGGCATCGGCGTACCTCTTCACGGCCGGGGTCGCCCGCCCCAAGGATCGGGCATTCATCCACCGGATCGGCGAGCACGTCTTCGGCGCACCCGAGCCTCCGGAGTTGTTAGTGCCCGCGCTTCCGATTGCGCCGATCAAGGACATCGTTCAGGGCGTTCGGGTCGAGATCGCCGATCCGATCAGCGTCGACGGCAACACGACGACCCTCGAGCAGTACGTGTTCGCGGCCCTGGTCGAGCGTCACCGGCCAAAGACTCTGTTCGAGATCGGCACGTTCGACGGCCGCACGACCCTCAACCTTGCCGTCAGTGCGGGACCGGAAGCGCGGCTCTCCACGCTCGACTTGCCGCCGCAACAGCTTGCCGAAACGAAGCTCGACGTCCACCCCGAGGACGTCAAATACATCGACAAGAAAGAGTCCGGGGCGAGGTTCAAAGGAACACCACAGGAGAAGCAGATCGAGCAACTGTGGGGCGACTCCGCCACCTTCGACTTCACCCCTTACGCCGGGACGATCGACTTGATGTTCATTGATGGATCACATGCCTACGACTACGTGTTGAACGACTCGGAGCGGGCATGGGGCATGACTCACCCCGGTTCGGTCATCCTATGGCACGACTATGCGAACTGGGACGACGTCACGCGTGCGCTGGATCATCTCCGACGAACCGACGCCCGATTCTCAAGTTTGCGACGCATCGAAGGCACGAGTCTGGGATACATGGTGAGACAATGACGGATCAGGTTCAAGCACAACAGACGATTCAGCAGGCGTTCGATGAGCACGCCGCAGTCCTCGCGGCGACGCGGGCGTTGTTCCCGCAGATCGAAGAGGCGGCCGACAGGGTCACGCAGTGCCTCGCCCAGGGCGGGACGATTTTGCTTTGCGGCAACGGGGGATCCGCTGCCGACGCCCAGCACATCGCGGGTGAGTTCGTCGGGCGATTCTACAAAGAGCGTCGGCCCCTCCCTGCGCTCGCGCTCCATACCAATACGACCGTGATGACCGCGATCGGAAACGACTACAGCTTCGATACGGTCTATCGACGCCAAGTTCGAGCTCATGGTCGCCCGGGCGACCTGCTCATCGGGATCACGACGAGCGGCAATAGTCCGAACATCCTCCATGCCGCCGAGGCCGCTCGGGAATCCGAGATGACCGTCCTTGGACTCACCGGCGACAGTGGGGGCAAGCTCCGCGCGCTCTGCGACCTTTGCCTTTGCGTGCCGTCGAACGACACGCCGAGGATTCAGGAGATGCACATCCTGATCGGGCACTTGATCTGCCAGATCTCCGAAGCTCGCCTGGCCTGATGCAAGCGCTGATTCTGGCCGGCGGTCTTGGGACGCGTCTCGGCGCACGCACGCGTGAGACGCCGAAGCCGATGCTGGAAGTCGGGGGGAAGCCGTTTCTCGATTACGTCGTTTGGAACTTGGCTCGCCAAGGAGTTCGCGAGGTGGTCTTCTCGATCGGGTTCCGCGCCGAGCAGATCGAAGAACACTTCAGGGACGGCGACGAGTTCGGGGTCCGCTGCACCTATATCATCGAAGCCGAACCGGCCGGAACCGGGGGTGCCCTGCTTATCGCCCGCGACGCTCTGGAACCCGAGTTTCTGGTGTTGAACGGTGACTCGCTGTTTGACGCGAACGTCCTCGCGCCGTGGTCTCTACTGGACCGTTTCGAGGCGGTGCTCACTCTCCGGAGCGTTCCCGACGCCGGACGCTACGGCGCAGTCGATCTCGACGGACCGCGCGTGATCGGCTTCCGCGAGAAGGGCGACCTCGGAGCCGGCCTGATCAGCGGGGGGGTCTACGCGATGCGGCGGCAGGCTCTCGATCGGCTGCCCGGCGTGCCCAGCAGCGTCGAGCGGGATCTGTTCCCGGTTCTCGCGGAGCAGGGACGGCTCGGCGGGGTCGAGTCGAGCGGCTTCTTTCTCGATATCGGGATCGAAGCGGACTTCCAGGCGGGTCAGACCGCCCTTCCAGGGTGGCAGTACAAGGCTGCCGTGTTTCTCGACCGCGACGGAGTGATGAACGTCGACCACAACTACGTGTCGACTCCGGAGCGGTTCGAATGGGTCGAAGGTGCGCCCGAGGCGATCCGCTGGCTAAACGAGCAGGGCTACCTCGTGTTCGTGGTCACGAATCAGGCCGGGATCGGTCGAGGCTACTACGACGAGGCGCACTTTCTCGAGTTCACGGCGTGGATCTCGGCTCGACTCGCGGAGCGGGGTGCGCATGTCGACAAGACGTACTTTTGTCCCCACCATCCGACGGAGGGCGTCGGCGCGTATCGCCGCGAGTGCCCCTGTCGCAAACCCCAGCCGGGCATGTTGCTTCAGGCATTCGAGGAATGGCCGATCGATCGATCTCGGAGCCTCATGATCGGCGACAAGCCTAAGGACGTACAGGCCGCCGAGGCGGCCGGCATTCGTGGGCTCTTGTTCGAGGGCGGCAACCTCCACGACTACGTGCGCGCGGAAGTTCCAGTCCTCGATCGGGTGAGCGAGCAAGTCTCGTGAGCGAGCCCACTCCGTCCCCGATGAGTCGTCGCGACGTTGCGATCGGCTTCGGCTGGACGGCTCTTTTCAATTTCATCGTCAAGGCCGTGTTCCCGTTGGCCGCGCTCTACAACGCGCGGACGCTCGGGCCGAGTCTGCTTGGCATCGCCGCGACGCTGCAGATGATCCTCATGTTCTCGGAGATCTTCCGGGAGGCTGGGCTCCCCCAGACGTACATGGCCGACCACGAGATGGATGAGAAGAAGGAAGCCGGCTACGTTGGAATGGCATACCTGAGCGGCTTCGTGCCTGCCCTCGTCGTGCTCGCTCTGACTCCTCTGCTGACGAAGTTCTTCAAGACTCCGGAGCTGATGTGGTCGATGCCGGTGATCTCCGTGGTTCTATGCCTGAATGGTATGGCGACGATCTCCGTCGCCAAGATGCTGAAGCAAGGGCGCATCAAGGAACACGGCATGATCGGCGTCTCGGTCGGAGCGGTGGTCCTCGCAATCACGATCGCGATGGTCGCGTTGGGGGTCGGATTCCCCGCGCTCGTGTTTCAGATGGCGGCCGGCTCCATCGCCACGAACCTTCTGATTGCGCGTCGCTGCCCGGTTCCACGGCCGAGTTTCGATCGCCACGCCGTCGTCTCGACCTTCCGCCGGACCTGGGCGGTTCTGCTCGCGAACGGACTGAACAATGTCTTCCTTCTGTTCGACATCTTCGTGATCACGCGCCTCTTGGGCAATGTCGCTGCCGGCTACTACAACGTCGCCCAGAACCTTGCCTACAAACCGTTCGAGTTTGTCAGTTCGCCGCTCGCCCGCACTCTCCTGGTGGCCTTCAGCCAGTCGGCGGCCGACATGGAACGTCTGCGCCGCGCGTTCTGCAAGGCTGTGACCGCGGTCGTGATCATGGTGATCCCGGTCTACTTCGTGACCGGCTTCTGCGCCGACGCGATCATCGGCATACTGTACGGGCACCAGTTCTTCGGTGCGATCGCGACACTCCAGATTCTCTCCATCTACATCGCTTTTCGAACGATCGGGAATCTGGGCGGAACCGCGCTCGTGCCCGCCGGCAAGCACCGGTGGACGCTCTATCCGTGGATTCTGGCGCTCGCCGTCACCGGGACCGGGTTGGCCCTGATCTGGAATCAGCCGACGCTCGAGCGGATCGTGTGGTGCTTCACGGCCGGGGCGATCACGATCTACGGCACCGTCATGATCGTCGCGTTCCGGTTCCTGCCTCCGATGAAGGAGGACCTCGCAAAGCTGCTGAAGGCTGTCTTCGTGACCGGGGTTTCGGGTACGCTCATCGCTCTTTCGCCGGCCTTGGCGATCGCACCTTGGTTGCGTCTTCTGCTCGTAATCTTACTGGTCCCGCCGTTGCATTTCGTCCTTCTTGGCACGATTCTTGCGAAAAGGCCGTTATCCTACTTGACGCCGTCTGGATTCAAAGAGCTCTGGAAAGGGCTCTGATTCCAGCCAGACCGATGTAACATGGTGTATTGCCGGTGAACGGAGAAACCCCTGAATGAGCAAAGTGACGGGAAAGAAGAGCGGTGAGCTTGCGGCGAAGCTCCCGAAAGTCCCGACCCCCGCCCCTGCCGAACCTGCCCCTCCGAAAGAGCGCTTCAAGTTTGACGCCATCGCGATCGTGAAATCGCAGGCGTTCCTTCCTGGCGTCCTGCTCTTCGTCGGACTCTGCCTCATGTTCTGGGAGGTCGTGAAATTCCTCCCGTCGCTGTGGCTGAGCGACGACGGGTACTACTCGCACGGTTTTCTCGTGCCTCTGATCAGCGGCTTCATCGTCTTCAAGGCGTGGCCTCGCATCAAGGACCGCCCGGTTCAGACCCAGTGGTGGGCGGCCGTGTTCCTGGTGCCGCTGCTCTACCTCGCGCTGGTGTCCAACATGGTCGGGATCTACTCGATCGCGTCGTACACCATGGTCGCCTGCATGCTGGTGTCGGTGCTCATGCTCGCCGGTTGGCAGTGGCTGCGGGCCCTGTTCTTCCCGATCTGCTACCTCCTGTTCGCGTTGCCGATCTGGAGCATGGTCATCGACGTGTACACGAACCCCCTTCAGATCGTGTCGACGAAGGTGGCGTACAAGCTGCTCGAGTGGTTCGGTCTCCAGCCGTTCGAGGCGAACTCGACGACGATCTTCCTGAACAGCGGCTTCGCGCTCGACGTCGGCGTCCCCTGCTCCGGCCTCAAGCTGATCCTCGCCCTCAGCGCCTTCACGGTGTTCTTCATCCTCGTGGCCCGGCTCAAGGCATGGGCGAACGCGTTCCTCGCGATTCTCGTCCTCCCGCTCGCCATCGCCATCAACGGGCTCCGGATCGCTCTGATCGGTGTCGTGGGCGACCACTACGGGGCTGAAGCCGGTATCAAGTTCCACGACTACAGCGGGTACATCACCCTCCTCATCTGTTTCTTCATTCTCTTCAAAGTTGCCAGAGGTTTGGGATGGAAAGATTAACCAAGCGTGCCGCGATCCTCGGGGTCGTTTTCATTGCCCTCGGTGGCGTTTTCATGACGCTGGCCCGAGCCGACAAAATCTCGCGGACCGAAACTTGGATGGAAGGGAAGGCTCCGGGGTCGTTCGGTGACTTCAAGGTCCGTCGCGATCCGGATAACCCCGAATCCACGGTCAGCTATCGCATGGACGACATGACGTACCAGACACTCGTCCCCTACGGTATCGTCGCTCGGATCTTCGAGTCGGCGACTCAGGCGTACGACGCGGTCGTCATCGCGAGTAGCGACAAGGACAGCTTCCACGATCCCCGCGTCTGCTTCACCGCCCAAGGTTGGGTGATCGACTCGGAAGAGACCGCGACGCTCAAGACGAAAACCCGAGGTGAAGTCCCCGTCACCCTGGCCCAGCTGAGTCACAAAGACAAGGGCCGGCGCTGGACGATCTTCGCCTACAAGGGACCGGACGGATTCACGGCGACGACGTCGGCGTTGAAGATCCAGATGCTCGCGCACCAGCTCAAGACACTCAAGAACGCCGAAGGCGTCTTCTACCGGTTCATCCCGATTTACGGGACGACGACCAAAGAACAGCTGATGGACTTCGTCTCGAGCTGGCTCGACGAAGCCAACAAGACCAGCGACGGCTACTTCTAAAGGTCGTCGATTGACAAGGCACGAAGCGGTCTCTCGCCGTTCGGCGAGAGACCGCTTCGCGTGAGGCCACCACCCTCAAGAGCGTGTTGCTTGGCCGTGCTCGAATCCCACTCGAACCAGCTCGGCCGCAAGCGCCGCGCGGTCAGCCTCGCAGAGGCCCGGCTGCCCCAGCCGGTTCACCAGCTCCTTCATCCGGTCGTTCAAGTCCTCCACACGATCCAGGTCTCCCATGACCGGAACCGGGTGATGCTCAACGCGGACCGGCTCTTCCGGAGCAGGGTGGGCGCAGTGAGTTTCCCGGGCGGTGCGTCCCCCCGCACCTTTGGCGATGAGTTGCTCGACGAGGTCATGGAGCGCATGCCCCTCAAGGAACGGAGCCAGCGCCGTGATCAGGTGTTCGTCGATCTTTGCACCGGAATCCAATTGCACGCGCACCAGCCTGGTCAGATCCTCTTGATCGAGGAACGGGGCCAATCGAATGAGTAAGCTCCCCTCTCCGCGCGAGCAGCGAGACCCGGATTCGCGTCCGTCTCCGTTGATGGTCCCACGGAGCAAGCGGGCTTCGACCCCGAGACGATCGAACGATACCTCGTCACCAAGGGGCTCGAAGAACCCAGGACGAAGTTCGCCCTGAGCGGCAAGGGAAGCCAGTACGAGGTTGTAGCGTCGAATCGCGGACTCTCGTCCGCCCTCAAGGCTCCCGGTCAGTGAGCAATGTTCGGCGAGCGACGCGATCTCATCGAGGAGGCGTCGGGCCTGTTGAGGATCGAGGTGATTTTCCATATTCATAACTGCAGGGTCTCCAGTTGTTGTCGGATTCGGCGGCGGCCATCGAGCAATCGCCACTTGACGGTGCTCAAGGGGAGCGCGAAGATGTCGGCAAGCTGTGTGGACGTCCAGCCTTCCGCGTAGTGCAAGAGGACCAGTTCTGCGGTCTCATCCGGCAAGCCCTCGAGAGCGATCGCGAGGTCCACGGCCGCCGGATTCGGTTCGGGCATCCGTACCGAGTTGAGGCGATGGAGCAGCAAGCGGTCGATCTCGGGGAGAGGGCGCGGAACGACCCCGGCATCTCGCCCGGCGAGGCGACGCGCTCGGTGCCGTACGATGGCTCCGAGCCATGCGGCGAACCGCTCAGGGTGGCCCAATTGCGGAAGCGCCTTGAACGCCGCAAGAAGTCCATCTTGGACCGCGTCTTCGGCAAGATCGCGGCAACCCGCGATCTTGCCCGCAAGAACCGTGAGCCCAGGTCGATACCGGCGCGCAAGTTCATCGAAAGCTCGGAGGTCTCCTTCGATGGCCCAAGCCACAAGCGCCCTCTCATCGATATCGACGAGCATGTTCGTGGCGGTATGGGTCGAACTTCGGGATGCCATCGGATTTGTCGAGCCGCGAACGGTCACTCCTCTTGAGTCGTCAGCGCCGTGCAGAGAGAGTCCTCGCCCGAAAAACCCTGAAAAATCGGCTCAGTCCCTCCGAATATCCCACTATGAGCGTTTCCGACGTGCAGAAGACCCAGGCCTTGTTGCGGGCCCTCCAGGCTCCGGAGGCCACACGGCAGCAGGTCGAGGTCTCGATGCTCAAGAAAGCGCTCGACACCCAGAAGGAAGAGGCCGACGCGCTCCTCCGACTCCTCGAAGGGAAGGGCCAGGTCATCGACATTCGAGTCTGACGCGCTATCCTAGGGCATGCGACGTGCCCTCACCTCGGTCCTGTTTGTTTTTGTCTCCAGCGCATTCGGGCAGTGGGCCGATGTGAAGCGACTTGGTTCGGGCGGTGAGCCGTTTGTGGCCTCCGACGGGACCGGGAACGTCTACGTCACCTGCCACCAGCCGTGCCAGCTGTTCGTCAGCCGCGACGGCGGGGCGGCGTTCCAGATGGTGAAGCAGTTCGACGATGGACTCGGCGACCTCCATGTGATCGCACCCGGCCCGAATCGGATGCACGTCGTGTACATGTTCACTTCGGTGAATGGTCTCCAGGTCTGGAATTCTTCCGACGCAGCCAAAACCCTTGAGCGTGGGGGGAGCGTCAAAGGTCCACTCGACCGCGAGTGGCTCGCGGCAAGCCCGACGAACCCACTCGAACTCTATCTGAACTATTCGGACGGCTACATCGGCGGCCCCAAGTCGAAAGGTGTCTTTCTTTCGCGGTCCGATGATGGCGGCAAGTCGTTCGGTCAAGTCAGCCGGATCGACAACGAGCCCGAGGGCTCGTATGCCGTCGACCCGTACTTGACGACGACCGGAGACGGCACCCTTGTCGGGATGTGGGCGGCTTCGACCGACTACAACCGGATCGACGCCTACAAGACGGCGACGAGCTCCGATGGGGGCAAGACGTGGTCGAATCATCAGACTCTCGGCAACGTACGGAAGGATCTTGGCGATGCCCAGGAGCGTTGGATGCTCGGCGGCATCACCTCCAGCGGCAAGAGCACCGTCGTCGCCTGGTTCATGGATTACCAGACGGTTTCTCTCGGCGTGACCATGAGTCCCTTGGTCGTGATGTATCGCGTGAGCACGGATGCCGGAAAGACCTGGTCCCCGGCGAAGAGAATCACCGCGATGGGTGAGCTGACCGAGGCGATCGACGGGGTCAAAGCGCTGAAGGAAGCGGATGGAAAGCCGGTCCTTTACCGGCAAACCTTGCCCTGGATGACGGCCGACCCTTACGGCCGCATCCACGTCGTCTACACCGATAACCGCGCCGGCCAAGGAGAGATCGACGGCAAGCCCGCCGCCAAGTGGCATGTCCGGTACGCGGTCCTGGACGATCTCACCAAAGGGTTCGTTCCCTCCGAGAGGCTTTCGAAAGACTATGTCGCAGGCCGACCCCCGCTCGACTTCATCGGTTGCGCGGCGGACAAAGAAAGGGTGTACGCGACCTGGGTCGAAACCCCGGGCGCGGCCGACGGCTGGCGCTTCAGCGGCGAATTGTGGTTCGGCCGAAAGCCGATCTCACCGCCGGCGAAGGAGTAGCGCGAATGAGGGGGAGGGGTGCTCGGTGGTTGCTCTGGTTGGCCGCGGTGTCGATCGCCACGATCGGTGCGCTCGGTCTCAGGACCTTGCCCGCGGTCGCTCGATGGGATCAATCCTTCGTCGAGGGTCAGCGAAGGCCCCTGGGCTCGACCGATCGGATCGACGTGATCGGGATCACCAACGAGACGTTTCGCAAACTCGGAGCCGCCAACGACACGCCCGGGATGAACCGGGTCTCGACCGAGCTCCTCCCGCAGCTGATCGCAGCCCTTGAGCGGGCAGGTGCGAGCGTCTTGGCGATCGACCTCATCTACGAGACACCACGCGAGGACGCCCACGACGCGATCTCCCTCGAGTACCGAAGGAAGAACGCGCTGTTGCGCCGAGTCCTCGCCGAGCATCGGCGGCTCCCGGTCGTTCTTGTGCTCGGCCATTCAGAGGTGACGTCGAGCGGATTCAGCCCGACTCCCACGTACACCTGGATTCCGTCGCCGATCGATCCGGAATTACCCCACGTGCGTGCGGGGCAGGCGATCGCTGCGGCGAACGTCCAGTACGTGTACCCCGTGCTGGAGAATCCGCTGACCGGAGGGCAGATCTTCCACATCGGCGTCCTCACAGCCGCTCGGAGCTTGGACCGATCCTGGGACATCGCCACCCAGAACGACCCGTCCGCGACTCGGTTCGCCGTCGCAGGCAAATGGCGCCCCATCGATGCATCCGGGTTGATTCCGATCCGGTATCCGGTTCAGTCCCAGGGTTTTCGCACGACCGAATTGACCGAGGCGATTGCCGGCCCGGAGCGGTTTCGCGGACGTGTCGTGTTCCTTGGCACCGTCGGCGACACCGAGGATCGGCATGGTTCCGATCAGATCGACGGAGTCTACGCGTGCGCGGCGGTAACCGCGACTCTGCTCGAGCGTCTCGACCCGGAGCCTCCGAGCCAGAGCCTGGGCTGGTCGGCAGTGGCCGGGTTCGTGATGGCGGCACTTGGAGGGCTCGCGGCTCGGAGGGGGAGCGGCACGGACCTTTTGGTCGGCGGACTGATCTTCCTCGCCGTGGCCGGTCTGATCGGGAGCGTCGTACGAACGGGATATCCACTCGGTCCGTTCGTGCCGCTGGCTGCGTTCGTGCTCTCCGCGCTCATGACCCTCGCGACCGTAGCCGTCGCCTTTACCCCCCGAGCCGTGAAGGAGGGGGCTCCGGTCGAGGAGGAGATCGAGGCCGACTATCTCTTTGTCGATCTTGTCGGTTCGACGCGCCTTTCGGGATCGATGGACCCCCGGGAGTACGGCCGTCTGGTCGCGGAGATCGTGACGCGAAGTAGTGATGTGGTTCGGCGTCACGGAGGCGAAGTCGCCAACACCACCGGCGACGGGATTCTCGCCTATTTCCGACGCCACAAGGCCGATCCGATCGCCGCGATCCGTGAATGCCAACGTGTACTCGGAGACCTTGGAAACGTGACCTTCACCTATGGTCTTGAGCGAGGCCGTGCCGTGCTCCGAGAGACCCGGGTGGGGGATCGCTTGGATCGCGCGCTCTCGGGGGAGGCCGTCAATCGGGCCGCCAAGCTCCAGGACATCTGCCCTGATCTCGGCATCGATGTCGCAATCGGGCCCGACTTTGCGCGCAAAATGAAGTCTCCAGGCGTTCTGCGAGAGGCGGGTACCGCCCGCCTTTCGAGTGGAGCTGGAGAGACCCCCGTTTGGACCTTGGCACCATGATCACCTCACTTGCCCTTCTCGTGGTTTCAACAGGCGGCTTCGCGATCCATCCCGCGATCCCGCCGCTGTGGACGGCTCCCGCTCCGATCCAGGCCCGGCCGAAGACCGTGCCCCAGCCGAAGGGTAAAGCCCAAAAGCCGAAGCCCGTGCCCATGTCGGGGCGACCGATTCCCCGGCCGATTCGACTCCCGCTGCCTGACTTTCGCCAGCTCAAGGCTCACGCCTTTGCCGGAGACGGTGTCGTGTATCAGCGCGAGGCCGACGTGAATTCGGACTTGTGGCTCAGGCCGCGACTGGATCAGCGGTTCGTCCAAGGCGAATACCTGCGTACGGACCATCGGGGCTGGCTCGACTTGCGGCTCGTTCAAGTCGGATTCGGACGCATGATCGCGCGGAGCAAGATCGCCGTGCAGAAGGCCGAGCGCGATAAGAGCCCGGCGCTCCAACTCAAGCTCGTGTCGGACACCGGCGGCTTCCTGTTCCGGCGCGCCGCCACGCTGCAGAAAGGCTGGGACTACCAAATCCTGGTCGAGGGCAATGGTGTCGTCACGGCCAATCAGGGGACGGCGTGGTCGGTACGCCACTTCGTCGTGACCGAGGTCCGCAAGACCCAGCGCACGGTCCGGAAACTCACTCGAGTCCTCGTTGCGAAGGGGGAAGTCCGGGTCATGTTTGATTCGAATCGCAAGGTAGAGGTGGTCAAGGCGGGACAATACATGGAGTTCGAAGACCGCCGCCTTCGAACGGGGCCAAAGGGGTTTCTCGAGTCGGACTTGCTTGAGCTGACCGAACTCGTCAACCTTGGGCTCCTCAAGCTACCGACCTACTTCGTACCGACGGTCGATGCCCGCGAAGACCGGTCCATTTCCCTTCCCGCGGACACCCTCCAGGCGAGGGTTCAGAACGCCGTCTTCACCCCGGGAGCCGACGGGCGTCCGGTCGGCCGTTTCCTACCCGGGAACCTCAACTTCCTTAAGAGAGAGTCTCCACTCGACTCCTGGGTCGACATCCGACAGTCTCTGGGCGAGCAAGGCAAGCAGCCCGCGGACTTCCTCGGCAATCTTCAGGTGATCGCACGCCTCAAGATTCTCGAAACCGACTTTCGAGAGGCGCCCCTCAACGCCGAGCAGCAGGCTCGGCTCGGGATGGCGGTCTCTCAACGCGCCACGGTCAGGGTCGAAGTCGAACTGACGGACGTGCTCATGGAAAGAACCGTGACGCGAGAAGGGTTCATCGAGCTCAGTCAGCTCGCCAAGTCCGAGGCACGCGGCCAGACGATGGCCGAGAAAGCCCTCAACGTTCCGCTCTTCGCGGACGCATGCCAGGCGGCCGCGCTCCGAGCGTTCTACGAATCCGCGATCGACTCCGACCTGCGCTGGCGGATGCCCTTTGCTCCGCAAAGTTCCGAATCGGGCAACTTCACGATTCCGTACTCGATCGGCGTGTATCCCGGCCAGCGGTTCACGGTCCTTCGCGCCAATGGTCGTGAAAGGCCGGCTGAGGTCGAAGTGACTTCGATCGAGCGTGGGCGGGAGACGTCCTTGGTGAACGTTCGGGTACTCAACGATCCGAACCGGGCGAGGTACGTGCCGTTGTCTGGCGATCTCATTGAGGAACAGCTCGACTTCTAGCCCTGGAGCCGAAGACCGCCGTCAATTCACGCGACGGGTGATCCGCCCGTTCATCTTCTCAGCCACCGCGTCCCACGACTCGAAGGCCGTGTACGGGGGCAGATCGACCTGCCCCCGGATTCCGATCGCTTCGAGCTTCTGCCGATCTTGCGCGAGGCCGCGGAGGATCGCGTCGGCCTTCGTCTCCCGATTGAACGCCCGCCCTTCAAGGACGATGAACTCGATGATCCAAGCCGACAGAATCGACTGCGAGAGCAAGGTGCGTCCACCTTCCGGCGTCGCGAACGGCGAGGCAATCAGGTCAAAACGCCGGCCCTGCGGATCCACGTAGGATTGGCTTGCGATCCCCTGGCTTCCCCGCCCGATGATCTCGGTCTCTCGCGGACCGACCTTCTTCAGCAGAGCGAGCCGCGGGCGCACGATCTCGTCGAGGACTCGCTTGACCTTGATAGGGTCGAGATCGAGCGCCGTGATCTCGTACGCGTGGAGGTAACCGAAGAGCGCGCCTCCATTACCGGACTCGGTGGCCTCCAGGATATCGAGCGCGTCTGCCTCAAGTGAGGGTCGGTGGGTTAGGCGGACCGTCACGACAATCGCGGCGAGGCCGATGACTCCGGCGACGATCCACTTGCGTGCACGCTTCATCGCAATCTCCTCTTACGGCTTGCAGCGGCCGTCAGCACAGGTCCAATTGGCGTAATAATTGGCGGTCACCGACCAGCCGGTTCCGGTTCCGAAGGTGCAGTTACAAATCCAGTCTTCCCGATGATACGTGCAGCATCCGGTCGCGATCTGTGTGCACCAACCCGTGTTGACGTGTCCGTAAGGTGGTCCGCAGCCAATGCCGCAGTCTTCGTAACCAGTGTTCAGACACAACGGCGGCGCCATCGCGGACGATGCCATGATACAAGCGAATGCAATCGTGACGAGGACCTTCATGTTCTATGCTCCTAGCGTTCGTCGTTCCACCATCTCGGGTGGAGCCAGTCGCCTGTTCGCACTCGATTCACCACTTGGCCCGACTCGAGGAGTCCGATCATGCGGTTCGGGTAGAAAGGCGAATAGATGTGGCGTTGATCCGTGTGCTTCGGATCGTAAAGTAACGGAGTGCGACTTTCGTATTCCAAGCTGAATCGTCGAAAGTCATCCCATCGGCGAGTATCCGGATGATACGTGTAGAACAGGTAGTAGCTCATGGCCGCTTCCGGATAACGCGGGCAGATCCACACCTCTTTGGCCGGGAGCATCGCATGACGATTGGCCGCATCATAGGACAGCGGCAAGCCCATTTCGATCGGATCGCCGTACCGGCCGTCGCCCCCATAGTCCGAGCGGTAAACTTGAAGCGCGACGCCAATTTGTCGCAAGTTGCTTTCGCAACCGGTTTGTCTCGCCCGCTCCTTCACCTGGGCCAGGATCGGGTAGGCGATCGCCGCTAATGCGGCAAGCACCGCACATACGGTCAAGACTTCAAGCAGGGTCACTCCTCGGTGTCGTTTCATGGCTCGTTTAGAAACTCCTCAAGCGTCCCCGGCTTGCGCTGCAGCTTCTTGAGAGAACCAATCTTGGAAAGCAACGCAAAGCGGGGTATCCAGCTCGCGTTCATTGACTTGCGTCCCCGACCTTCTAAGTCCCCAATGAGGCGAACGTGCGGGTAGCAACTCTTGATCGAGTTCTCGATCTGAGTGCGACTGGCTTCATAGACGAACACGACCTCACGAAATTCGAAGAGGCGTTGATCTGTCGGCGAGATTGCGTGAAGGCTGCACCCGGAGCAAGCTCCCGCCAAGATCAATAGTGTTTCTTGCCGGGGGGGGGGCATCGGGCCGTACAGAACGGGTACCGCCGCTCGATCGCTATCGGAGAGCACGTGGGAACAGTCTCTACCCAAAGGCGGATCAAGTTCGCTGTAGTGGGAAGCGCGAGTGGCTCTCGCAACGGATTCGGAGCGTGGCAAAGTCAAGCAGACCACACTGATTGAAGCAACGCTCACCGAAACGGCGATGATTGCATAAAGAGTCGATTCTGCGAGTTTCAAGTTTGCACCTCCTATCGTATCCTACAGCAGGTTCGTGATAGTATTTCTATGCATTGTAAAAAGTGATATGAAATGCACAAGTGTACATCGAGCATACGGCCGCAGCGTCGGGGTACTGGCCTTTAATGACTCAATCGCGCGACCTCTTCCTCAGCCTGGCGAAGGTCCTCGAGGTAGCGCATCGTCCGTTCGTAGGCGTCGGCCTGCTCCAAAGCGGCGGGATCGTCGGCGATCTGGGCCGCGAGCCGCTCGATCCTGGCGCGGATTACTTGGAGGAGCCCGAGCTCCCGCCGCGCATACTCCGGGTCCGCGCACCGTTTCTCAAACGTCGCGTGGCGACCGCCCTTCGGGCGGAAGAGGCAGCGGGACACCAGCAGCGCATCCGCCATCAGGTCCTCCGCGATGAGCCGAGACTCGACCGCGACGGTTCGCCAACCCTCACTCCCTTTCGACTTCTGCTTCCACGTTGGTGCCTCCAGCGCCGTGATGATGCGATGGTGGGCGTCCGCGCAGGCCTCAAGTTCGATCG
This sequence comes from Chthonomonas sp. UBA6659, assembly GCA_002455425.1. GTDB lineage: Bacteria > Armatimonadota > Fimbriimonadia > Fimbriimonadales > Fimbriimonadaceae > UBA6659. The sequence goes on along the minus strand of DKKT01000033.1, from coordinate 1,351 downwards.
CCATGCGCGGGTCCGCACGGGATTCGAGGGACCCGTCGTCGGCAAAGCCTCGGACGGTGCTGAACCACTCCTGAGATTCCGGGGTACGAAACGTGGCGTGCGAGAGGCTCATCAGCGCCGCTCGATGGGCTCGCTGGGCCAACCAGATCACCAGCGCTGAGCCCGCCACGATCATGAAGGCTCCCCACCAAAAGCGAAGTACCATCGCGAAACCCGTCGCCCCGAGAGCGAACACCACGATCAGCGGCGTCACATCCGTCGGAGACAAGCGGTAGCTCGGGCTCTGCAGGTAGGCGATGAGCTGGCGAAGGCGCATGAGAGAGGGCTCCCCCCATCGCGTCGGGGGAGCCGAGCAGGATCAGTTCAGGTGCCGATCGAGCATGTTCGCGATCGCCGCCTTGGGCACCGCCCCCACATGCTGGTCGACGACCTTTCCGCCCTTGAAGATCAGAAGCGCGGGAATGCTCATGACGCCGTAGCGGCCCGCGAGCTCATCCTCCGAGTCGACATCGACCTTGAAGACCTTGGCCCGACCCTCGTATTCGCCGGCGATCGCCTCGACCGAGGGCGCGATCGCCAGGCACGGGCCGCACCACTGCGCCCAGAAATCCACGAGTACGGGAACGTCCGATTTCAAGACCTGCTCATCGAACTCTGCCGTCGTCACGGCCATGTTTGCTGCCATCGATTCACTTGCTCCTTCAGGGTTGCCCCGAGCTCCCGGGGTACAGTACGTTCTACGTAATACCTCAGGCACCCTCTCGGGTTCCGACTTTTAGAACGCCGATGTAACCTTCGGGGCCCTTGGGCACGTCCTAGGTATCGTAACTTGACACGCGAGATGTCAGGAGGCAGGCTACAACGTGAAGACACTGAAACTACTCACCATCGCTTTGAGCGCCGTGACCTTCGTCGCGGTCGTCGATGCCCAGCGCAAGCCAACGGCTCGCCCGTCCGGCGTCCAGGTCAACCGAGCTGAGAACAGCCTCGTCGGCGTCAAGCTCTTGGATCCGGGCGTGAAGCTGATCAACATGTTCGGCTCCCCCGACGAAATCCAACCGATCAGCTTTGGCGGCGGTCCCAGCACCACGTCCAACGTCAGCGGACAGCGCGGCGGCGGTCAAGCCGGCGGCCGAGTTCCGGGTGGTGGCGGTGGCGCACCGGGGGGCGGCGGTGGTGGTGGATCGGCAATGCAGGCCGAGTGGAGCCTCCCCGGCGTAATCGGCAACCCGTTCGATGAGCCCCTTGAGAGCCGACAGCTGGGTATCGCTCCCGGCGACGAACCGCAGGGCGGTGGGCCTGGTTCCCGGCCGAGTGCGGCGGGCGCGGCCGGTCCCGGCGGTGGCACCGG
>DKKT01000022.1 GCA_002455425.1 Chthonomonas sp. UBA6659 | reverse complement strand
GAGGGCGGACGCTCCGGTACACTCACGCGAGGCCCCTATGGACCAGCAATTCGGGAAGATCGTGCATCGGTGGGCTCAGCGACGCGATCGCAGGGCGAGCCATGCGCCGACCGCGACCGGAATCGCGGCGAGGCCCCAGAGCGAGGAATAGCTCGTATTGGTTTCCTTGGGACTTCGCGCTGGCGAGGGACTGGCGGCCTTCTTCGAGCGACGGGTCTTCTCTGGCACTGACTGCCGCACATTCGATTCCAGCCCGGGTGCCCTGCCGCCCATCAACCCTGAGACGTGGCAGATGGCTCCGGTCTCGGCATCAACTCCCACCCATACCTCGTCGGTCGCAAACTGCCAAGTCAACCTGGGTCCGGGTGGAAGGCGGAGCATTTCGGCATCGCCAGTCCTTGGGTCGCGCAGGCCAAAGAACTGCAACCCCCCTTGGGGGGGATTCGCTTGCCAGGCAGCTCGCGCCGCTTCGATCGGTCGGCCCTCGAGCCGATCCAACGCCAGGAACGCTTTTCGGCGGGCCTCCGCTTCGCTCACAGGATTTGCGGGTGGTGGGATAACGTCGGAGCCCCTTGATTCACTCATCGACACCACACGCTCGTTGTATCCGTCGAAAGAGACGTTCAAGGAGTCGGGACCGGTTGCCACGCCGTGATACACCCGATTTAGGCTAACGGAAACTGTCCCCGCCGCGTCGCCCTTGTTTGCACCATGAGACTTTGCGCTCACAACGCGCCACTCTTCGTTGCTTGGAACAAGCGTGAGCGCGCGCTCCGTGGCCTGATCGATGGTGAGTCTAGGCTGATCTCGTTCCGATCGCTGATTTGTCCGTAGCGTTTCCTGCGTGTTAAAGTATCGCAACGATCGCCCCGATCGTCTCACGAAGAGAATGCCCCCGTCCTGCAACCACAACTCGGTCCTGGTGGGCTCGCTGACGACTCGCACGATCAATGTAACTGGACGGCCTGTTCGTGCGCAGAACTCACGGACTACTCGTTCGTGTTCATCGCTTCCTTGCGCGCTAGCGAAAGCGAACAACCCCAGCATCAGGAATCCAAGCCAGCTTCTCATCGGTACCAAATCTCCTCAGCTAACTCGTGGGTGCCGGTGTAAACCCAACGCAATCGCGTGTAGGGATCTCCGTACAAAGGCATATCACTTGACCTTACGGCATCCCATGTAGTCGGATTCAAGCTGCGAACAACAAACACTACCTCTCCATACTGCTGTGCGTCAAACGCTTGTTCATTCTTGTCTAGAAAGTATTCTCTCGCGAGCCCTGCAGTGTCCCCTTCACGCATTCGCCCGAAGATCCTTCTCGCAGCCCATGGATGATAGCTTATCGCGATACTTCCATTGTACGTAAGCAAGCACATGTTCTCCGGCATCTCACTGTAGGTCGTACGCCACGGCCATAGCATCCACCAGAACGCGTCGGTTTCTCCGGTCCAGCAGCAATCCAAGAACGCCATGGTTACCGGGGGCATGAACGTCCAGTTGTGAGGCGGGTAGCCCACACCGTTGAACTGCTCCCTCCATATGCTGTAGCTTGGAAAGGGGGGCATGTTCGGGAAGACATCATCCCAGCTGTCGCTGAGGTGTCGATCGGGAAAGCCATGGGTCGAGATATGATAGAGGCCGCTTCCACCGAATGTGACCGAAAGGTCGCTTGGATCCCAACTCCCGTGCGACAACTCTACGATCTCCCACCCGAGATTATCGAAGGCCTCACGAGTCTGTTGTATGGCATCCCAAATGACGAAGCCGTTCCACTCGTCCACCTGCGCCAGCCCGATCTTGTTCTTAACCGGGGCCGAGTCCTGGGCTTCGTACACGACTCCATAACTATCGACCACCTCGAACCGCACCACGAGCTGGGTTCCATTCCCGAAGACCGTGCTGTCGAACGTCGCGGCCCCGCCGATGGACATCGGTTGGGGCTCACCGAGGATGTGAATGTACTCATCCACAATATTGCCTCCGACCTTGAGGCATGCGTAAACGAAGTATCTCGGTCCTCGCTCATCTGGTGGGCCGACCATCGCGTTGCCCGAGATGTGGTTGTTTGTACTGTAGAAGTAGTGCGGCATCGGGGCCCCGCCGGCAGGCACGGAGCAGAATGGGCCAGTCGACTGTGCGTAGCTACAGACCGCCGCCACGACGAACGAAATAAGAATCCATGCTCTCATGGTAGCAAGACGCTACCCCCCCCTCGGAGCGATGTCAAGGGTCTGCCGTCGAAACTTCAAGAAGTTCGATACGCAGGCCGGGGCGGGTCGGAGAGCGGACGCTCCGGTACACTCTCGCGAGGCCCCTATGGGCCAGTCCCACATCCGTAGCAATTCGCTGAAGATCCTGCGCCCCAAAATGCGGTTGCTCAAAGCGGTGGGCTCAGCCACGCGCTCGAACAACGAGCCACGCGCCGAGCGCGACCGGAATCGCGGCCAGGCCCCACAGCCAGGGATAGCTCCGGTCCTCTTCGTCGCTCCGTGATCCGCTAACCGGCTGCAACGCGCGTGAGAGCGGACGACGGACCGTTTTGTCGGCGCCCGCATCCATCATCAATCCGACGTAACACACGGCGCCCGTCTCGGCGTCGATACCGACTTCACCTCCTGGCCCTCTGAAGACCCAGCGAAGTCGCATCCTCTTGGGCCACTCAGCGACTACAGGATCGGAATACGGCCCCCTCGATCCACCCCCACTGACGACGTATCGCTGCGACCAGGTCGGCGGCTGGGCCGCCCACTCGTGCTTGATCCAACCGCGGGTCTCAGCGTGCTCGATCCGATCAAGCGCGCGCACCGCAATGGCTCGAGCCTCTTCGATCGGGATGGTGCTCGCCGGAGGATCGCCCCCCTCGAAACCAGTCAACTGACTAAAGGTCAGCACCTTTCCCTCGTAGCCATCGAGGGTTATGGTGAGGCTATCCCCCGCCGAAGGGAGTCCTTGATTAAGCTTGGCCAATTCGAAGCAGTAGTTACCACATCGCTCGCCATAGCCGGCGACGAATCCCATTGCCCGCTCGACTCGCCAGCCCGACCTCGACTCGCCTTCGGGCAGGAAACTCCAAGCACGCTCTTCCATTTGAGTTGCACTGAACCGAGGTGATTCGCGCATTGACCGCCGCGACGCCTCCTTCGTTTCCTTGTAGTTCGAGTACATCACGAGTGTTGGCGAAAGGAGTGAATGAAGTAGCATTCCGCCGTCCCGGAAGTGCACGCGGATTGTGTCGTCTTTGACTTCAAGGCTTCGGATCACGGCGTCATCTCGCCCGATTCGAGCCATGAACGCCATGACCTTAGCCTCATCTTCTGCGCGGTATTGAGCTATACCGGCAACTGGACTCAGGCTGACAACCAGCACTGTGGCGATGCGGAAGAAGGTGATCATCTGAACCATCCCTCGTCTGCAAGGTACTCATCACCCGTGTAAACCCACCGGATCCTGGTGTTCGGGTCGCCCCACAGTCGCATTTCGTAGTCCGCGTTCACAACGTTGTCCCAACTATCGATACGTACTACATGAAGATCATCATTGTTGGCTATCCAGCGTTGCCAATTTGCGTACAAAAAGTACGCCCTTGCGTTCCAAGCAGTCACTCCTTCTCGCATATCACTGAATAGTAGCTTGGCAGCTGACGAGTGGCCAGCGACAAAGACGGAACCCCAGTAACCAATCAGGCACATGTTCTCTACGAACTCGCCGTAGCTAGTCATGTGCGGGAGCAGAATGCTGTTAAACGCATTCGTTGTCCCCGCATGGCATGCATCAAGGAATGCAAACGTCACTGGTGGTATGTCCGTGCTGTTGTGGGGTGGATAGCCATTGCCGTTGATCGAAGCACGCCAATCAACATAATTGGGGAAGTAGGGAAAGAGCAAGTCGGGCTCGGCCAAGACGTCATCCCAGTTGTCCGTCAAGTGCTGAGTTATCAGCCCGTGGGTAGCAACATGGTAGATGCCCGATCCCGTGAACAGGGTTCGGAGGTCGACCGGGTCCCAGTCCGCTGTGGAGAGCTCATGAGTATCCCAACCGAGATTCTGCATCGCAAGTCGTGTCTCCTCAATCCCATCGGTGTTGGAGTAGCCGTTCCACTCATCGACCTGCGCAAGGCCGATCTTGTTCTTGACCGGGGCGGAGTCCTGGGCTTCGTAGACGACTCCATAACTATCGACCGCCTCGAACCGCACCACGAGCTGGGTTCCATTCCCGAAGACCGTGCTGTCGAAGGTCGCTTGGCCGCCGATCGACATCGGTTGGGGCTCACCGAGGATGTGAATGTACTCATCCACAATATAGCCCCCGACCTTGAGGCACGCGTAAACGAAGTATCTCGGCCCTCGCTCATCTGTCGGGCCGACCATCGCGTTGCCCGAGATGTGGTTGTTTGTACTGTAGAAGTAGTGCGGCATCGGGGCCCCGCCGGCAGGTACGGAGCAGAATGGGCCAGTGGACTGAGCGTAGCTACAGACCGCCGCCACGACGAACGAAAGGAGAATCCATGCTCTCATGGTAGCAAGACGCTACCCCCCCCTCAACGGGATGTCAAGGGTCTGCCGTCGAAACTTCAAGAAGTGCGATAAGCAGGCCGGGGCGGGTCGGAGGGCGGACGCTCCGGTACACTCTCGCGAGGCCCCTATGGACCAGTCCCACATCCGCAACTTCTGCATCATCGCCCACATCGACCACGGCAAGTCGACCCTTGCCGACCGGATCATCGAAAAAACTGGGGCGATTCGCGGCACCGCACAAGAGCAGATGCTCGACACGATGGACATCGAGCGCGAGCGGGGCATCACGATCAAGATGACGGCCGTCCGGTTGGGCTACACCGCCAAGAACGGTCAGGAGTACCAGTTCAACCTCATCGACACACCGGGGCACGTCGACTTCACCTACGAGGTCTCACGCTCGCTCTACGCCTGCGAGGGGGCGCTTCTCGTCGTGGACGCAAGCCAGGGCGTCGAAGCCCAGACGATCGCAAACGCGAGCATGGCGATGAACCAGAACTTGGACATCGTCCCGGTCATCAACAAGATCGACCTTCCCCACGCGGACGTCATCCGGGCCAAGGAGGAGATCGAGAACGCGGTCGCGATCGACGCCTCCGACGCAGTCCAGTGTTCGGCCAAGACCGGCGTCGGGATCGATGACATCCTCGAGGCGATCGTGGCCCGAGTCCCCTCGCCACGGGGGAACCCGACGGGCCCGTTGCGCGCGCTCATCTTCGACTCGCATTTCGACACGTACCAGGGGGCGGTGGCCTACATTCGTGTCGTCGACGGCACGGTCAAGCCGGGCGACAAGATCAAGATGATGGCGACCGGCTCCACATTCGATGTCGACACGGTCGGCGTGTTCCGTCCCCAGCTCGAGCGAACCACCGCGCTTCAAACCGGCGAAGTCGGCTTCCTGACGGCATCGATGAAGACGATCGGGGATGCCGCCGTCGGCGATACCGTCACGAGTGCCGCGAATCCGGCAAGCGAAGCGCTTCCGGGGTACCGCAAGGCCAAGCCGATGGTCTTCTGCGGTCTGTACCCCTCCGATACGGACTCCTATGAGGACCTTCGCGACGCGATCGAGAAGTTGAAGCTCAACGACGCGAGCCTCGACTTCGAACCCGAAACGTCGGCGGCGCTCGGCTTTGGGTTCCGCTGCGGATTCCTGGGCCTTTTGCACATGGAAATCGCCCGCGAGCGCCTGGAGCGCGAGTTTGGCCTCGATCTCATCCTGACCGCACCGAGCGTCGATTACCTGGTCACCAAAACGAACGGCCAGGTCGTGCACTGCTCGAATCCGAGCTTGATGCCGCCTCAGACCGAGATCGCTCACGTCGAGGAGCCCTGCGTTACGGCCACGGTGATGGTCCCGAACGAATACGTCGGGGCGGCGATGACGCTCTGCCAAGAGCGTCGTGGCACCTACAAGCGGACGGAGTATCCGACCCAAAACCGCGTGATTCTCCACTACGTGCTGCCGCTCGGCGAGATTCTCCTCGACTTCTTCGACAAGCTCAAATCGTCGACGCGCGGCTACGCTTCCTTCGACTACGAGCTCTCCGGCTACGAGCGGGCGGACCTGGTCAAAGTCGACATCCTTCTCAACGGCGATCCGGTCGACGCACTTTCGTTTATCGTCCACAAGTCGTTCTCGTACCAACGGGGTCGGGCGATGGCGGAGCAACTCCGCAAAGTCGTCCCCCGCCAGCAATTCGAAGTCCGAATCCAAGCCGCGATCGGGGCGAAGGTCATCGCGGCGGAATCGGTGAAGGCGTTTCGCAAGGACGTGCTCGCCAAGTGTTACGGCGGCGACGTCACGCGTAAGCGCAAGCTTCTTGAGAAGCAGAAGGAAGGGAAGAAGCGGATGAAGCAGGTCGGCAGTATCGAACTTCCCCAGGAAGCGTTCCTCAGCGTGCTCAAGGTTGCCGAGTAGCCTGAACTCGGCTCGCATCGGAGGGGGTAAACATGGGGCATGACCGTCGTGCTTCCCTCCCTCGAAGAGCGCAAGGCGCTGACCCAGAAGCCCGAGGGCCATCCGGTCTTCTACCAGAAGTGGCGCGACCTCCTCTTCATGCACTACTCGGTCGAACCGGATGAACTCCGCAAGTTCATCCCGGAAGGGCTCGAATTGGACCTTTTCCCGGACCGCGAAGGTCGTTTGAAGGCTTGGATCGGGGTCGTTCCGTTCCGAATGGAGGGCGTACGACTCCGCCTGTTCTCCCCGCTCCCCTGGCTGTCGAGCTTTCCCGAAACCAACGTGCGCACGTACGTTCACCGAGCGGGTAAGGCCCCAGGCGTTTGGTTCTTCAGCCTCGACGCCTCGCGCTGGATTGCATGCAAAGTCGCCCGGAGACGCTTCGCGCTCGAGTACTGGCACGCCCATATGAGGACGAATCGGAAGAAGGAGGTCGTCAAGTACTGGAGCGCACGCATGGAAGGCGATCGGAGTGCGGAGTGCGACGCGCACGCGACGATCGGCCCAGTCTTCGGCGTGGCAGAGCCCGGCTCGCTGGACTACTTCCTGATCGAACGCTACCTGCTGTACACGCGGATTGAGCAGGAGCTCTTCCAGGCTCGGGTTTGGCACCGACCCTATCCGCTTCGAGCCGCGAACGTCGAGTCGTGCCATCAGTCCCTGACCGCTGCGGTCGGACTCCTGACGCTCCCCTGGGAGCACACCGTATTCAGCGACGGCGTCGATGTCGGCGTCTACCGGCTCGAGCGAACCCGATGAGAGTGACGATCTGCAAGTTCTGTGACTACGCGGGCACGCTCAAAGGAGACAAAGGGTGCTTGATCGGGATGTTCGACTCGATCTCGGTGGCCCAGTTTCCGTTCACCCACCCCCGTTTCCACGCTTGCGTCGAACTCGATTTCGAGCCGACCGAGGGCGGGACGGCGATGGTGATCGAAGTCTCCCTTGTCGATGACGATGGTCGCCCGCTCTTCTCGTTCCGCCACGAGATCACGGTGCCGATCGGTGAGATCGGCCGGAACACGCGCATGATGCAGGACTATGCGATCGACCATCTCGTCTTCGAGCGCGCGGGGACGTACCGGCTGGATGTGCGCTGGCAGGGCGAGTCGATCGCTGAGGAGCGCCTGTTCGTCGTGCACACCCCCCGCTAGCTTGGTGCGAACTGGCGCTTCCAGCGGTCGAGCACCTGGAGCGCCTCGATCGGCGTCATCTTGTCGAGGTCGAGGCTCGCCAGCTCTCGAACCACGGCCGGATCCTCCATTTCGAAGAGCACCAGCTGAGTTTTCTGCAGACCGGGTCGGACGGCGTGGGGCTTGTCGATCCGCTCGAGGTCAGCGAGGATCTCGGCGGCGCGCTGAAGCACGGGGCTCGGTACCCCCGCCATCCGAGCAACCTGGAGCCCATAGCTGCGATCCGTGCCCCCAGGGAGAACGCGGTGAGTCCAGACGACATCGTCGCCAATCTCCTCGACCGAGACCCGGAAGTTCGCGATCCCAGGAACCTGGTCGGCGAGGGTGTTGAGCTCGTGGTAGTGGGTCGCGAAGAGGACCTTCGCACCTTGACCGGCCAGATGCTCGGCCATGGCCCAGGCGATCGCCATGCCATCGTAGGTGCTCGTGCCGCGACCGACCTCATCGAGGATGACGAGGCACCGCTCCGTCGCGTGATGGAGGATGTTCGCACTCTCGACCATCTCGACCATAAACGTCGATTGCCCGAGCGCGAGTTCGTCTTTGGCCCCGATCCGGGCGAAGATGCGGTCGCATAGACCCATCCTGCAGCGTTGGGCCGGGACGAACGATCCGATTTGGGCGAGCAGCACGATCAGGGCCGCTTGGCGCAGATAAGTCGATTTCCCGCTCATGTTCGGACCGGTGAGGATGATCTCGCGAACGCCTTCCCCCGGTGCTCCGAGGAGGAGGTCGTTCGGGACGAATCCCACGCCGAACGCCTCGACCACGGGATGGCGGCCTCCCTCGATTTCGAGAACGTCCTCTTCGACGATTTCGGGGCGAACGTAGTGGCGTTCGCCGGCGACTTCGGCAAATCCGGCGAGCAGGTCGATCTCAGCGAGGGCCCGGGCGGTGTGGAGGAGCTCGCCGGCATGCTCGGTGACCCGATTCCGGAGGCGATGGAACAGGTCGGATTCGAGGGCCGATGCCTTTTCGACCGCCCCGAGGACGGCGGATTCGTGCTCCTTGAGTTCTGCGGTGATGTAGCGCTCGGCGCCTGCCGTCGTCTGCTTGCGGATGTAGTCCGGCGGGACCTTCGCGGTGTGGCTCTTGGAGACTTCGAGGTAGTAGCCGAAGACCGAGTTGTAGCCGACCTTCAACGTCGTGATCCCGGTGCGTTCGCGCTCCCGAGCTTCGAGCTCGGCGATGTAGGCACGGCCGTCGCGAGAGAGGGAGCGAAGTTTGTCGAGTTCGAGGTCGAACCCTTCCTTGATGAAGCCGCCTTCCCGAACGCTGTGGGGAGGATCGTCGATCAACGCCCGGTCGAGATGGAGGGCGAGGTCGCGATGGTCTCCGAGCTCTTCGTAGAGCTTCTGAATGCGTCCGAATCGAACCTTGTCCAAAGGCAACGTGAGATGCGGAATCGCGAGAAGCGAGCTCTTCAGGGCGGCAAGATCGCGGGGCCCGGCGATCCCGGTCGCCGCGCGAGCGGAAAGGCGCTCGATGTCGCCCAGGCGTCGTAGCGACTCCCGGATGTCGCCGCGAGGGAGAGGCTGATCGAGAAGTCTCTGCACCGCGTCGCCGCGCTGGGCGAGCTCCTCGGGGTCGAGAACGGGTTGCTCGATCCAGCGACGCAACAGACGCGAACCCATCGACGTCACCGTTTGGTCAAGAACGGCGAGAAGCGTATAGCGCTTGGTCCCGTCGGAGAGGTTCTGGGTGAGTTCGAGGCTGCGTCGGGTCGACGGATCAAGAATCATGAAGCCCTCGACCGAGTAAGTTGCGAGTCCCCCCACGTGGGAGAGTGCAAGCCCGTTCGTCTCTGCGTAGCCGAGGATCATCGATGCGGCGACGATCGCCGAAGGCTTGGCTTCGCATCCGAACGCTTGGAGGTTCTTGACGTCGAATTGGCGGAGCAGGCTCTGGGTGGCGCGGTCGAGATCGGGCGGCGTGCTCGGCGTGAGGCTCGCTCCCAGACCTTCCTGCGCGATGGCTCCCAGGGGTGCTTGGATTTCAGGCATGAGCAGCTCGGCCGGCCTCAGCCGGGCCAATTCCTGAAGAAGTCTCTCTTCGAGGCGCTCACCCTCGAGTTCGGTCACCAGAAACTCACCGGTCGACGGATCGAGGACGGCCAGTCCCGCACGTCCATTCTGAACGCAGATGGCGGCGAGGAAGTTGTTTTGCCCGGCCGGAAGCATGGCGTCTTCGAGGACGGTGCCGGGGGAGAGCACCCGGGTGACGGCGCGCTTGACGAGTCCCTTGGCCTGCTTCGGATCCTCGATCTGATCGCAAAGCGCAACTTTGTGCCCCTTTTGCACGAGTCGGGCGAGGTACTTCTCGACCGAGTGGAACGGCACGCCTGCCATCGCGACTTTGCCGTTCGGACCATCCTCGCGTCCGGTCAGGGTGATCTCGAGGGCGGCGGCGGCGGTCTCGGCATCTTGCCCATAGAATTCGTAGAAGTCGCCGACGCGCATCGCCATCAGCACGCCGGGATGACCCTCTTTCATCCGGAAGTACTGCTGGAGCATCGGCGTGTGGGCGCGCATCGCCCCGATTATGAAGCCGGTATCCTCCCGGCGATGAAGCTGGCTTTGGGTTTACCGAAGGGGAGTCTGCAGGAGGCGACGTTCTCGCTGTTCCGGAAGGCGGGATTCGACTTCCATGTGTCGTCGCGCTCGTACCAACCGGTCGTGGATGACGAGGAGATCGAACCGGTCCTCCTCCGGCCCCAGGAGATCCCAACCTACGTGGCGAACGGCGTCATCGACGCCGGCCTAACCGGATTCGACTGGATCACCGACTGCGGGGTCGACGTTCACGAGATTTGCGAGTTGCGCTACTCCAAGTTGACGTCAAACCCGATTCGCGTCGTTGTCGCCGTGCATCGTGACGCTTCGGTGGAGACGATCGAGGATCTCGCCGGGCAGCGCGTGGCGACCGAATACGTTCGCCTCACCGAGCGCGCCTTCGCCGAGCGCGGAATCGAAGCCGCCGTCGAATTCAGTTGGGGCGCTTGCGAGGTCAAAGTGCCGACGTTGGTCGATGCGATCGTCGTCAACACGGAGACCGGGTCGTCGCTGCGCGCGCACAACCTGCGGATTCTCGAGACCCTTCTCGTCTCGACCACGCGCTTTGTGGCTGGGCACCACGCGTGGGCCGATCCGTGGAAACGTGGGAAGCTCGAAGCGATGGCGATTCTTCTCACCGGCGCGATGAACGCCTCGAAGCTCGTCGGCTTGAAGATGAACGTTCCCCGAGCCGATCAGGACGCGATTCTCGGGCTCCTTCCCGCGCTCCATAAACCCACTCTTTCGCCGCTGAGCGACGAAGACTGGATCGCGGCCGAGGTCATCCTCGACGAGTCCCATGTTCGCGTGCTGATTCCGGCCTTGAAGCGCGCAGGAGCGACCGGACTCGTCGAGTATCCCCTCAACAAGGTCATCTACTGAGTCTCCTCCGTCGGAGGAGACGTTCCCACCCGATGCGGCGCACGAACATCGCCGAATCAGGGGAGGATCTTCAAAATGCAGGGCTATCCGCCCGTGAATGAGCCCTCAGCTGTGAATGAGCTCCCGCTGTGAGTGAAGGGCGTGAGATACCTCCCTGATTCCGGGATGCGTTGTGCCCGGCATCGGGGAGGTCGGTGAGCGCAGCGAACCGGGTGGGGTTGTCCCGGGTCCTGGAGTTCGGACCCCCTCCGTCCCGCCAGAGCGGGCCACCTCCCCCGATG